>CAVKQI010000005.1:35788-52829 GCA_963658405.1 bacterium | reverse complement strand
GGAATGGAGCTACACATCCCCGCGGGGAAGAAATCACTATTATAATCACAGAATTTATAATCAAGGGCAATGCTTTCAAATGCTGGAGGAGGAAAAAAACAGGAGAAGGAATTTTGAGGAATATCAATCCACAGCACAATATGAGCGAAGCCAGATGTCGCCGAGCTTACGGTTCAAGGTTATGCGGAGGGATCATTATCGATGCTGTATTTGCGGAAGAGTGCAAGAGGATGGTGTAAAACTCGAGGTGGATCATAAAATTCCTGTTTCAAAAGGCGGAAAAACAGAAATGAGTAACCTTTGGACACTTTGTTTTGAATGTAACAGGGGAAAGAGCAACAAGCATCTTTGATTTTTAAAATTTTACTTGCAGGGAGGTTTTGCAAAGAGAAATCTGACAGAGAGGCAATTAGTATCCTTTTCAAGAAACTAATGCCATGCTGCACCGTCCTGGGCATGGTCGGGTTATATAATCTGTGTCGAAATAAGGCATGACAGAGACACAAATTGCAGAAAGGTGTAAGTTTGAAAAAAGAAATGCCTGATGGCATTACTTTCAAACACGAATTGATGCCGTAGACGTCATCAATTCGTGATCGCATCAGGGAATTCGCCTTCGCGAAATTCCCTTCGTGGTGCCGCTGTAAAACAGCGGCACGGGAGAGGTAAACATGGAATTATTCAAGACAGATAAAAAACTGGGCTTTGGCTTGATGCGGTTGCCGCTTACTGATCCGGATGACGGCGGCAGTATCGACATGGCGTTGACCAATAAGATGGTAGATACCTTTCTGGAGAGAGGATTTACCTACTTCGACACCGCCTGGATGTACTGCAATTTTCGCAGCGAAAATGTGGTGAAGGAAGCGCTGGTGGACCGCCATCCCAGAGACAGCTTTACCATTACTACTAAGCTCCATGCGGGATTTATCAAGACAAAGGAAGACAGAGATAAGTTCTTTAACGAGCAGATGAGAAAGACCGGTGTTTCTTATTTCGATTATTATATGATCCATGACATCGGTAAGGATCACTATAAGATCTACAACGACCTGGACTGCTTTACCTGGATCAGAGAGAAAAAGGCGGCGGGGCTGGTCAGACATATCGGCTTTTCTTTCCATGATGATGCTGCATTCCTCGATCAGGTCCTGACAGAGCATCCGGAAATGGAATTCGTGCAATTGCAGGTGAATTACCTGGACTGGGACAGCGTCAGCATCCAGTCGCGAAAGTGCTGCGAGGTGGCAGCCAAGCACGGCAAACCGGTGATCGTCATGGAACCGGTAAAGGGTGGCACCCTGGCAAAGCTGCCGGCAGAGGTGGAGAAGAGTTATAAGGCCTATGCGCCGGATATGTCCATTCCTTCCTGGGCCATCCGCTTTGCGGCCAGTCAGCCCGGTGTCAGCCTGGTATTGAGCGGCATGAGCAACATGGAACAGGTGCTGGACAATACCGGATTCATGGCAGATTTTAAGCCCCTCAATGAGGAGGAACTCGCCCTGATCCGGCAGGCCGTGCGCACCATCAACGGAGGTATCGCGATCCCCTGCACCGGCTGCTCCTATTGCACGGACGGCTGTCCCATGAATATTCCCATCCCCCGATACTTCTCTCTTTATAACGCAGAAAAGCAGGAGTCACCGGAGAAGGGATGGACCTCTCAGGGCTCCTACTACGACAGACTGACGGAAAACTTCGGCAAAGCCAGCGCCTGTATCGGCTGCGGTCAGTGCGAGAGAGCCTGTCCCCAGCACCTGACGATAAGAAAGTATCTGCAGGATGTGGCAGGGGTATTTGAAAACAGCTGATCAAGTGAAAAACAGTTGAATCACCTTCGAAAAACAGATATAATCCGAAGAAAAGGACACACAGGGAACTGTCAAAGCTGACAGGTGACCATGGGTGTCCTTTTCTTTATCTCTTAAGTAGTGTTTCCTTGGTGGAGCAGAGTTTATCTGCGATGCAGACCACGGCCGCTTCCCGACAGGTGGGGAGGACATGGATGGTCAGGGGCCACATGTGGCTGCGGATGATCTTTCGCTCTGTGTCATTTAAGGAATAGAGTGCATCGGCCTTCTGCAGGGCAATGCCGGGGTGCTTGAAGCCGTGCCAGCGGCCGACCTGCTCCCGGCAGTGGTGCCAGTCGTAGAGATAGAAATCGTGGAGAAAGGCGCCCCGCACCAGGCTGGTCTCATCGGCATGCAGGTGCATGCGGCGATTCATGAGATAGGAGAGTCTGGCCACGGACATACAGTGGTCATAGGTGGTGACCCTGCCGTGCTGGATATAGTTTTTCATGGAAAGGGCTGCAGGGGTATCGTTCCAGCCCTGCAGGCAGTCCTGAAATTCCTTTTGTTCATTTTCATTCCAGTGTACGGAAAGCATAGAAAATCTCCATTTTCGTTTTTATAGCGGATAGTTCTGCTGACAGTAAACAGTACAGCAATACAGGAAAATAAAGAGCACAGGCAATGCACTCGTGTAAGCATACAGGCAATGCAGTTAGATAATGCATGCAGATAAAACATACAGCGCCTGCCTAAGAATATAGCACTGATTTCATAAAAGATACAGAAAAATGATGCACGGATTACCAGTTTGCATTTTTGTGATTGATCAATTGAAAGAACAGAGAGAAGTTTGAAAGAAATGCCTGATGTCATTTCTTTCAAACGCGAATTGATGCCGTATACGTCATCAATTCGGGATCGCATCAGGGAATTCGCCTACGCGAAATTCCCTTCGCGTTGCCGCTGCAAGCAGCGGCATAAGGAGGAAAGTTTGAAAGAAATGCCTGAAGGCATATCTTTCAAACGCGAATTGATGCCGTATACGTCATCAATTCGGGATCGCATCAGGGAATTCGTCTTCGCGAAATTCCCTTCGCGCTGCCGCAGCAAGCAGCATAGGAGGTAAATATGGCAAAGAGGATCACAGGAACGACACCAAAGCAGGACGGTTATCGCATGCCGGGGGAATTTGAGCCCCAAAAGCGCGTCTATATGCTCTGGCCGGAGCGGACGGATACCTGGCGGGATGGAGCAAAGCCGGCCCAGCGCGCCTATGCAGAAGTGGCAAAGGCTATCGCTGCCTTTGAACCGGTGGTCATGGGAGTATCGGACAGACAATATGAGAATTGCCGTGCTATGCTGCTGGAGGATATCCGGGTGGTGGAGATCTCCAGCAACGACGCCTGGGCCAGGGACAGCGGTCCCTCCTTCCTCGTAAATGACGGGGGATCCCTGCGGGCCTGTGACTGGACCTTTAATGCCTGGGGCGGACTGAAGGACGGCCTGTTTTTTCCCTGGGATAAGGATGACAGGGTGGCAGAAAAAATCGCAGAACTGGCCGGAGCAGATTCCTACCGGACGGAAGGATTCGTGCTGGAGGGCGGATCTTTCCATGTAGACGGAGAAGGAACGGTGCTGACCACAGAGATGTGCCTGCTCAGCAAAGGACGGAATCCTCACCTTTCAAAGGCACAGATCGAAGAAAAGTTAAAGGAATACCTGGGTGCGGATAAGGTACTGTGGCTGGGAGACGGCATCGATCCGGAGGAGACCAATGGCCATGTGGACGATGTGGCTTGCTTTGCAAGACCCGGGGAAGTGATTTGCATTGACACGGAGGATCCGACCCATCCTTTTTATGAGGCGGCCAAGGATGCCCAGAGACGGCTGGAAGAAATGCAGGATGCCAGAGGACGACGTTTTAAGATTCACAAACTCTGCTGTCCACGGAAGCCTGTCTACATCGGCGAGGACTATGCCATCGATCACAGCCGGGATGCCAAGGAGCGCAGGACCGGGGATCTGTGCATCGCATCCTATGCCAATTTCCTGCTGGTCAACGGCGGTGTCATCGTGCCGCAATACGGGGATGAGAATGACAGTCTGGCTCTTGCCCAGCTGCAGGAAATCTTCCCGGAGCGAAAGGTAGTGGGCGTCTATACCCGGGAGATCGTCTACGGCGGCGGCAATATTCATTGCATTACCCAGCAGGAACCGGACATTTCATTATGAACATTTAAAAAGCCTGTGACCATTTGAAGCAACTGGTCACAGGCTTTTTTAAATTCATCATCCTTTACGCAGTGCACTGCAGATATGCCGGAACACATAGGTGGCATACCGGGAGAGAAATTCCCGGTCCTTTTTTACGGCATCGGTCATCTCAAAGAACAGATTCTTATCCTCATAGCTGCGCTTAAAGAAGGGCTCCCGGAACAGATCCCATTGGGGCAGGTAGGAGGACGTCTTGCGGGTATAGCAGGTGGCGGCAGCGGCCTGCTCTCTGTGGGACTTTTCCGTAAAGGAGGCGATGGATTTATGAATGGCCATATCTTCCTTCGGGAAGTAGTAATAGTCCTTGTAGTTGGCGTAGAAGTACTTCATCTCCGTGGTCTGCAGCGGAATCTTCAGAACGCCTTTATTGCCTTCTGCCTTCATAAAGCAGTGGTCGGCTGTGCCCTGGATGGGCCGCGGCAGGGACGCAGGCAGCGTAAAGAAGAGAAGTACCTCTTCTCTGGCATGGCTGGTGTAATCGTCATAATAATTGGCCTGCGCCTTATTGACGGTGAGCTCCTGCTCCATAAGATCGTGATAGCAGATCAGCCCTGTCAGGGGCAGAAGACCCCGAAGGTCTGCCTCGTTGTGGGACAGGAGCAGAGTCAGATCTTTATCGGAGGCCGACAGAATATAATCCTGATAGGCGCCGGTGAGATCCTTGCTGCTTTCCGACTGCACACGTCCGGTATCAAAATAGTTTTCCAGTGTCAGCTGGCTGCAGTCGGCGATCCCAAGGAGCCCCCGCATCTGTCTGGCAATGGGATACAGATCCAGGGAATCCATGCCGGCCAGGACATTTTTAAGTCCGTAGAAGGCGATCCTCTTTTGCAGAAAAGGGATGGCATATCGATTACCGTTGTAATGGATCAGGTGACGGAAAGAGCCGGCAAAGGCAAGAAAGGCGGCCAGAATGTCTCCTTCTTCCTCTTCTTTTTCGGCAAACCACTGGCGAAGCTGGTATTCTTCGCTGTCATAATAGATGCATCCAATAAGGTAGATGGTGCCGTTTTCCGGGCGAAGGCCGGTGGTCTCTATATCCAGAAATAAGTATTCTGTTAAAGGTGCGATCCTTTGCAGCGCATAAGCCGGTGCAGAATCATGCAGTGTTTTATCAATGATGCGCATAGACAGTCCCCCTTGTTTCACTTGATTCCCTATTATATAATGAAAAAAGTGCGGTGACAACGGAATATGTCACAGCGAGGAATGGGGAACAGAATGGCCAAATATACATTTGCCGGCGGGATACAGCCTTATACCGGCAAAGAACTGACAAAGGGACTGGAAATAAGAACTATACTGCCGGGAGATATATTAAGCTTTCCGCTGCAACAGCATATAGGAAATCCTTCTGTACCTGTAGTCAGGATAGGAGAGAGAGTTCTGACAGGGCAGTGCATTGCCGTGGCGGACGGAGAAGTCAGCGCCAGACTTCATGCCTCCATCTCCGGCACGGTGCTGAGAATAGAGCCGCGGATGCTGGCAGACGGTACGACGGCGGACTGCATCCTGATCGAAAATGACCATCGCTATGAGGAAATAGAATATCCGGCGCCGAGGCGAATGGAGGGGCTGCGAAAGGAGACGATCCTTTCCGCCATCCGGGATGCCGGGATCGTGGGAATGGGCGGCGCAGGGCTGCCTACCCATGTGAAGCTTCAGGTGCCGCCGGGGTGCCGCATCGACTATATCATCGTCAACGGCGCGGAGTGTGAGCCCTACGAGACAGCCAATTACCGCAGAATGCTGGAAAATCCGGCAAAGATCGTGAATGCGCTGCGGATCCTGCATATCCTTTTTCCCAGAGCCAGAGGCGTGATCGCCGTCAATGAAGAATACGAAGCCTGCTATAATATGCTGCGCCGCTATACCAAAGAAGAACCGTGGATCCTGGTGAAGCATGCCAGAGGCAAATATCCCCAGGGATCAGAGCGGCAGATGATCTATGCGGTGACCGGCAGGACGTTGAATGCCAAGATGCTGCCGGCAGAGATCGGCGTTCTGGTGCTGAATGTGGATACCATGGCCGCCATCAACCAGGCGGTGATGATCCAGGAGCCTTTGCTGACCAGAATCATTACCGTCAGCGGTGATGCGGTAGTCAGTCCCCGGAATTTCCGGGTGCGGATCGGTACCTCCTATGAGACGCTTCTGCAGCAGGCCGGAGGCCTTCGCTGCAAGCCTGCCCTGCAGGTCATAGGCGGTCTCATGCAGGGACAGAATGTGCAGAATCTGGATGTACCGGTGACAAAGTGCTCCTCCAGCCTGATCTGTCTGAGCAGGGACAGGGCAGGAGAGATGAAGGAAAGTGCCTGCATACGGTGCGGCCGCTGCGTCAGCGCCTGTCCGAACCGTCTGGTGCCGGTAGAGATCTACAGGACCGTGGAAAAGGGACAGAAAAAGGACTTTATCGCCAGAGGGGGCCTCGAGTGCAACGACTGTGGGTGCTGTGCCTATGTATGTCCCGCCAACAGACCGCTTTCCGCCGGAATCGGCAGTATGCGAAGGGAGATCCTGCAGGATGCGGAACTGGCAGGAGATTACGCAAAGAGATATATATAGAGGTAACTATGAACGAGGAAAAAGACCTTGGCATTCATATACGGTCGGCATTGACCACCGGAAATATCATGTTTCTGGTGATCTTATCCCTTTTGCCGGCTTTGGGTGCCGGTTTATATTATTATGGACTGCGGCCCCTTCTGCTGATCGGGTTAGGGGTCCTGACGGCAGTGGGGACGGAGCTTTTATTTGAAGTGCTGGCCCGGAAGCCCATTACGATTTTTGACTATTCCGCGACAGTGACAGGATTTCTCATAGGACTGATCCTGCCGCCGGCGGTGCCGTGGTATTTTCCGGTCATTGCCGCGTTGGTGGCCATAGGGCCGGTCAAGATGGCATTCGGAGGCATCGGCCGAAATCTCCTGAATCCGGCCATGACAGGAAAACTGGTGCTGCTCCTTTTCTTTCGCGAGCAGATGGAGGATTATTCCAGAGGCAGCTACAATGCCCTGACACCGTTAACACAGCTGGCCGGGGGCAATACCATTGATCTAAAGGCCATGGTATTCGGAGACTGCGCCGGGTGCTTCGGCACCGGGTCGGTGATCGCGATCCTGGCAGGACTTTGCTTTCTGCTGCTTGCCGGTGTCATCGACCTGCGCATTCCCGCATCCGCTCTTTTATCCTTTGCGGCTGTGACGGGAGTTTGGGGAGGCAGCGGCTTTGATCCTGCTTATCTGGCAGCCCAGATCATGGGCGGATGTTTTCTCTTTACAGCGATTTTTATGGCGACAGATTACAGTACCAGTCCGGTGACCATCCACGGACGTGTACTTTACGGACTTTTGTTCGGTATCCTGACGGCTGTTTTTCGTATCGGCGGCATCACAGAAAATGCCTGCGTCTTTGCACTGCTGGTATGCAATCTGACCACGCCGCTTTTAGATCACTTTACCATGCCGAGACCCTTCGGTATCAAAAAGGAAAGATCCGTGATCCTTTTGATGCCCAAGGATAAATAAATCTCCTGGAGGCGGCTGCCAGGATCAATGCCGGGATCCTGGGACTGGATAAGGAGATCGGCACACTGGAAGAAGGAAAGCTAACGGATATCAGCGCCTGGAACAGAGATCTGATGACAGATCCTAAAGCCCTGTTTGACTGCGCCTTTGCCATGAAGGAAGGTGTGGTCTATGAGGCAAAGTCCGCAAAAGTCGGCTTTAGGTTAAGCGTTGCCCACGGCGGCGTGTATGTGCTATAATTTCAGATACGTTCTGCTTTGACAAAAAAAGGCAGGGCGGATACAGCGGAATGCGTCTATTACCGCGATATAAACAGATCAGTGAAAACTGTACCGGGCCTGCTGCGGCAGGCAGCGGTCTGTACGGAGCAAGACAGACAGCAGGAAAGGCAGACAGACATCGGAAAGACAGATGTCTCGTCCCTTTTGACGGTACAGCTGCTCAGAAATGGAGATTAAAATGGAACAGATCCTATATAAAAGCACCAGAAGCAGCAGTGCACCGATCCCGGCTTCGCAGGCTATTTTAAAGGGCCTGGCGGAGGACGGCGGTCTTTTCGTACCGGTGCAGCTGCCAAAGCTTGACCGCACCATGGAGGAGCTTTCCCGGATGTCCTATCAGGATGTGGCTTACGAAGTGATGAAGCTCATGCTGACAGACTATACCGAAGAGGAGCTGCGGGACTGCATCAATAAGGCCTATGACAGCAAGTTTGATACCGAGGAGATCGTTCCCTTTGCAGAGGCTGACGGCGCTTACTATATGGAGCTTTTCCACGGACCGACCATCGCCTTTAAGGACATGGCGCTGCAGATCCTGCCGCATCTGATGATCACGGCAGCCAGAAAGAACCACGAGGAGAAGGAGATCGTCATCCTCACCGCCACCAGCGGCGATACCGGTAAGGCAGCCCTGGCCGGCTTTGCTGATGTGCCCGGCACAAAGATCATCGTCTTTTATCCTAAGAACGGTGTTTCCGCCATCCAGGAGCGGCAGATGGTCACCCAGAAGGGAGACAACACCTGCGTCATCGGCATTCACGGCAATTTTGACGATGCCCAGACCGGCGTCAAGAAGATCTTTACCGATCCGGCCATGAAGGAACTCATGGCACAGAAGGGATTCCAGTTCTCCTCTGCCAATTCCATCAATATCGGCCGACTGGTGCCGCAGATCGTTTACTATTGCTATGCGTATTCCAGACTGCTGAAAGAGGAGCGGATCAAGGACGGTGATCCGGTGAACTTTGTAGTGCCCACCGGCAACTTCGGCAATATCCTAGCTGCTTACTACGCAGGCAAGATGGGCGTGCCGGTGCACAAGCTGATCTGCGCTTCCAATGCCAATAAGGTACTGTTTGATTTCTTTAAGACCGGTGTCTATGACAAGAACAGAGAGTTCGTCCTGACCAGCTCTCCTTCCATGGATATCCTGATCTCCAGCAACTTGGAGCGTCTGATCTATCACATTGCAGGCAATGATGCCGCTGCAGACGCTGCTTATATGAAGCAGCTCTCCGGCGAAGGCAGCTATGAGATCACAGCCCAGATGAGAGAGAAGCTGGCTGATTTCTACGGCGGCTATGCAGATGAAGCACAGACTGCAGAAGCCATCAGAAGCCTGTATGAGGAGACCGGCTATGTCATCGATCCTCATACCGCAGTGGCACGTTTCGTATACAATTCTTATGTAAAAGATACAGGGGATCACACCCCCAGCGTCATCGCCTCCACGGCCAGCCCCTTCAAGTTTGAGGGCGCTGTCATGAAGGCACTGGATCAGTACGAGGATATCCCGGATCTGGATCTGGCAGACAAGCTGGCAAAGACCGCCGGCGTAGCCGTGCCGGAGGCAGTAAACAGCCTTAGAGGCGCCGAGATCCGCCACAACATCGTCTGCGACAAGGAGCAGATGGAAGCAGAAGTTAAGAAATTCCTTGGTTTATAAAAAAAACATAAAAAACGATACAGCACAGATACATCAATGCTATAATGATGGACATAACCTCCCGGCAGCGGATTTTCGATCCCGGCAGCGGGAGGTTATGCTCTATCAGTCAGGAAGGACAAAGCAGAATGGAATTTTTCGGGGTTTTTCTGGTACTCGCGGGTGCCTATATCCTCTACGCAGCCATCATCATGAAGACGCAGGGCAAGATCACCAAGAGCATCATGATGAATCAGAACCGCCACGTGGGACAGGTCAAGGATAAGGAGGGATTTATCAAATACATGTTCCTGCGCACCTTTCTCATGGGCGCGGTGGTGATCGCGGCCGGCATTTGGAGTCTTCTGGGACTTGATTTTGAGTACAGCTGGGTCGTGGATCTGGCGATCACCATTTTCTTTACCATCATCGTTATTCTCTATCTTTTCAGTATTCGCAGCGCAGATAAGAAATTCTTTTGATAAGGAGTGATCTATTTGACAGATACTAATATCAACGTTTACTCGGAAATTACACCGGAGATCATGAAACTGGCCAACCGGGCCGTCACGGCGGATGCCATCGATCCGGAGCTTTTTACCCGCTATGACGTAAAAAGAGGCCTTCGGGATGTGCACGGAAAGGGCGTCCTGGCAGGACTGACCCACATTTCGGACGTTCGCGCCTCCAAGATCGTAGACGGCGTCAGTGTGCCGGATTACGGCAAGCTTTTCTACAGGGGATACAATGTAGAGGACCTGGTCAACGGGTGCGTTGCAGAGCATCGTTTCGGCTTTGAGGAAATTACGTATCTGCTTTTATTCGGAGAGCTCCCTACGCAGGAGCAGCTCAAGGAATTTTCGGACCTGCTTATTTTCTACCGCAGTCTGCCCACCAGCTTTGTCCGGGACATCATCATGAAGGCACCCAGCAAGGATATGATGAATACCCTGGCCCGCAGTGTACTGACGCTGTATTCTTATGACGACAGGGCAGATGATACTTCGCTTCCCAATGTGCTGCGGCAGTGCCTGCAGTTGATCAGCCTTTTCCCTATGCTTTCCATTTACGGATATCAGGCTTATTCCCATTATCACGACGGAAACAGCCTCTACATCCATCCGCCTCTGACTTCCGGATCCATCGCCGAGAATATCCTGCATATTCTGCGTATGGACTCTAAGTACACGGAGCTGGAGGCGAGGATCCTGGATCTGGCGCTGATCCTGCATATGGATCACGGCGGAGGCAACAACTCCACCTTTACCACCCACGTCGTATCCTCCACCATGACAGATACCTATTCCGTCATCGCCGCTTCTCTGGGCTCTCTGAAGGGACCTCGGCACGGCGGCGCCAACATCAAGGTAGTCAAGATGTTTGCGGATATGAAGGATAAGCTCAGCGACTGGACAGACGAAGAGGCAGTAACCTGCTACCTGCAAAAGCTCCTTCACAAGGAAGCCTTTGATCATGCCGGCCTGATCTACGGTGTAGGCCATGCGGTCTATTCCAAGTCTGATCCGAGAGCTGTGATCTTCCGTTCCTATGTAGAGAAGCTCTCTGAGGAAAAGGGTCTGCACGACGAGTTTAATCTCTATGCCCTCGTAGAGCGGCTGGCACCCCAGGTGATCGCCGGCGATCGCAAGATGTACAAGGGTGTATCTGTCAATGTGGACTTCTATTCCGGCTTCGTCTATGAGATGCTGGGCCTTCCCTTAGAGCTCTATACCCCGATCTTTGCCATGGCCAGAATCGTCGGCTGGAGCGCGCACCGGATGGAAGAGCTGGCGAATAACTCCAAGATCATCCGTCCCGCCTTCAAGGCTGTCAGCACCGACCGGGATTATATCACCATGAACCAAAGGTAGCGGATAAACAGAATAAGGATTACAATGGATGCAGCTGTTTCCTTGCGGGAGGCAGCTGCATTGCTATTTATGATCGCATCAGGGAATTCGTCTTCGCGAAATTCCCTTCGCGTTGTCGCTGCCATGCAGCGGCATGGAAAGGATAAGTTTGAAAGAAATGCCCGATGGCTTTTCTTTATGAGAATTCGCCTACGCGAAATTCTCCTCAGGGTGCTGCATTGAGCTAGGGCATAGGAGGTAAACATGAATACATACAAGGAGAGAATAGAAAGCCTTCGCCGGGAAATGGAGAGGGAGGGTATTGATTACTATCTGATTACCACTGCGGATTTTCACCACAGCGAGTATGTGGCGGCGTACTTCTGCGTCAGAGAGTATTTCTGCGGTTTTACGGGCTCTAACGGGGATCTGGTGATCGGAAAGGATTTTGCGGGGCTGTGGACAGACGGCCGCTACTGGATCCAGGCAGCCGGAGAGCTGGAGGAATCCGGTGTCGCTTTATTTAAGATGGGTGAGCCGGGCGTTCCCACCAGAGAGGCATATCTGGCACAGGTCATGGAAGAGGGGGATGTCCTTGGCTTTGACGGACGCTGCGTGACCGTAAGGGAAGAAGAGGCATTGGAGCAGCATTTTAAGAAGGCGGGCAAGACTGTGTCACTTCGCAGAGATGCCTTTCTGGCGGATCGGCTGTGGAAGGCGCCGGCGCGCCCGGCGATGCCCTGTCATCCGGTGTTTGTGCTTCCCATTGAGACAGCCGGAAAGAGCTTTCAGGACAAGATCTCTGACCTTCGAAAGGAGATGAAGGCAGCGGGGGTCGAGTATTACATCTCCGGGAAACTGGATGATCTGATGTGGTTGACCAATCTTCGGGGCGGGGACATTCCCTGCAATCCGGTGGCTTTGTGTTATGGCTTTTTCTCACAGAAAGAGGCGGTGCTTTTCCTGCAGTCTGACGAAGTGACAGAGCCGGTGTGCCGCTATGCCGAAGAGACAGGATTGATTCTCAGGGACTATGCGGAGTTTTCTGACTTTCTGGAAAGCTATACCTATCAGGGGGCTGTGCTCTATGACACGGCAGAGACGGGCTGCAATGTGCGCGGACTCCTTGCAGATAAAGGTGTCGCACTGACAGAAGGGAAAAGCCCGCTGGCCCTGCCCAAGGCCATCAAGAATGAGACGGAAATCCGGAATCTGAAGGAGGCATACAGACAGGATTCCGCGGCAGTATGCCGCTTCCTGTACTGGCTGACAAAGGAGATGGAAAAGAGCAGAGAGGATCTGACAGAGATCACGGCAGCAGAATACCTGGATGGTCTTCGGGCAAAGCTGCCGGGGTATCTCGATCTGTCCTTTGATACCATCGCCGCCTACGGCGCCAATGCAGCCATGATGCACTATACGGCCACGAAGGAGCACTGCGCCGCGCTTCGCCCGGAGGGCATGCTGCTGGTCGATTCCGGCGGCCAGTATATGACCGGCACCACCGACGTCACCAGGACCACGGCCTTAGGACCGGTGACCGAGGAGGAGAAGTGCGCCTATACCCTGACAGCGGTCGGCAATCTGGCGCTGCTGAATGCCGTATTTATGAAGGGCTGTACAGGCATTAACCTCGATATTCTCTGCCGGGAGCCTCTGTGGAGCAGAGGCATCGATTATAAATGCGGCACAGGCCATGGCATCGGCTATATCCTGAATGTCCACGAAGGCCCCCATGCAATACGCTGGCGGGCAGCAAAGAATAATCAGGATCAGCCTATTCAGCCCGGAATGATCGTCTCCGACGAGCCCGGTGTCTATGTGGAAGGAAAATACGGGATCCGCATTGAGACCATTCTTTTGTGCACAGAGCGCATGGAGACGGGAGACGGCACCTTTTACGGCTTTGCACCGCTGACCTTTGTACCGCTGGACCGGAACCTTCTGGACACGAAATATATGAATGAGACGGATATAGAAAGACTCAATGCCTATCATGCCCGGGTCTATGAAGAGGTGGCGCCGCTGCTGGATGAAGAGGAGCGCAGATGGCTGAAGGAGCAGACGACAACATTTTAGATTATATAAGCTCAGCTGTTCCGCAGACGATATTCTGACGGCGAGCATCCCCTTTGCTTATGAAACAGTCTGCTGAAGTACAAAGGATTGCTGTATCCCACGATGCCGGCAATCTCATTGATCGAGTAGGTGGTGGTTTCCAGAAGCATCTGTGCATTGGTCAGCCGCAGAGAAGTCAGAAACTGTACCGGCGTGCTGCCGGTATATTTTCTGAAATTGCGGATGAACCAGCTGACACTCATGCCTATGGAAGCCGCATACTCTTCGATATTGATTTCCATATTGTAATTGCTGTTAAAATACGTCACGGCAGCGTCCATCTGCCTGTCCAGAAATTCGTTGGTGAGGACGTGCTCCCGGGTCAGCTCCCGGTGAAATGTGATGAGCAGATGCCGCAGCAGCAGAGCGAGCATTTCCTCATAATCGCTCTGACACCGCTGCAGTTCCATGATAATTTGTTTAAAAATACGTTCGTATTCCGGGGATGTTCCTACGCGGAAGATCCTTTTTTTATCCTCTAGTCCGTACTTTCTCAGTATGTTTTTTACATCTCCTCCCGTAAAATGGATCCAGTAGACTTCTGTCTTATCCTTTCCGTAAAACTCATATTTCTGCAATTCCTTCGGCCGTAAGAGCACAATATTGCCGGCTGTGACGATGGTCTCATTTTCCGGACTGTCAAAGTGAAAATGAACCAGTCCGGCGGCAATATAAATGATCTGATAATCCAGTCTGCCCCGGGGACGGTTGGTGGGCATACTGGGGTGCGCCAGAAGCCGGTAATTCCCACAGCTTCCCACGATCAGGGGGCGGCTCTTGTCTTTAAAATCCTGTCTGGAATGATGTAAATAGCCGGTGTTGATGTACATTTATGATTCCTTTCATGTCGCTACTTTGCAACGATTTCCGTGGAAATGGAAATGCCATTAGGCGTTTCTTTAAAAATTTACTTCTTTTGTTGAAAACGGCATTAAAGTTCAAATTTTCCCGGACGTTGTTCACAGTCCAGCCGGCCGAGGGAGCGGGTGGCGGATGATGTCCGGACAGGGGCATTGCGACGCCTCAGTACTTAGTTCGCGTCCTTTGCGAACTTAGTACTGCTAGGCACGAGCACTGAGCCGAGAGGCGTCCCCTGGGAGGACATCGCCGACAGGACCCGCTTCCTCGTCCGGCGTCCGGGCTGCACAAGTATCGATGCAGTTCTGTGGAAGATAATTACAGTTAGATTAATCAGATGCAACATCATCTTCAATAGTATTATTTTGTGCATATTCTGTCCAGTTCTGTTCATAGATAATTAACGAAATAAAATGTAAAATTCTTGTAAATACAGTGGAAAACAGCATAAAGCAACAGTCGGTGAAAGCAGCGTGTAAACAAAATTGTGCATAAGAAGGGGGGTTGCAATGATCGTGCCGCGTTTTTATGAGGACCTGCAGGTACTGCATGAGGGGACCATGCCGCCCAGGGCGTATTATGTCCCGGCATCGGAAGAGATGGATGATCTCGTGGAGCACAGAGAGAAATCAGATCGCCTCCAGATGTTGAATGGGACATGGAAGTTCCGGTATTTTTCCAGCATTTACGAGGTGAAGGAAGAATTCTACAAAATGGGCTATGATGTGGACGGTTTTGAGGAGGTGACGGTGCCGGGAGTATGGCAGATGGAAGGATTCGACCGGCACCAGTATACGAATATCCGTTATCCTTTTCCTTTTGATCCGCCCTATGTGCCGCAGGATAATCCCTGCGGAGCCTATGTCCGCACTTTCCAATATGAACGGATAGAGGCGGCGCCCAGAGCATTCCTTGATTTTGAGGGCGTGGACAGCTGCTTTTATGTATGGCTGAACGGTAGCTTTGTGGGATACAGCCAGGTATCCCATGCCACGGCGGAATTTGATATCACGGATTTCCTGAAGGATGGGGAGAATACGATAGCGGTTCTCGTATTGAAATGGTGTGACGGCTCTTATCTGGAGGATCAGGATAAGTTTCGCATGAGCGGTATCTTTCGGGATGTCTATCTTCTGAAGCGCCCGGAAAAGGCGGTCTGGGATTACCGGGTGACGACGGACATACAGGAGAAGGAAGCGGCCATCGCCATCGATGTTGTTTTCAATGAACCTGCTGAAATAAAGATAATCATAGAAGATCAGGATGGCGTCGTGGTGACCCGGGATTTCCTTTCCGAAGATGGGAGAGCAGAGATGACGATCCCTGATCCCGTGCTCTGGAATACGGAGAATCCTTATCTGTATAAGCTGGTCATCTCTTCGGCAGACGAGGTGATCACAGATCATATTGCCCTTCGCAAAATAGAGATCGCAGACCGGGTGATTTATTTTAACGGGGAGAAGATCAAATTCCGCGGCGTCAACCGGCACGATTCGGATCCCGAGACCGGATTCTGTATCAGCACAGAGCAGCTGAAAAAAGATCTTACGCTGATGAAACAGCATAATTTTAATGCCATTCGGTCCAGCCATTATCCGAATGCGCCGTTTTTTTATGAAATGTGTGACCGATACGGCTTCATGGTCATTGATGAGGCGGACATCGAGGCGCACGGCCCCTTCATGCTTTACCGCAGGGAGGATACGGACCGGAACCGCTTTGGCCGCTGGAATGAAAAAATCGCAGATGACCCGGCATGGGAAAAGGCAATCCTGGACAGGGTAGAGCGGATGGTGCAACGGGATAAGAACCGCTTCTGCATCGTCATGTGGTCCATGGGAAATGAGAGTGCCTACGGATGCAACTTTGAGAAGGCATTGGCATGGACAAAGCAGTTTGACGCCGCCCGCCTCACCCAGTACGAGAGTGCCAGATACCGCAATTATGAAAAGACCTATGATTACGAGAATCTGGATCTCTACAGCAGAATGTATCCCAGTCTTGCGGAGATACAGGAGTACCTGGAGAAGGATGGAAGCAAGCCGTTCCTGCTGGTGGAATACTGCCACAGCATGGGCAACGGTCCCGGAGATCTGGAAGACTATTTCCGGATGATCCAGGAAAATGATCTGCTCTGCGGCGGCTTTGTGTGGGAATGGTGCGATCATGCCATCGCCCATGGAACAGCGGAAAACGGAAAGACCATCTACCATTACGGTGGCGATCACGGAGAGAAAATCCACGATGGTAATTTCTGCATGGACGGCCTGGTTTATCCGGACCGCACACCCCATACAGGACTGCTGGAATATAAAAATGTATATCGCCCTGCTAGGGTCGTATCCTACAGGCAGAGCGACGGGACTTTGGTGATCCATAATTATATGGATTTTGACAATTTACAGGAGTATGCGGAGATTTTCTATGAGGTGACCAGAGACGGTCTGTCCATTCAGAAGGGAAAGGTGGATGCATTCTCTGCAGAGCCGCACAGGGACGGCAGCACGAAGCTGCAATTAAATATCCCGGATACAGGAAAGACCTACCTGAAGCTTACCTATCGCCTGAAAAAAGAAGTGCCGCTGCTGGAAAAGGATGCGGTGCTGGGATTTGAAGAAATTCCTCTGGAAAATAAAGACGGAAAAAATACGCAGGCCGTCCGGCTGTGGGAGGTAAAAGAAGCAGACGGGGAAAT
>CAVKQI010000005.1:0-35778 GCA_963658405.1 bacterium | reverse complement strand
CGAAGCAATTACCGTGAGAGGAAAGGATTTTGCCTATACCATCAGCAGGAAAACCGGGCTTTTTGATTCCATAAAGTTTGCCGGCAGAGAGTATTTAAAGCGCCCTATGGAGCTGAATATTTTCCGGGCACCTACCGACAATGATATGTACATCAAAGAGTCATGGGAAAAGGCGCACTATGAGGATGCCTATATGCGGGCCTATACAGTGGAAACTTTGCAGAATCAGCACGGTGTGCTGGTGATGGTGAATGGGGCTGTATCGGCGGCCACGGTGCAGAAAATCCTGGATGTGCACATCACCTGGAAGATCAGCACTGCAGGAGAAATCCTTTCTGTCATGGAAGTAAAGAAGGATGAAGAATTTCCGGTGCTGCCGAGGTTTGGCATCCGCATGTTCCTGGACAGAAAGATGGACCAGGTCAGCTATTACGGAATGGGACCTTATGAGAGCTACCGGGATAAACACAGGGCTTCTTATCACGGACTGTTTCACACAGATGTGGAGGAAATGCACGAGGATTATATAAAGCCGCAGGAAAACGGCAGTCACTATGACTGCGATTACGTGACCCTTAGCGGCAATGCCTTTGGTCTGACAGCGGTATCGCAGGAGACGTTTTCTTTTAATGTTTCTCATTATTCTCAGGAGGCTCTTGCCCGTGCAAAGCATAATTACGAGCTTATAGAAGAAGACAGTACGATCCTCTGTCTGGATTATGCCATGAACGGCATCGGCTCAAACAGCTGCGGACCGCAGGTGCTGGAAAAATATCAGTTCAGTGAGAATGCATTTACGTTCCGGATGAAACTGGTCCCGTTTATCAGAGCGTAGAAAGGTAAAATTTGAAGGAAAATCCTGATGGCATTTCTTTAAAACTCGAATGATGACGTAAACGTCATCAATTCGCGATCACATCGGAGAATTCGCCTTCGCGAAATCCTCCTCGTGCTGCCGCTGCTTTGCAGCGACATAGGAGGAACAATGAAAGAAAAAACATATTTGAAGTGGTACAACAAAATAGGCTATGGGTCAGGAGACATCGCCGGCAATGTGGGGACCAATCTCACCCAGCCGGATTCCGCGATCCGTATGCTGCAGGTGATGTATCTGTGGCTGCCCTTCATATTTGAGATTCTGATCACGATTCTCCTTTCCCGGATGAATGTAGAGGAGACGAATGAGAAAATCAAAAAGGAAAAAGGGATGACGGCAGACAGCAAGCAGTGATCTGAATATAAAAAAGCACACAGGAAAATCTCCTGTGTGCTTTTACTGTTTTATTTGCCCGGAATGCCGTTTCCCGGTTTTGACTCCTAGCTGTCAGCCAGGTGGGTGTCCGCAGCCTGCCATTCTGTCTTCCTCTGCCGTAGCACTTTCGCGCCGAAGGCGTGACATCCTCGCAGGAAATATGAGATTCCCGTTTAAAGTAAATGTAGGTTCAAAATGGCGGGAGTTGTCGAACATCCCAGGTGAGTCCATTATAGCATTTTTTCCTGCAAAGTAAATACCTGATGTCCATGATGATGCACTTCGTTGCGGCGACGTTGCGGCGCTCGTTGCGGCGGCAAAATCTCAAAACAGTAAGGATACCGGCGATAAAGTTCAGGTGATGATGTATAGGTAACAATACAGAATGTGCTGAATCTACTGTATCGTTTTCTGCCCTGTTTTTTGGTGAATGCTCCCAATCTTACGGGACAGGTCACAGAAAGCCCAGGCGATGCACATGCCGGCAGCGATGCCGATGGCACAGAGCAGGGTGTCGAGACCGTAGCCGGCGGCGAGAGCAGGATGGCCTTCTACGATTTCCTGCATGCAATAGTAGAGCGTGCGCCCCGGCACCAGCGTTACCACCGAGGTGACAAAGATGGGCGTGGAGGGGAGCCGGCAGATCCTGGCGATGATCTCTGCATAAATGGCCACGCAGAGACTGGAGAGCAGGGAGGGCACAAAGACATCCGAGGCATGATAATACTGGCAGGCCAGATAGACGGTCCAGCACAGAAGTCCTCCGAAAAAGGCGTGGATGAGGTGACGCCAGCGGGAATGGAAGACCAGGGCAAAGCCCAGGGAACCAAGAGAGCTGGTGAGAAGCTGGATCAGTGCTGACTGTCCGCCGGTGGGCACGGACTGATTGCGGAATAACCAGATGGCAGCGATAAATCCAAGGGCCAGGATGGCGGCGATCAGGAGGGCTTCGATGAGCCGCATGCAGCCGGAGAGAATATCTCCCAGCAGCAGATCCCGGAAGCCGTTGGTAAACATGATGCCGGGAATCAGCAGCATGATATCACCGATCATGACAGCATCCATATGGAGAAAAGGAAACAGGTGTACCAGCAGGCAGATCACGCTGCCGGTGCAAAGGGAGGCCAGGAGCTGGTAGATAGCTGTATTCATGCAGAAGGGAGCCAGATATTTCTGCAGAGCCCAGATCAGGATGCCCACCAGGGCAGCAGCCAGGGCATCCGTGACATTGCCGCCGAAAAAGAGACAGAAGGAGAAGGTCACCAGAATGCAGCCGGTCAGGAGCTTTAAGGAAGATACTTTTTCCTCCCGGATCTCCCGGACCGCCTGACAGAGGGCAGCGGGTTCTATGGGAGATGCGCATACCTGGCGGCTTAGGGCATTCAGTTTTTCCAGTTTGATAAAGTCATTGCCGGAGAGCTTGGGCACCCGTTTGGTCTGGGTGACGGAGCGGCCGTCCGGCAGCTCGATGGTCAGAAAGATGCAGGATGTGACGATAAACACATTCATCCCGGCGGCTCCATAGGCATAGCCGATGCGCCGGAGCGTATCCTCCGCCCGGTAGATCTCGGCGCCGCTGTCTAACAGCGCTTCTCCCATATCTAATAAAGCCCGCATAAGCAGCTTATCTTCATTAATCATTATTTCAAACTTAACCTTTCTTTGCCACAAGTTTATTGATTCGAAGTGATTATACTATGACTGCTTCATGAAAAGTATAAAAGATTATATTGAGACAGCGCAAAGCTCGGCCGGATGTAGGAGTGTGGGAGCTATGCGCCGTGAGGCCCCCCTGCTCGGCCTTTGCCGCCGGAATCTGCTTTCTCGTTCGGTTTTCAGGCAGCTTTTGACTTATCTTTTGACTTACCGGACAGCATATATCTGAAAAACTTTTATAATCTTATATAAAAATTTACATATATCTGTGAAATATATATGTCTTCATCGGTTTTTTCTTGATTTCACGCGATGTTTGCATAAAATATAAAAAGTCTGTTAAAATTACATAAAGGATTCTGCCTGAAATTTTATAAGACCCGGGGAAGAGGGCCTTTTCTTTTCCGACAGGATCTCTGATAAGCAAACAGCACTTTTTTTACAGCCCTATTCTACAGAAAACGGAGGAAAAGCAGTGCAGAAATTAAAACATGAACCGTCTTATTATGAGACAACCAAATTTAAATGGAGACAGCGTATCGGTTTCGGTATCAGCGACTATGCCTGCAACCTGGCCTATCTTCTGGCCAACACCTATCTGCTGTTCTATTACACCAACTGTGCAGGATTAGATGCCGGTGCAGTGGGCTTTATGTTTGTGGTGACCAAGTTTATCGACGCCCTGACCGACTACATGGTAGGCGCTATGATCGACCGCACCAATACCAAGATGGGCCGCTATCGTCCCTGGATGCTCTTTGGTGCACCGGTGCTGGCCATCGGCATGGTACTGCTTTTCTCCGTTCCCACAGGATGGAGTGCAGGCGCAAAGCTGGCATGGGCTTATATTACCTATATCATCTTCTCCTTTGGCTATACGCTGGTGAATATCCCCATGGGACCTGTGGTTTCTTCCCTGTCCGCTTCCGCAACAGAGAGAACCAAGATCTCCACCACCCGTACCGTATTCTCTAACTTAGGATCCCTGACATCTTCCCTGTTCGTGCTTCCTATGGTTTATTTCTTCTCCGGCTCCAAGGATGCCACCGGCTCTGCGCTGGCAGTAGGCTATCGCAATACCAATATCGTGCTGGGTATTATCGTGATCGTGATCATGGCTATCTGCGTGGCATGTATCGTAGAGATCAATCCGCCCACACAGAGTGCGGCCAAGAGCTCTCTGCTCAAGGATATCGGCAGCCTTACAAAGAATAAGTACTATATGATGTTCTTAGGAGAGGTATTCTTCCTGTTCCTGGGATATCTGAGCATGTACGGCGCTATGCAGTACTACTACAGCTACATCGTAGGCAATGTCAGCGGCATGTCTCTGGCTCTGACCCTGCTGACCTTACTGGCTATTCCTACTATGATCCTCGCCGCTTTCTTAAACGGCAAGGGCGTTGCCAAGATCAAGCTGATCCAGTTCGGCGCTATCGTAGACGTGATCGGTTTTGCCATCCTGTTCTTTACATCCAACGGAACCGTGGCAACCATGGCACTCGGTCTGATCGGTCTGGGCTTTGGTTTCCGCTCCAGTATGTTCTTCTCCATGATGCCCGATATCTTCGACTACACCGAGTGGCAGGTGGGCAGAAACTTAGGCGGCACCCAGAACGCTATCCAGGGCTTTGTGAATAAGGTCTCCTCTGCAGCAGCTTCCGCTATCGTTTCCGCTCTGCTGGTATGGGGGCAGTATGACGCAGAGAAGATGGACGCAGCTGTCGCAGCCGGCGGCAAGATTTCCGAGCTCTTCCCCCAGACCTATACCGCTATCAACTTTGCATTCGGCGGTCTGGCACTGGTGGCCACCGTATTATCCATCGTGGTCCTGCTGCCTTATGATCTGGACAAGAAGTATCCCCAGATCCGTGCAGAGCTCAATGAGCGTCAGGCAAAGAACAACTGATTTGCTGACTAAAGACCTGCAGGTATCCGCAGTTGTCGGCTGCCCGCAGGTTCCTGCAGCAGCCTGAATGAAACAAAAGCGCAGAAAAGGCAATATTGACTTTTGCTTTTGCTGCTACTAAAATGGGAAACAGGTTTGCAATTAAACATGGAAATGCACAGATGGTGTTGCAGCGAACTGTTTTCCAGCAGAGAGAGGAAGTCGTCGGCTGAGAGCTTCCTTTGGTTCAGACAGCCAGTCAATTTCGCACCGGAGCAGCGTGGGTGAAAGAGAGTAGTTCACGCCGGAGGATGCCCGTTACGCATCGAGAGTGTCCGCGCAGGATTTCTTGTCTGTGCGGGAACATGGGTGGTACCGCGGAAATGACTTTTCGTCCCAGATGTCCGAAAGGATGTCTGGGACTTTTTATGCGCCGGATTTTGCAGCGGCGCTGCATGGGACCGGCATATATTTTTCGGAAAAGAAGAAGGCAGGAAGTGGAAAGGAGAAATCAGAAACCATGATCAGAGATGAACTGGACAGGATCAAACAGGAGGCTATGGAGTCTCTCGGCAAGGCAGAGACACTGGAGATCCTCAATGACGTGCGTGTAGGCGTGCTGGGGAAGAAAGGTAAGCTCACAGGCATTTTAAAGAGTATGAAGGATGTGGCACCGGAGGACCGTCCCAAGGTAGGACAGATGGTCAATTCCGTGCGGGAAGAGATCGAGGGGGCCCTGCAGGAGGCACAGAAAGAGATGGAGCGCCGGGTACAGGAAGCCCGTCTGCAGAAGGAAGTCATCGATGTGACCCTGCCTGCAAAAAAGAACCCGGTTGGCCACAGCCATCCCAATACGGTAGCCCTTAAGGAAGTGGAGAGAGTCTTCATCGGCATGGGCTATGAAGTGGTAGAGGGACCGGAAGTGGAGAAGGATTATTACAACTTCGAAGCACTGAACATTCCGGCCAATCATCCCGCCAAGGATGAGCAGGATACCTTCTATATCAATGGAGACATCCTTCTTCGCACCCAGACTTCTTCCACCCAGATCCACGAGATGGAAAAGGGCAGAATGCCCATCCGCATGATCGCGCCGGGCCGTGTATACCGCTCAGATGCCGTGGATGCCACTCATTCCCCCAGCTTCCATCAGGTGGAAGGCCTTGTGGTGGATAAGAATATCACCTTTGCAGATTTAAAGGGCACGCTGCAGGAGTTCTCCAGAGAGCTCTTCGGACAGGATACAAAGGTACGTTTCCGTCCTCATCATTTTCCCTTCACAGAGCCCAGCGCAGAGATGGATGTGAGCTGCTTTAAGTGCGGCGGAACAGGCTGCCGCTTCTGTAAGGGATCCGGCTGGATCGAGATCCTCGGCTGCGGCATGGTGCATCCCCATGTGCTGGAGATGAGCGGCATTGATCCCAAGGAGTACACAGGCTTTGCCTTCGGCGTAGGTCTGGAGCGTATTGCACTGCTTAAGTATGAGATCGACGACATGCGCCTGCTCTATGAAAATGATATCCGCTTTTTAAAGCAGTTCTGATTCAGAAGATCAAGCAGGGAAGGCGTGGCAGGGGGTATGTATTTTCCAGTGGAAAAATGATGCAGACGTCATCCCTTCATAATCGCATAGGAAATGTCAGACGGCATTTCTTTCGGAGAATTTGCCTGTGCGAAATCATCTTCGCGCAGCCGCAGTAAAGGAGAAACAGATGAATACACCACTTTCATGGATTAAGGCCTATGTGCCCGGATTAGATTGTACCGATCAGGAATACAGTGATCGCATGACATTGACAGGAACCAAGGTAGAGGGTTTCGATAAGCTGGATAAGAACCTGGAAAAAATCGTAGTAGGCAGGATCCTTTCTGTAGAGAAGCACCCTGACGCAGACAAGCTGGTGATCTGTCAGGTGGATATCGGCACGGAAAAGCTCCAGATCGTCACCGGTGCACCCAACGTGGCAGAAGGACAGCTGGTGCCGGTAGTATTGGACGGCGGCAAGGTGGCCGGCGGTCATGACGGCGGCCCGCTTCCGGAAAAAGGCATCAAGATCAAGGCAGGCAAGCTCCGCGGCGTGCCTTCCAACGGTATGATGTGCGCCATCGAGGAGCTGGGAAGAGATGCCAATCTCTATCCTGATGCACCGGAAAACGGCATTTATGTATTTCCTGCAAACCAGGGACCGGAATCCGAGCGCGAGAGCCAGAAGCTCTTAGAGAGCGGCGAGGCAGGCACAGAGCAGGCAAACGAGCTGCATACCTTAAAGCCCGGCGCTGATGCGATCGAGGAGCTGGGTCTTCATGATACTATTTTTGAATATGAGATTACCTCTAACCGTGTGGACTGCTACAGCATTTTAGGTATTGCCAGAGAGGCAGCCGTGACCTTTGACCGTCCCTTCACACCGCCGGTGGTAGTGGTCAATGAGAGCGATCAGAAGACCGCCGATATGGTAAAGGTGTCGGTGGAGGCACCGGATCTGTGCAGCCGCTATGTGGCGAGAGTATGCACCGATATCAAGATCGGTCCCAGCCCCCGCTGGATGCAGCAGCGTCTGGCCAACAGCGGTATCCGTCCCATCAATAACCTGGTGGATATCACCAACTACGTGATGCTGGAGTACGGCCAGCCGATGCATGCCTATGACCTGGATACCGTAGCCGGCCATCAGATCATTGTACGCAGAGCCAAGGACGGAGAGACATTCCAGACTCTGGACGGACAGGAGAGAAAGCTGGATCAGGATGTGCTGATGATCTGCGACGGCGAAAAGGAGATCGGCATCGCCGGCATCATGGGCGGTGAAAACAGCAAGATCACCGACAATGTAAAGACTGTCCTCTTCGAGGCCGCTACCTTTGACGGCACCAACATCCGTAAGTCTGCCAAGAGAATCGGTCTTCGCACCGATGCCTCCGGTATTTTTGAAAAGGGACTGGATCCCAACAATGCACTGGCTGCCATGAACCGTGCCTGCCAGCTGATGGACGAGCTGGGCTGCGGCAAAGTGGCACAGGGCGTGGTGGACGTATGCGCACCGATCAAGGAGCTGACAAGGATCCCCTTCGAGCCGGAGCGGATCAATGCCCTCCTGGGTACTTCCATTGCACCGGAAGAGATGCTGGAGATCTTTACCAGATTAGAGCTTGGCTATGACGCTGAGAAGAAAGAAGTCATCGTTCCCAGCTTCCGTCAGGATTTAAAGGAAAACTGTGACCTGGCAGAGGAAGTGGCCCGTTTTACCGGCTATGACAATGTGCCTATGACACTGCCTTCTTCCAGTGCGACCATGGGCGGTGTTTCCGTAAAGATGCGTGTGCTGGATGTGGCTGAGGAAGTAGCCCGTTTCTGCGGCTTCTCCGAGTCCATGACCTATTCCTTCGAGAGCCCGAAGGTATTTGATAAATTAAAGCTGGCAGAGGATGCACCGGAGAGAACCTGCATCCGCATCGCCAATCCCCTGGGTGAGGACTTCTCCGTGATGCGCACCACACCTTTAAACGGTATGCTCACCAGCCTTGCCACGAACTATAACCGCCGCAATAAGGACGTTCGCCTTTTTGAGGCTGCCAATGTATATATTCCGAAGGCACTTCCTCTGACAGAGCTGCCGGACGAGCGCGGCGAATTCACCCTGGGTATGTACGGCGAGGGCGCAGACTTCTTTACCATGAAGGGTGTGGCAGAGGAGATCCTGCTGGCACTGGGCATGAAGAAGCAGATGGAGTGCGATCCTGACGCTGCCAAGCCTTTCCTGCATCCCGGCCGGCAGGCAAAGCTTATTTACGACGGCACAGTCATCGGCTATCTGGGCGAGGTGCATCCGGATGTGCTTTCCGCTTACGGTATCGGCGACCGCGCTATCATCGCGGTACTGGATATGCCGGAGATCCTTGGCTTTGCAGACTTTGATCACCACTACGAGGGCATTGCCAAGTATCCTGCCGTGACCCGTGATATCAGCATGCTGGTGCCCAAGAAGGTCCTGGCAGGACAGATCGAGAAGGTGATCCGGGAGAAGGGCGGTCACAGCCTGGAGTCCTATCATCTCTTTGATATCTATGAGGGCGCGCAGATCGGCGAGGATCACAAGTCCATGGCCTACAGCCTGACCTTCCGGAACAAGGAAAAGACACTGGAGGATGCAGAAGTAAGCCGTGCAATGGAAAAGATCCTGAAGGGCCTGGAGGAGCTGGGCATCGAGCTTCGTAAATAGCAGGAGCGCAAATCTGAAATTCGCTTTGCGCTTCCTTCGGCGCGCAGCGCCTGCGGAAGGGAGAATCGTATGGAAAGAACAAATGCCTGGATCACGTATGATCTGGAAATGCAGAAGGCCTGCAATGATTTTGCAGCGGAATATATCAAGTTCATCAGCGAAGCAAAGACCGAGCGGGAGTGCGTGGATGAGATCGTAAACCGCGCAGAAAAGGAAGGTTTTGTGGAGCTGCAGCAGGCTATAGCGGATAAAAAGAAGCTGAAAAAGGGAGACGGTGTCTACAGCGTCTGGATGAATAAGGCGGTCTGCCTCTTCCGCATGGGCGAAAAGCCCATGGAGGACGGTCTCAACATCCTGGGAGCACATATCGATTCTCCCAGAATGGATATCAAGCAGAACCCGCTCTATGAGGACGGAGGCTTTGCCCTTCTGGATACCCATTATTACGGCGGCATCAAGAAATATCAGTTCGTGGCCCTGCCGCTGGCCATCCACGGCGTGGTGGTAAAAAAGGACGGCGAGACCGTTATCTTAAACGTAGGTGAGGATGAGGATGATCCGGTATTCTTCGTCTCTGATCTGCTGATCCATCTGTCCACAGAGCAGATGGATAAAAAGGCAGCCAGAGTCATCGAAGGAGAGGCATTAGATATCATCGTGGGCAACAAGCCGGTGATCATCGATGCCAAGTCAAAGGCGGGCAGCAAGGGCAAGAAGGCTCCCGGCAGCGATGCAGTAAAGAAAGCGATCCTCGCTATCCTGAAGGAAAAGTATGACTTCGAGGAAAAGGATTTTGAATCTGCAGAGCTCGAAGTAGTACCCGCGGGCAGAGCCAGAGAGGCCGGTTTTGACCGCTCCATGGTCTTGGGGTACGGTCAGGATGACCGCGTCTGCGCTTATCCTTCCATGGAGGCAATCTTCCGGGTGAAAGCACCGACGCGCACAGCAGTGTGCCTGCTGGTGGACAAGGAAGAGATCGGCAGCGTGGGTGCTACCGGCATGCAGTCCCGCTTTTTTGAAAATGCACTGGCAGAGGTGATGAACCTTTGCGGCGAATACAGTGAGCTGGGACTTCGCCGGACGCTGGCCAACAGCTGCATGCTTTCTTCCGATGTATCCAGCGCTTTTGATCCTACCTATGCTTCCAGTTTTGACAAAAAGAACGTGGCTTATCTGGGACGCGGCATGGTATTTAATAAGTTCACCGGTGCCAGAGGAAAGTCCGGCTCCAATGATGCCAATGCGGAGTATATCGCGCACCTTCGCGACATTTTCGAGGGTGAGGATATCCAGACCCAGACGGCAGAACTCGGCAGAGTGGATTTAGGAGGCGGCGGTACCATCGCCTATATTCTGGCCCTGTACGGCATGAATGTCATCGACAGCGGCGTGCCGGTGCTGAATATGCACGCACCCTGGGAGGCTACCAGCAAGGCGGACATCTATGAGGCGTTCCGCGGCTATATCGCCTTCCTGGAAAAAGCCAGCCTGCGCAACTGGTAAGGTATGGAAAGGTAAAAATGTCAGAAGAAAAAGAAAGAGAACACATGAAGGAAAAAGAGCAGGGCGCAGACACCGCCGCGGTGCCGGAAGGACTTCGCACCGCGGACTATGATTTTGATCTGCCCAAAGAGCTGATCGCTCAGGATCCCCTGGAAGACCGGGCAGCCTCCAGACTGCTTTTGCTCGATAAGGAGACCGGGGAGACAAAGGATGCCGTTTTCCGGGATATCATCGACTATCTGGAGCCCGGAGAGACATTGGTGCTCAATAACACCAAGGTGATACCGGCAAGGCTTCTGGGCACCAAGAAGGATACCGGCGCTGCCGTGGAGATCCTGCTGCTTAAGCGTAGAGAAAATGATATCTGGGAGACGCTGGTAAAACCGGGCAAGAAGCTTCGCCCCGGAGCAGAGGTGAGCTTCGGAGACGGTCTGCTGACGGCGACCATCCTGGAGATCGTGGAAGAAGGCAACCGGCTGGTGCAGTTCCACTACGACGGGATCTTTGAGGAGGTTCTGGATCAGCTGGGAGAGATGCCCCTGCCGCCCTATATCACCCATAAGCTCCAGGACAAGAATATGTATCAGACTGTCTATGCGAAATACGACGGCTCTGCTGCAGCACCCACCGCAGGACTGCATTTTACAAAGGAACTGCTGGAGGAGATACAGAAAAAGGGTGTCAATATCGCCTATGTCACCCTCCATGTGGGTTTGGGAACCTTCCGTCCGGTAAAAGTGGACAATGTCAAAGAGCACCACATGCATACAGAGTGGTATCAGGTGACGCCGGAGGCAGCGGATCTGATCAACTGCACCCATGCGGCAGGCAAGAGAGTGATCTGTGTGGGCACCACCAGCTGCCGCACCGTGGAGAGCGCTGCCGATGAAAATGGTGTGATCCATGCAGGGGCGGACAATACCTCTATCTTTATCTATCCGGGATATCACTTCAAGGTGATGGATGCGCTGATCACAAACTTCCATCTGCCGGAATCCACACTGATGATGCTGGTATCGGCCTTTGCCGGGAGAGAGCATATCCTGGAGGCCTATAAGGAAGCCGTGGAGAAGAAATACAGATTCTTCAGCTTCGGCGATGCCATGTATCTTTACTGATAAACTTAACTGACAAATAAACAGCCGGGACAGGCTATGGACATGAAAATTCCATATACCTGTCCCGGCTGTTTTTATAACGGGAAATTTTTATAACGGAAAAAAGGATTGTACATCGCACTTATGTGATAAAGATCTGTGAGAGACATCGGGACTGTCAATGAAGTCTGATGTCTGTAATGCCTGTGATTCCTATGATATCTGTAATACCTGTGATGGCCGTGATGCCTGTGTATGACCTGTTAAGGTCTGGTCAGAGAGGCCAGGTCTTTAAAGAAATCAGGATAGCTGATGGTGACGCACTGCTCGTCTTTGATCTGTGTCTCTCCCTCTGCGATCAGGGAAGCAACGGCAAAGCTCATGGCGATGCGGTGATCCAGACGCGGATCAATGACGGCGCCGTGGAGAGGCTTGCCGCCCTTGATAATGAAGCCGTCCTCTGTGGGGGTGATGTCACCGCCCATGGCGCGCAGATTTTCGGTGACAGCGGCGATGCGGTCACTTTCCTTGACCTTTAATTCAGCGGCGTCCCGGACGATGGTGGTGCCCTCTGCGGCAGCTGCCATGACGGCGATCACGGGGAGCTCGTCGATGAGGGTCGGGATCATGGCGCCTTCGATGACAGTGCCGTGGAGGCTGCTGCTTCTTACCACCAGATCGGCAATGGGCTCTGCGTCGTTTCGTACATTGGTATATTGAATATCTGCGCCCATGGCTTTGGCAGCCTGCAGGATGCCGGCCCGGGTTTCGTTGATGCCTACGTTGCGGATCATGATCTCACTGCCCGGCACGATCAGGCCGGCGGCAATGAAATAGGCGGCAGAGGAAATGTCCCCGGGCACCTGGATCTGCTGGGCATAAAGCTCCTGACAGGGGGAGATGGTGATGCTGGCCGCGCCGCTGCCTTCCTCTATATGAGAGGCAATTTCTGCGCCGAAGGCGGAGAGCATCCGCTCCGTGTGATCGCGGGAGAGGGAAGGCTCCGTCACAGTAGTCTGTCCCTGCGCATAGAGACCGGCACAGAGAATGGCAGATTTTACCTGGGCAGAGGCTACCGGAGACTCGTAGTGAATACCATGAAGAGAGGAGCCTGTAATGCACAGGGGTGCGCAGCCGTTGTCCTGCATACTGCGGATGGAAGCGCCCATCTGGGTCAGGGGCGTGATCACGCGCTTCATGGGACGGTGATTGATGGAATCATCTCCGGAGAGAATGGTGGTAAAGGGCTGGGGTGCCAGAATGCCGGAGATGATGCGGGTGGTGGTGCCGCTGTTGCCGGTATAGAGCTGCGCCTCTTTACTGCCATCGGCAGGTGCCAGACCGTGCATGCCCTTGCCGTGGACCAGTACGTGGCCGGCCGCGGTATCACAATCGATTTCGACGCCGAGGCGGCGGAAGCAGTCTATGGTGGAGAGACAGTCGGCGCCGCTTAAAAAGCCGTTGATCTCCGTGGTGCCGTTGGCCAGAGAGCCGAACATGACTGCCCGGTGAGAGATGGATTTATCACCGGGTACAGTGACGGTGCCGGAGAGTCCGGCAGATTTATGCAGAGTAAGCATGGTAAGGACCTTTCTGTGTTGTTTGTTGTAGGTTAAAATAAAAATACAGCTGCGTCTGCGGATATCTCAGTGCAGCAGATAACCGCTCTCGGAGAGCAGCTCTTTGGCTCTGCACAGACCCTCCTCGGTATGGAGTTCGATGCGCAGCACGCCTTCCTGGTATTCCCGGTTATGCTGGATGCCGATATTCTTGATATTGATCTCGGCCCGGGCCAGGAGATCCACAATTTCGGCGATGACGCCGGGACGGTCCGGGATATCGACATAGAGGGCAAATACACTGGGCAGGGCGCCGCTGCGGTTTTCCGCAAAGCTCTCCCGGTAGAGACGGGCGCCGTCAAAGAACTGATAGATCCTGTCCTTGTCACCGTCGGCGATGGCCGTGCGAATCTGCTGCAGACTCTTCATATAATCATCCAGAAGAGAGAGGATATTCTCTGTATTGGTCAGACAGATCTGCTGCCACATGACGGCAGAGGAGGAGGAGATCCTCGTGATGTCCTTAAAGCCGCCGGCGGCGATCATCTTCATAATGCCCTGTTCATCGTCGCTGTCTCTGACAAGATTGACCAGAGAAGCGGAAATGACATGGGGGACATGGCTGACGGCTGCGGTGGCATAATCGTGCTTCTGGCAGTCCAGGATCAGGGGAATCGCTCCGAGAGAAGCGATGAAAGCCGTAAAGGACGCTGCCTTCTGGGGAGAGACTTCCGGCTCCGGTGTCAGGATATAGTAGGCATTTTCCAGAAGCTTGGCTCTGGAATTGCGGTAACCGGTGCGCTCACTGCCGGCCATGGGATGCCCGCCTATAAAGAAGTCCTGCAGTCCTGCTGCCCGGATATGCTCATGGATATCGGTCTTGACGCTGCCGATGTCGGTGAGGATAGCCTGGGGAGAGAGTACCTTTTTGACCGCAGGCAGGTTCTTGTCATTGTGGGCGACCGGCGCACACAGAAAGATAATGTCGCAGTCCGAGAAGGTCTCGTCAATGGAACTGGCTGCTTCATCCAGAACGTGATCCCGGAGTGCTTCCTGCAGGGAGACCTCATCCGGATCATAGGCGATGATCCTTGCGTCGGCATTGGTATTGCGGATCGCTCTGGCGATGGAGCCGCCGATGAGCCCCAATCCGATAAAACCAAAAGTATGAAATAACATGGAATCCTCATTTCCGGACAGCCATGGGGAGAACCGGGGGAATCAAAGAGCCCCGTCCGGCAGACGGCTGTCTGACTTTTTAAATCGTATCTGTTCAGCTCTATCTCGAATTTGCTTTGCAAATCCTCGATGTGGCTGGCCAGAGGTGCTTCGCACCTTGGCCGCCTGCCGCATTGCAACGTGAATATGCCTGCAAGCAGTCAATTCACGTTGCAATGTGGGAATCTGTTCAGCCCCCATCTCGAATTTGCTTCGCAAATCCTCGATGTGGCTGGCCAGAGGTGCTTCGCACCTTGGCCGCCCGCCGCATTGCAACGTGAATATGCCTGCAAGCAGTCAATTCACGTTGCAATGCGGCGGGTGCTGAACAGATAATTGTAATTTTAAGCCGTAAGCATAAATTTGACAACCTTAAGGAAAGGAAGAAAGCTATGACCGGAGAATGTCTGATCCGACTGTTTTATAAACTGACCGGCGCGAAAATCTCCCCGCAGCTGGCAGAGGAACACTATGCCGGCAACCGGCAGAAGGAAGAAGTACTGGGAGAAGGGTATATTCTCTCTCAATATACAAAGGCACTGTCAGATTTTCAGTTCGGCAGGGTCTCCGTATCCTATGCAGGCTGCGGCGCTGTGGCGATCTATAATGCCCTGCGCTTTCTGCATATGCCGGTACCTTTTTCTCAGGTGATCCGTGAACTGGAGCGAAGCGGTCTTTTGTCCCTGCGGGGAAAGATGGGAACAGATCCCTGCCGATTGCTTTGTATTCTGGAAAAGCTCACCCCTGACGCTTCAACCGGAAACTGGAGGCGCTTTCGGGATCCGCAGCAGCTGGAAATATGGAGGGACTTGGCGGATAAAGAGATGCAAAACGAGGGGGAAGCGGAAAAGGAAAAGAGAATAGAAAAAGAAAAGAGAACAGAAAAAGACAAGATAACCGAAAAAGAAAAGAAAACAGCGGCGATCCTGGCCATCTGGAATGACAGAAAACATCCCGGAAAGGGAATGCATTTTTATATGCTCTATGCTGCGGAGGACGGCTGGAAGGCCATGAACCGCCAGGACGGAGCAAAGCCTGAGAAGGTCTATGCCACGGTGGCGGATTCCGTAGGAAAAGGAAGACTGATCCTTGGGTATGCCTATCTGCAGGGCATCTGTTGATCATCAACGATAAGGGACATTACAGGCGGCAGATGGATGAACAGACAGAATTATGTTCGAAAGGAATGCCATCAGGCATTTCTATCAGACTTATGAACCTTCTTTTGTGAATCATAAACACGGAATGAGTTAAATTATACAATCACACGCCATGCAAACACACTTTTGATGTAAAACAATTCCAACCGCCCTCGTGAATTTGTTTGAAAAGTTTGTAAATTTGAACGATTTTGCTTGTATATTGCGGCTGACTTTAGTAAAATATACCCATGAGTTTGCAAAATATCAGACAGATATATGCAAATGAACTAAAGACTGGAGGGCGTGACAACATGAAGGTTTATACAACTGAGAAAATCAGAAATGTGGTATTGCTCGGACACGGCGGCTGCGGTAAGACTACCCTGGCAGAGTCCATGGCTTATCTGGCCGGTGTTTCATCCCGCATGGGCAAGGTAGAGGATGGCAATACCTTGAGCGATTTTACAAAGGAAGAGCAGAAGAGACAGATTTCCATTTCCACGTCCCTGCTTCCCATTGAGTGGGAAGACTGCAAGATCAATATTCTGGATACCCCCGGTTTCTTTGACTTTGTGGGTGAGGTAGAAGAGGCTATCAGTGTGGCCGATGCCGCCATCATCGTGATCTCCGGTAAGAACGGTGTAGAAGTAGGCACCCAGAAGGCCTGGGAGCTTTGTGAAAAATATAATATCCCCCGCATGTTCTTTGTGACGGATATGGATATCGACAATGCCTCCTATCGTGAGGTCATCGAGAATCTGTCTGCCGATTACGGCAAGAAGATCGCGCCCTTTAACCTGCCGATCCGTGAGAATGAGCAGTTCGTAGGCTATGTCAATGTCATTCAGGAAAAGGGCTTCCGCTGGAACGGCAAGGAAGTGGATGAGTGCGAGATCCCGGAATACAGCAAGCCGAACCTGGAACTCTACAGAGATACCCTGATGGAAGCGGTGGCAGAGACCAGCGAAGAATTCATGGAGCGCTATTTTAACGGCGATACCTTCTCCGAGGCAGAGATCCGTGCTTCTGTCAGAGGCAATGTGTGCGATGGCTCCATCGTACCGGTGGAGATGGGCTCCAGTATCCTCTGCCAGGGCATTTATACCCTCCTTGACGATATCGTAAAGTACATGCCCAGCCCCGAGAACCGCAAGATGAACGGCATCAACTTAAAGACCAATGAGATCTTTGAGGCTAACTTTGATTTCAGTAAGCCCAAGTCCGCTTATATCTTTAAGACCATCGTGGATCCCTTCATCGGAAAGTACTCCCTGATCAAGGTCCGCTCCGGTGTCATCAAGACCGATGACCTGGTCTATAATGCAAGACTTAGTGAGGAAGCCAAGGTCGGCAAGCTCTATATCATGCAGGGCAATAAGACGACAGAGATTCCGGAGCTCCATGCCGGAGACTTAGGCGCCCTGGCTAAATTCGGAGATGCCAGGACTGGAGATACCCTTTCTTCCAAGGCTACACCGGTGCAGTACGCGCCCATGGATATTTCCACGCCTTATACCTACCTGCGCTATCGTCCCAAGAAGAAAGACGACATTGACAAGATCGCACAGGCGATGTCCAAGCTCATGGCCGAGGATCCCACCTTCAAGGCTGTAAACGATTCTGAGAATCGTCAGACCCTGATTTACGGCATGGGTGATCTGCAGCTGGATGTGATCAAGAGTAAGCTCCTCAATGAATACAAGGTGGAGATCGAGACCGAGAAGCCCAAGGTGGCCTTCCGGGAGACCATCCGCAAGACCTCCGATGTGGAATATAAGTACAAGAAGCAGTCCGGCGGCCATGGTCAGTACGGCCATGTAAAGATGAAATTCTCACCCTCCGGAGATCAGAATGTTCCTTATGAATTTGAACAGGAAGTAGTAGGCGGCTCCGTGCCGAAGAATTACTTCCCGGCTGTGGAAAAGGGTATCGCTGAGTCTGTACAGCGCGGCCCGCTGGCAGCCTATCCCGTAGTAGGTGTAAAGGCCGTACTCTATGACGGCTCCTATCATCCCGTGGATTCTTCGGAAATGGCTTTCAAGACCGCGGCAATACAGGCCTTCAAGAAGGGATTTATGGAAGCCGGCCCTGTGCTCTTAGAGCCTATCGTAAGCCTGCATGTGACTGTGCCGGATACCTATACCGGCGATGTTATGGGTGATCTGAACAAGAGAAGAGGCAGAGTGCTGGGCATGAATCCCCTGCCGGGCGGCAAGCAGACCATCGACGCAGACGTACCCATGATGGAGCTCTTTGATTACTGCACCGTGCTTCGCTCCATGACCGGCGGCCGGGGTGAATACCGGTATGAATTTGCCAGATATGAGCAGACACCTGCAGACATTCAGAGCAGAGAAGTAGCAGCCAGAGCAGCAAAGGTAGCAGAAGGAAATGCAGCAGAATAAAAAGTACTTGCACATCTGACTAAACACATGTTATAATGACAAAGCTGTTTTGAACAGAAATAATCATTACAAAATGTGAATGATAGATAGTGAGGTGAGAAGCAATGAAAGAAGCAATTCAGCCTGCATATTATCAGGCAACTGTGACCTGCAACTGCGGCAACACATTTGTAACCGGCTCCACAAAGCCTGAGATTCACGTGGAAGTCTGCTCCAAGTGCCATTCATTCTATACTGGCCAGCAGAAGGCTGCAGCAGCAAGAGGCCGTATCGAGAAGTTCAACAAGAAGTACGGTGTCGGCGCAAACAACTAGATTGTATATCGCAACCTATGACAAGGCTGGGGCATTATGCCTCAGTCTTGTTTTGCGATTATGGAGAATTTATGAAAGAAAGCAATAAGCAGCATTATTCCGGTATCGGAGGACAGGCGGTCTTAGAGGGCGTCATGATGCGCAATAAGAATATGTACGCCGTGGCTGTCCGAAAGCCCAATCAGGAGATCGAGGTGGAGATCGACGAGTTTCACGGCGTCATGGAGGACAGCGTCCTTCGAAAGATCCCCCTGACCAGAGGCATCTTTGTCTTTATCGATTCCATGGTTCTGGGCATGCGGGCGCTTAATTTTTCCGCTTCCTTTTATGAAGAAGAGGAAGAGCCCACCGGTCTGGACCGCTTCTTTGATAAGATCACCGGAGGCAACGGCGAAAAGCTCTTATCCATTATCACCACGGTGATCGCCTTTGTTTTTGCCATCGCCCTTTTCATACTGGTGCCGTATTTTGTATCAGATTTTCTGGGCAGCTACGTGCGGAGCGGCTCTCTCATGGCCATCATCGAGGGACTGGTGCGTATCCTGATCTTTATCGGCTATATCGTGGCGATCACCGCCATGAAGGATATCAGGCGCTTATACCAGTATCACGGCGCAGAGCATAAGTGCATCAACTGCATCGAGCATGGGCTTCCCCTGACCGTGGAAAATGCCGCAAAGAGCACCAGACTGCACAAGCGCTGCGGCAGCAGCTTCATCCTGTTCGTGGTCTTTGTGAGCATCATTCTGTTTTTCTTTATCCGGGTAGACAGTCCTTTGCTGCGCATCGTCATCCGGATCGCTCTGATCCCGGTGATCGCAGGTATTTCCTACGAGCTGATCCGTCTGGCCGGCAGCCATGACAATCTGCTGGTGCGCATCATCTCTGCGCCCGGCCTGTGGCTGCAGCATCTGACCACCAGCGAGCCGGATGCCGATATGCTGGAAGTGGGCATTGCCTCTGTGGAAGCGATCTTTGACTGGAGAGAATACCAGAAAAAGGTGTTTGGGGAAGAACAGTAAAAATAGAAAAGGACAGAGTACAGATGCAGGAACAAACCTATCGCAAACTCTGGGAAGAGGGAGCGGGATTACTGGAAAAAGCCGGGATCCCGGAAGCTGCCCTGGATGCCAGGCTTCTTCTGGAGGCCTGCTGCGGCACCGATACCCAGACCCTTCTCGCCCACGGGGAACGGCCGGTGAGTGAAGAAGAGCGCCGACGGTATGAGAATTATATAGAAAGAAGACAGCAGCGGGAGCCGGTGGCCTATATACTGGAAGAGCAGGACTTTATGGGGCTCTCCTTCCATGTCACGCCGGCGGTACTGATCCCCAATCAGGATACTGAGACGCTGGCAGAGGAGGCTATGAAGATCCTCTCCGGAGGCATGAAGATCCTGGATCTTTGTACCGGCAGCGGCTGCATCCTCTTATCCTTGCTGCACTATGCGCCGGACTGCTTCGGCGTGGGGACCGACCTTTCCTTTGAAGCGCTGGAAATTGCAAAGGAAAATGCCGTCAGGCTTAAGATGCAGGAACGCACCCTGTGGCTGCAGGGCGATCTCTTTGAGGCGCTGCAGGATCTGCCGGCAGAGGGTGGTCTTTTTTCTGATAAAAAAGACGATCACGGACAGGCAAAATTTGATATGATCGTATCGAATCCGCCTTATATTGCCCGTGAGGTCATAGAAACCCTGGCACCGGAGGTCAAAAATGCAGAGCCCTACAGGGCACTGGACGGAGGACCGGACGGATTGGATTTCTACAGAGAGCTGGCTGCAAAGGCAGCAGGATGGCTGCGGATCGGCGGCAAGCTCCTTTTGGAGATCGGGTACGATCAGGGAGAGACTGTATCGGCACTGCTTAGGGATCAGGAATGGCTGGAGATCACGGTCATTAAGGACTACGGCGGCCTCGACCGGGTGGTCAGGGCAGAGCGGGGCCTGCATACGAAGTTTTAAGGAAGAATCGGTCTGCGGATTTTTCCTGCTGCGTCGATTTGACGTGCAGAGGGACATGTGATTGCCGACTTAATTGTTTATCTTGTGTTACGGTTATGCAGATATACTGTTATACATGAGATAACAGAAAATCCGTATATACCAGTACCCATCCTGCATTTGCTTTGCGAATCCTCGATGAGGATGGCCGGAGAGTTTTGGGACTTTGGCAGGTGCTGAACAAATACGAAGATTCCATGCAGTGAAAGAAAGCATGACTTACGAAAGGAAGAAAAGGACTATGTTCGATAAATTAGATGATCTGCTGATGCGCTATGAGGATATTTCCAGGGAGCTTTCCAGTCCGGATGTGACGGCCAATCAGGATCGCTTCCGCAAACTCATGAAGGAGCAGAGCGATATTACCCCCATTGTGGAGGCATATACAGAATATAAGAATAAGAAACAGGCAATCGAGGATTCCCTTTCCATGCTGGAAGGCGAAAACGATCCGGATATGCGCGAGATGCTGAAGGAAGAATTAAACGATGCCAAGGCAAGGACCCAGGAGTTGGAGGAGGAGATGAAGATCCTGCTGCTGCCCAAGGATCCCAACGATGAGAAGAATGTCATTGTGGAAATCCGTGCCGGTGCCGGCGGTGATGAGGCTGCGCTCTTTGCGGCAGAGATCTACCGCATGTATGTGCACTATGCAGAAAACCGCCGCTGGAAGGTGGAGACCATGGATTTCGAGGAGATCGGCATCGGCGGCATGAAGTATGTGACCTTCATGATCACCGGCAGCGGCGCCTATTCCAGACTGAAGTATGAAAGCGGCGTGCACCGCGTGCAGCGTGTGCCTGAGACAGAGTCCGGCGGACGTATCCATACCTCTACCATCACGGTGGCAGTGATGCCGGAGGCAGACGATACCGTAGAGATCGACATTCCGGAAAAGGATGTGCGTGTGGATGTCATGCGTGCTTCCGGAAATGGCGGTCAGTGTGTCAATACCACCGATTCCGCTGTCCGTCTGACCCATTATCCCACCGGTATCGTGATTTACAGCCAGACCGAGAAATCCCAGCTGCAGAACAAGGCCAAGGCCTGGGCACTGCTTCGCTCCAAACTCTACGATATGGAGATGCAGAAGCGTCATGACGCCGAGGCAGACATGCGCCGCAGCCAGATCGGCACCGGAGACCGCTCCGAGAAGATCCGTACCTACAATTTTCCGCAGGGCCGCGTGACAGATCATCGTATCGGTCTGACCCTTTACAAGCTGGACAAGATCATGAACGGGGATATCGACGAGATCATCGATGCCTGCATCGCCGCTGACCAGGCTGCGAAGCTGGCGAAGATGAATGAGGCGGAGTAAAATACTGCAGATTCGATGATTACCCGGCCGCCGGCCGCGGCGCGGGTCCTGGCGGGTAAAGAAAAAATACTTGACTTCTGTGGGGCAGTGTTATATCATGTGACTCATGGAAAAAATAGTAGAACAGGGACTGCTCTATGATTTTTACGGACCGCTGCTGACCAAACATCAGCAGCATATTTATGAACAGGTGGTTTACGAGAATCTCTCCTTAAATGAGATCGCAGATCTGGAGGGGATCAGTAAACAGGCTGTCCATGATCTGATGAAGCGATGTACCCAGACGCTGCAGTCCTACGAAGATAAGCTCCATGCGATCCGCAGTTTTCAGCGGATCCGGGAATCTGCCGATGCACTGATAAAGGCAGCGGTATCCGCAGAGCACACAGAGGATAAGGAAGAGCAGGCGGCGTTTCCCCGAACGGTTCTTGAGATCGCAGAGGAAATCAAAAAGGAAATTACCTGATGGCATTTGACAGTTTATCTGAAAAATTAACCAATGTATTTAAGAACCTGCGGGGCAAGGGTAAGCTCACCGAGGCCGATGTCAAGGCGGCCTTAAAGGAAGTAAAGATGGCGCTCTTAGAGGCGGACGTCAACTTCCGGGTGGTCAAGCAGTTCGTCTCTTCTGTAGAGGAGCGGGCCATCGGCGAGGAAGTCATGAATGGCTTAAATCCTGCCCAGATGGTGATCAAGATCGTGGACGAGGAGCTGACCAAGCTCATGGGCTCCGAGACCACAGAGCTTTCCTTCCAGCCGGGCAAATCCATCACCGTGATCATGATGTGCGGTCTGCAGGGTTCCGGTAAGACCACCACGGCAGCAAAGATCGCCGGCAAGCTCAAGCAAAAAGGCAAGAAATCTCTTCTGGCCGCTCTGGATGTCTACCGTCCCGCCGCTATCAAACAGCTGCAGGTCAACGGTGAGAAGCAGGGCGTGGATGTCTTTACCATGGGAGAGAATCACGATCCCGTGGATATTGCAAAGGCAGCCATCGAGCACGCGCAGAAAAATAATGAGACCGTAGTCATCCTGGATACCGCCGGCCGTCTGCAGGTGGACGAGGAGATGATGGAGGAATTAGAGCGCATCAAAGCGGCCGTAGAGGTGCATCAGACACTTCTGGTGGTGGATGCAATGACCGGTCAGGAGGCCGTGAATGTGGCCAAGACCTTTGATGACCGCATCCATATCGACGGCGTAGTCTTAAGTAAGATGGACGGCGATACCCGAGGCGGCGCCGCTCTTTCCGTCAAGGCCGTAACCGGCAAGCCCATCCTGTATGTAGGTATGGGAGAAAAGCTCTCTGATCTGGAGCAGTTCTATCCGGACCGGATGGCCAGCCGTATCCTGGGCATGGGCGATGTCCTGACCCTGATCGATAAGGCGCAGGCGAGCCTTGGAGAGCAGGACGAAGCCAAGAGCAAGGACATGGCTGCCCGCCTTAAAAAGGGCAAATTTGACTTTAACGATTATCTCGAGAGCATGCAGCAGATGCGCAAGATGGGCGGTCTTTCCAGTATTCTTGGCATGATGCCCGGTATGGGGATCAAGGCTTCTGACTTAGAGGGAGCCATCGACGAAAAGCAGCTGGCCAGAACAGAAGCCATCGTGCTGAGCATGACGCCGGCAGAGAGAGCAAATCCCAAGCTCCTTAATCCCAAGCGGAAGTACAGGATCGCCAAGGGATCCGGCAATGATATCGCCGATGTAAATCGTTTCATCAAGCAGTTCGAACAGATGCAGAAGCTGATGAAGCAGATGCCCGGTATGATGGGCGGCAAGCGCCGGGGACGGGGCATGATGAATATGTTCGGCGGCCGGCGAGGCTTATTTTAAAAGGCAGTAACAGATGGTTAAACAATTGTTTCCTATTCTGTTTCGCATATAAAACTATCTATTCATAATATGGAGGACAAAAGAAATGGTTAAGATCAGATTAGCAAGAATTGGTGAGAAGAAGGTTCCGCTGTACAGAATCGTTGTGGCAGATTCCAAGACTCCCAGAAATGGTCAGTGCATCGAGGAGATCGGCACCTATGATCCCAACACCAATCCTGCTACTGTAAAGGTAGATGCAGAGCTGGCAAAGAAGTGGCTGGCAAACGGCGCACAGCCCACCACCGTTGTCAACAAGCTGTTCAAGCAGGCAGGTGTCAACAGATAAGTTCTGCCGCATATCGAGGTAAATATGAAAGAACTTGTAGAAGTGATCGCAAAAGCCCTCGTTGAACATCCTGAAGAGGTGGTTGTGACCGAGAAGCAGGAAGGCAAAAATATCCGTCTCCAGCTTCATGTGGCACCTTCTGATATGGGAAAGGTGATCGGCAAACAGGGAAGAATCGCCAAGGCGATCCGTTCCGTGGTAAAGGCAGCCTCTTCGAGGGAGGATTATCGGGTCGATGTAGATATCGACTGATGGATCATTGGTGTGAGAGACCTGCAGAAGGCGCGGGAAAATCTGCGCGTTCGCCGGGATTTCACACAGCTATGGGGGATGAAATGGACAGAGGCACTGTGGCAGCACATGCCAATGTCCATTTTTTGTAACTATTCAGAGCCATGCAAAACTGCGTTCTGCGAATGCTTGCATGCAGGCAGATGAGCAGTTTTATATGGCGAAGTAACCACATGAGCAAAAGGAAAGCCTCGCAGAGGCGATTTTGCGAATGGGGTTCTGAATAGTTACCATTTTTTATGTCAGGCTGCCGCAGCCAAGAAAGGTAAACATGGTAGAATTTTTTCAGGTAGGCGTGATCACCGGGACACATGGACTGAAAGGGGAAGTCAAGGTATTTCCCACCACGGATGACCCGGAGCGCTTTTGCGATCTTGATAAGGTGCTTCTGGACCTGGGGACCTCCAAAAAGGAACTGACCGTAGACCGTGTGAAATTTTTCAAGCAGTTCGTGATCCTCTCCTTTAAGGAATTTGACAGGATCGAGGATGTGGAGAGACTGCGGGGAAAGAGCCTTCTGATTCCCAGAGACCAGGCAGTGCCGCTGGAAGAGGGAGAATTTTTCATTCCGGATCTTCTCGGTCTGTCCGTGACAGAAGAGGACGGTACACCGGTGGGAACCCTGACGGATGTGCTCCAGACCGGTGCCAATGACGTCTACGTGGTCCAGACGCCGGATGGTAAGGAGATCCTGCTGCCGGCCATCAAGGAATGCATCAAGGAGACCAATCCCCAGGAAGGATATATGAAGGTGTATCTGATGCCGGGACTGACAGAATAGGAGAGAATGGATGCATTTTCATATACTGACACTCTTCCCGGAAATGGTCCTGCAGGGATTACATACCAGCATCCTGGCCAGAGCCATGGAAAAGGGACTCATCAGCGTGGATGCCTGGAATATCCGGGATTATACGGAAAATAAGCATAACCGTGTGGATGATTACATCTACGGCGGCGGCGCCGGCATGCTCATGCAGGCACAGCCTGTCTACGATGCCTGCATGGCAGTACAGAAGCAGCTGGAAAAGCCGGCCAGAGTAGTCTTTCTGACACCCCAGGGAGAGACCTTCACCCAGGCAAAGGCCAGAGAACTGGCAGAGGAAAAGGATCTGATCCTGCTGTGCGGTCACTACGAAGGCATCGATGAGCGGGTGCTGGAGGAAGTGGTGACAGATTCTGTTTCCATCGGTGATTACGTCCTCACCGGCGGAGAGCTGCCGGCCATGATCCTGGTGGATGCTATTTCCAGACTGGTGCCCGGCGTCCTGAATAATGCGGAATCCGCCGAGACCGATTCCTTCGGCAACGGTCTGCTGGAATATCCCCAGTATTCCCGGCCGGAGGAGTGGCGCGGGAAAAAGGTGCCGGCTATTCTCCTTAGCGGCGATCATGCCAAAGTGGATGCCTGGCGCCTGGAAAAATCCCTGGAGAGAACCAAAGAGCGCCGGCCGGATCTGTACGAGGCCTATATGGAAGCGCATCCGCCGGTGGAGAAAAAAAGAAGGAAAAAACGGAAAACACAGGATCAGGATGCGGAAATGCCTCAGAGCATGGAGAAATAATATATATCAGTTTTCACAATCCAGCCAGCCATACGAGCGGGTGGCGGATGATGTCCGGACAGGGGCATTGCGACGCCTCGCTGCTACGCCAGCATATTTTTGCTGGCGTAGTATGGGCACTGAGCACTGAGCCGAGAGGCGTCCCCTGGGAGGACATCGCCGACAGGACCCGCCGCATGGCTGGCGTCCGGGTTAACCACGATTTGACCGGATTGTGCATATTTTTCTTGCACATACAGAGAATCTGTGATAAATTACTAATGTTGCGATAAAAGATCAGAGATGGTCCGCTGCTTTTGACCGGAGGAAGGCTGTACCGGAGGGCGGGAGTGCACAGGCAGTCCTGCAGCGAGGATGGACGGCACCGGCAGTACAAGGCAAGAACATCCAGTGTACAAAGGAGAAGACATGAACGACATCATTAAGGAAATCGAACAGGCACAGTTAAAGGAAAATAAGCCTTCTTTCAACGTAGGCGACACCGTACGCGTTTACGGCAAGATCAAAGAGGGAAACCGCGAGAGAGTACAGGTATTCGAGGGCGTTGTTCTGAAGGTTCAGGGCGGCAGCAGCAGAGAGACCTTTACCGTTCGCAAAGAGTCCAGCGGTATCGGCGTTGAGAAGACATGGCCTCTTCACTCTCCCAATGTAGAGAAGGTAGAGGTGATCAGAAGAGGTAAGGTAAGAAGAGCAAAGCTGAATTACCTGCGTGCATTAAGCGGTAAGAAGGCTAAGGTTAAGGAAGTTATCCGTACAGATAAGTAAGAACGCACAGAGGCGCTGCACTGACTTAAGAGGTGCAGCGTCTTTTTACTAAGGAGGAAACATGCGCCGCAGAAGAGGAGCGTCGGGACTTACCTTTTATGAAAAGCAATCCCGGATCAATGCCGGTGTGATAAAGGAGATCCTGCTCTGGATCCTTTATACCGCAACGGCTATTCTGATGGCCTTTGTCCTGGTCAGTGCCGTGGGCTATCGGGTCAGTGTGATCGGTGCTTCCATGGAGACGGAGCTGGAAAACGGGCAGAATGTGCTGGTAAACCGGGTGATCTATCGCCTTAAGGATATAGCCAGAGGGGATGTGATCGTCTTTTATCCGGGCGGCAATACCGCTACCCATCCTTACGTCAAGAGAGTGGTGGCTGTCCCGGGGGATACGGTGCAGATCACGGACGGAAAGCTCCTGATCAACGGCTTCCCGGATGCAGACAATGATTCCTATGATCTGATGGAGGATGCAGGCACGGCGGCGGAGATGATCACCCTGGGCGAGGATGAGTATTTTGTCCTGGGCGATAACCGCAATAACAGTGAGGACAGCCGTTCCGCCGGCATAGGCCTTGTCAAAACCTCGGCAGTCATCGGAAAAGCATGGCTGGCATTGCCCAGTGCAACGCACAGTATGGCATTGATCAAATAACCGGGTGTGCTGCATAGATCCGGACAGGACAGACGGCAGGAAATGCCTGTGCAGGATGGAAAAAGAGCCGTAGAGCAGTGATTGGCAGGCGGCAGAGAAGAGGCCGCTGCCTGCATGGAGGGACGAAAGGAAAGAGCGATGGCAGTTTATCAGTGGTATCCGGGGCATATGACAAAGGCCCGCCGGATGATGGAAGAAAATATAAAGCTGGTGGATCTGGTGATCGAACTTGCAGATGCCAGAATTCCCGGCAGCAGCCGGAATCCGGATATTGATTCCCTTTGTGCCGGCAAGGCCAGAGTCCTTGTCCTGAATAAGGCAGATCTGGCAGATCCCGCCTGCACGAAGGCTTATATGGAGAGCTATAAGAGCGCAGGTGGCAAGGTCATTGCCATGGATGCCAGGACCAGAAAGGGCATGGAGGAGCTGCGGGGATATGTGAGAGAAGCCTGCAGTGCCAAGCTGGCCCGGGATAAGAAAAGAGGCATTGTGGGAAGACCCCTGCGTGCCATGGTGGCAGGCATCCCCAATGTGGGAAAGTCCACCTTTATCAATTCTTTTTCCGGAAAGGCCTGCACCAAGACCGGCAATAAGCCCGGCGTGACCAAAGGAAAGCAGTGGATCCGCCTGGCAAAGGACTTAGAGCTCCTGGACACCCCCGGTATTCTGTGGCCTAAATTCGAAGATCCCCTCATCGGCATGCGCCTTGCTCTGGCAGGGGCTATCAATGAGGATATTCTGGACCCTGTGGAGCTCTCCCTTTGGCTGGTAGAGTATCTGGATAAACAATATCCTTCTGTGCTGACGGAAAAATACGGCATCGCGCAGCAGACCGGGTCTGCCCCGACGCAGACGGAGGAAGATTCCGGAGAGGAAAATGCTCCGACAGAGGGCACGAAACAGGCTCTGGATCGTCTTACTGCCATTGCAGATGCCAGAAAGCTGTTAAAGAGTCAGGGACTGCCGGATATTGACAGAGCGGCTTCTTTATTGTTAGATGATTGCAGGAGCGGAAGACTGGGCAGGGTATCCCTGGAAAAGGGAGGATCCTACACGGTATAGCAACAGTAAGCTCTGCAAGGAGGAGAGTATTGTGAAGGAAGGTCTCAAAAATCTGTTGAATCTGGTACTTTATATAGCCGGTGTGCTGCTGGCTACTTATTTGCTGATCACCTTTGTGGGACAGCGCACCGAGGTGTTCGGTCAGTCCATGTATCCTACATTGGAGAGTGGGGACCAGCTGATCGTGGATAAGCTCTCCTATCGTTTCCATGATCCGGAGCGGTTTGATATCATCGTTTTCCCCTATCAATATCAGGAGGATACCTATTATATCAAGCGGATCATCGGATTGCCCGGAGAGACAGTCCGGATCGACGGAGACGGCAATATTTACATCAACGGCGAGGTGCTGGATGAGAGTTACGGCTACGAGACGATCGCGATAGCCGGCCTGGCAGCCCAGGAAATAACGCTGGGGGACGACGAGTACTTCGTCCTGGGAGACAATCGGAACAACAGCCAGGACAGCCGGGATCCGTCGGTGGGATGCATACACAGAAAGGATATCATCGGCAGGGCCTTTGTCCGAATCTATCCTTTTGGAAGATTCGGTCTGCTGAAACATAAATAAGAGACCCAAGGGAACTGCGTGCAAAATGCGCAGATGGGCAGCATGAACAGGAGATTTATGCTGTCCATTCTGGCAAACATAAGACGCAGCTGCCCGGAAATGAGGATTACCATGGCAAAGAGTATTTCACAGATCAGGGCAGAATTACAGGCAGCACCGGAGACGATGCTGCCTGATTTTATAAGTACATACAGCCAGGATGAACGTGTAGGCGTGCAGACTCTGTGCAGCCAGGCCGCTAAGCGTCTTCAAAAGCTGGAAGAGGAAAAAAAGCGCGTCCACGACATGCGTCTTTTCGAGCAGCAGGCTGCAGCTCCTTATCAGATATTGCTGCAGCAGGGCGGCCTGATCTGCGGCATTGACGAGGCGGGCAGAGGTCCTCTGGCGGGGCCGGTGGCGGCAGGGGCCTGTATCCTGCCTCCCGACCATGATTTGCTTTATATCAACGATTCCAAAAAGCTCAGTGAGCAGAAAAGAGAAGAACTCTACGAGCAGATCACCAAAGAAGCGGTTGCCTGGTCAGTGGGCATCGCTGAGCCTGCCCGGATCGACGAGATCAATATCCTCCAGGCAACCTATGAGGCCATGCGCCGGGCTATCAGCCAGCTCTCTCCGGCGCCGGCGGTGCTGATCAATGATGCAGTGCAGATCCCCGGCATTTCCATTCCGCAGGTGCCGGTGATCAAGGGAGATGCCAAGTGCCTTTCCGTGGCCGCCGCCAGTATCCTGGCTAAGGTAACAAGGGACCGGCTGATGCGCGAATATGACAGCCGGTATCCGGCCTACGGCTTTGCGGCCAATAAGGGATACGGATCCAAAGAGCATATCGCCGCACTGGAAAAATACGGTCCCTGCCCGATCCACAGAAGAACCTTTATCACTCATTTTGCATTACCGGGAGAGACGCCTGCTGATCTACAGGAACCGGAGCAGAGCAGGCGAAGCCTGGGCACGGAAATGGAGACCGCCGCGGCAGCGTTCCTGCAGGAACATGGCGTCAGGATCCTGGAAAAGAATTTCCGAAGCTGTCATGGTGAGATCGACCTGATCGGAGAAGAGAAAGGCGTCTTATGTTTTGTTGAGGTAAAATACCGGAGCAGCTGTCAGCTGGGAGCACCGGAGGAGGCCGTACATCTGCAAAAGCAGGAGACCATCTGCAGGACAGCAGACTATTACCGCCTCGTGCATCATCTGGAGCAGACAAGACCGCTTCGCTTTGACGTGGTGGCCATGGAGAGAAAGCAGAGCGGTGAGATAGAAATTCGCTGGATTAAGAATGCATTCCCTTATAGGGGAAAAAGTCAGTGGTAAGTGTTAAACAGAGTATTGACGGCTGGGAATGATTATGTAGGCAATGAAAAGAAGCATAGTCTGAAGCCACTCGTCGATCTTCATCAATTCGTAATACTATCGGAGAATTCGCCTGCACGAAGTTCTCCTCAGTCTGCTTCTGTAATACAGCGGCAGAGAAGGGTGAATGAGGTAAACAGAGTACAGAATGCAAAATTTTTCTATACATACAAAATATACAGAAGCATCAGGGGCAGAAGCTGCACAGGAGCAGCCGTCCCCCTTCATTGTGACAGAGCAGGTGGTAGAAGGCGAGGAACTGGCTATGGTGACTTTCCCTCTTCTCTCGGAGACAAAACTGGTGGAGCACGGCTTTACCACCCGCCTCGGCGGCGTGAGCAAGGGCCCCTATGCTTCCATGAATCTCGGACTTTCCAGGAAGGATGATCCGACGGCGGTAAAGGAAAATTACCGCCGTGCAGCACTGGCTCTTCACAGACAGCCCCAGGATATCGTCCTGTCCTACCAGACCCACACCAGCAATATCCGGAAGGTGACAGAGGCTGACAGAGGCAAGGGATTTTCTGTGGAACGGGATTATAAAGACGTGGATGGATTGATGACAGATGTGCCCGGCATACTGCTGGTGACACTTCATGCAGATTGTACGCCGCTCTTTTTCTTAGATCCCGTGCATCCGGCCATCGGCCTGGCCCATGCGGGCTGGCGGGGGACGGCAGGTCGGATCGGCGCCAAAATGGTGACGAAAATGCAGGAAGCCTACGGCACAGATCCTTCCGACCTTCTCGTAGTCATCGGCCCCTCTATCTGCGGAGACTGCTATGAGGTGGGTGAGGATGTGGCAGAAATCTTCCGAAATACCTTCGGGGAGACCGCCTGTAAAGAGCAGGAGATCCTCCGGGAAGGCGGCCTGCAGGGACAGAAGGACAAATACAGACTGAATATGTGGGCAGCCAATGTGCTCCAGCTTAAAGAAGCCGGCATAAAACCGGCGCACCTTTGCGTATCCGGCATCTGCACCTGCGAAAACAGCGATATTTTCTTTTCCCACCGGGCCGTGCACGGCGGCGAGAGAGGAAACCTGGGCGCTTTTCTGTCGCTGAATCCGGCATAAGGAAAAACAATCTCTAAAGAAGAAGTAAAAGAAAGGTAACTGTATTCAAAAAAACAAAAGAGAGAAACCGTATCCTCAAAAAAGAAAGAAAACGGATGAAAAGGGTGTACTTCGCAAGAAAGACACTGTCCGATATAATAGACAGAGTTTACGAAGATCAGAAAGCTTTTCCTCTCACAAACTCAAAAAGGAGACTGCACGCTTCATAATCCTGTTTCTGTACAAGGAGTAAGCAATATAGGATATCATACGTACTGTATATGATACTGTTTACAAACCAGCCGGACGAGGGAGCGGGTGGCGGATGATGTCCGGCGCAGGGGCATTACTCATGCCTCGGCACCTAGCTCGCGTTCTCTGCGAGCTTATGTGCCGCTAGGCATGAGTACTGAGCCGAGAGGCGTCCCCAAGCGGACATCGCCGACAGGACCCGCTCCCTCCTCCGGCGTCCGGGAAACAACAGCACAGCGGGATTAACAATAATTTTATAAAAACTTTTGACATTGAGTGGTTATAATTCTTCGAGATAATTTCTCAAAAAAAACCGTTGACACAATATAGTGAATGCGCTATTGTATACGTGTACAAAATAAAAGACGCTGACAGAGAGCAAAGGTGCTCGCGGATGGCCGCAGACCTTTGCTCTTTTTTATTTTTGCGCAGGCGCCTAAAGCCAGGCACGTTTGTGCTTACAGAAGAAGGAGGAAGAAACCATGAAGTTAGCAGACACAGGTTTGACAGTACAGGACATCAAGGACAAAGTAAATAAGTACATGATTGAGACCTACGAGCGTTTCGATTTCCTTGCAGAGTCTGCAGAGGGAATGTACCTCTATGATGAGAACAAGACCCCTTATCTTGATTTCTACGGCGGCATCGCAGTAAACAATGCCGGCAACCGCAACCCCAAGGTAGTGGCCGCTGTCAAGGATCAGATGGATGATATCATGCATACCTTCAACTATCCTTATACCATTCCTCAGGCCCTGCTGGCTGAGAAGGTCTGCGAGACCATCGGCATGGACAAGATCTTCTTCCAGAACTCCGGTACAGAGGCCAACGAGGCTATGATCAAGATGGCCCGTAAGTACGGCGTAGAGAACTACGGCCCCAACAGATACCACATCGTCACCGCAAAGGAAGGTTTCCACGGCAGAACCTTCGGTGCCATGTCTGCAACCGGTCAGCCCGGCAATGCCTGCCAGGTAGGCTTCGGTCCCATGACCTACGGCTTCTCCTATGCTCCCTTCAATGATCTGAAGGCTTTTGAGGATGCCTGCACCGAGAATACCATCGCCATCATGGTAGAGCCTGTACAGGGCGAGGGCGGCGTACATCCGGCAAGCAAGGAATTCCTGCAGGGACTGCGCAAGTTCTGTGACGAGCACGAGATGCTGCTGCTGATCGATGAAGTACAGACCGGCTGGTGCAGAACCGGTGCCGTTATGTCTTACATGAACTACGGCATCAAGCCCGATATCGTTTCCATGGCCAAGGGCCTGGGCGGCGGCATGCCCATCGGCGCGATCTGCGCTACAGAGAAGGTAGCAAAGGCATTTACCCCCGGTTCTCACGGCACCACCTTCGGCGGTCATCCTGTGAGCTGCGCAGCTGCATATGCAGAGGTCAATGAGCTCCTGGACAAGGATTTGGCCGGCAATGCCAAGAAGGTCGGCGATTACTTCGCAGCCAAGCTGGAGAAGCTTCCTCATGTAAAGGAAGTAAGACACCAGGGACTTCTGGTAGGCGTAGAGTTTGACGATACCATCAAAGGCGTGGATGTAAAGCACGGCGCACTGGACAGAAAGCTTCTGATCACTGCCATCGGCGCACATATCATCCGTATGATCCCGCCGCTTATCGTCAGCGAGGAGGAGTGCGACAAGGCATTTGAGATCCTGGATGAGACCGTAAAGTCTCTCGAGAAGTAAGATGCTTTGATCGTCTGCAGAACACTGCCGCCTGCAGCAGCTGTGCGAAAGCGGATACTATGTAAACAGATTGGATAAGTTTAAATAAGGCTTCGGCGTGGAAATGTTTTGACCGGAGCAGGCACTGTCTGAGAAGACAGACGAAAGACGAGGGCGTCACAGACCGTTTGGTTTGTGCGCCCTTTTTAAATTGCAGATCAGGAGGAAAGCATGACACAGACACATCTTGTAATAACCATAGGATGCGAATACGGTGCCAAGGGCAATCAGATCGGAAAAAAGGTCGCAAAGGATCTTGGCATCAAGTTTTATGACCGTGATACGGTGGATGAGATCATCAAGGAAGTGGGTATCCCCAAGGAGATCATGGAAAAGGTAGAAGAGGGCGTCACCATCGCCGGCAAGGGCGCAGAGGGAGATGTCCGCGGCTCTTTTTCCAAGTATGCAGATCTGACAGACCGGGCCATCCATGTGCAGAAGACCATCATCCGCAAGCTGGCAGACAGAGAGTCCTGCGTGATCATCGGACGCTCTGCCGACTATATCCTGAAGGAACAGAAACCGATTCTCCGTGTTTTCATTTATTCTCCTGATGATGTGCGCATCCAGAATGTGATGAAGAGTCACAATCTTTCGGAAAATGACGCAAAGCTTCTGGTAGTGGAGAAGGATAAGCGCTATCACAAGAGACATCTGGCGCTGACGGGCAGCAACCGAGGCGACCGCCACAACAGAGATATGCTGCTGGACAGCAGCCTGCTGGGCGTAGACGGCACGGCAGAGCTCATCGAAGACGTAGCCAGAAAAGTATTCAAACAGTAGGAGGCACAGGATATGGAACAGAAAAAATCGGAATTTAACAAAGTATTCAATGCCTGGGATATCCTGGTGATCGCCTTCGGCGCCATGATCGGCTGGGGCTGGGTGGTTTCCTCCGGCGGATGGATCCAGAAGGGCGGTGTCCTGGGTGCAGCCTTAGGCTTTGTCCTTGGCGGTGTCATGATCTTCTTTATCGGTCTGACCTATGCAGAGCTGACGGCGGCCATGCCCCAGTGCGGCGGCGAGCATGTCTTCAGTTACCGCGCCATGGGATCTACCGGATCCTTTATCTGTACCTGGATGATCATCTTAGGATATGTGAGTGTGGCCTGCTTTGAAGCCTGTGCATTCCCTACCATCATTACCTATCTGTGGCCCGGTTTCCTGAAAGGCTATATGTATACGGTGGCAGGCTTTGATGTCTATGCATCCTGGCTGGCCGTGGCTATCATCGTGGCATTCCTGATCATGATGATCAACATCATCGGTGCCAAGACCGCAGCGATCCTGCAGACGGTTCTGACCTGCATCATCGGCGGCGCCGGCATCCTGCTGATCGTGGCTTCTGTCATCAATGGCTCTGTGGACAATTTAAACGGACAGATGTTCGCCGGCACCACCCTGGGTGTGAATCTGAAAGCTGTGATCGGTGTAGCCGTGCTGTCTCCCTTCTATTTTATCGGTTTTGACGTTATCCCCCAGGCAGCAGAGGAGATCAATGTACCGCCCAAGAAGATCGGTAAGATGCTGATCCTCTCCGTTATTCTGGCCGTGATCTTTTATGCACTGGTGATCGTAGCAGTAGGTTTTGTCATGAATCCCGATGATATTGCCGCTTCAGAGGCAACGACCGGACTGGTAACAGCGGATGCCATGGCAGCAGCCTTTAATACCAAAGTCATGGCAAAGGTCATCATCGTAGGCGGTATGTGCGGTATCGTGACTTCCTGGAATTCCTTCCTTCTGGGCGGTTCCCGCGCGATGTATTCCATGGCAGAGTCCTACATGATCCCCAAGGTATTTGCAAAGCTTCATCCGACACACAAGACACCCATCAATGCCCTGATCCTCATCGGTATTCTGACCATGCTGGCTCCCTTTGCAGGCAGAAAGATGCTCGTCTGGATCAGTGATGCCGGCAACTTCGGCTGCTGCCTGGCTTATTGCATGGTGGCATTGTCCTTTATGATCCTTCGTAAAAAAGAGCCTGATATGCCGAGGCCCTATCGGGTAAAGCACTATAAGTTCGTCGGCACCATGGCAGTGCTTTTGTCCGGCTTTATGGTAGCTATGTACATCATTCCCGGAAGCGGCGGCACATTGGCGCTGCAGGAGTGGGGCATGGTATTTGCCTGGAGCGCATTGGGCGCAGTCTTCTTTTTCCTTTGCAAGAGAAAGTACAAGGAGTCCTTCGGTACACTGGTAGAGCTGATCTCCGATGAGGATGCAGCTACCCTGATGCCCGAGGCAGATGAGGAAGAACTGGATAAGGTCATCGACGCAGCCATTGACCGTGTACTGGAGAAGATGGCCGTCTGATCGGAACAGATAAGAACGTAAAGTAAATTGCTGTCTGCAGGAGTATGGACTTTTGCAGGCAGCAATTTTGCATAGCTTAGCATGTATCTGTTTAGCACCTGCCACATTTCAATCGGAAATTGACTGCTTGCAGGCATATTTACGATTGAAATTGGCAGGCGGCCAAGGCGCGGAGCGCCTCTGGCCAGCCACATCGAGGATTTGCAAAGCAAATTCGAGATGTGGGCTAAACAGATACGTAATTTCCTGTAAATGTGCCTTCCTCTTCTGTCCTTAATGGATACCCAGAAGTGCCAAGGCACACAGCAGCACCGTTACGATGGTAAAGACTGCCACTACCCGGACCTCTGACCAGCCTCCCAGCTCGAAATGATGGTGAATGGGTGCCATGCGGAAGATCCTCTTGCCGTGGGT
>CAVKQI010000004.1:48407-54077 GCA_963658405.1 bacterium | reverse complement strand
GGCATTCTGCAAAGGGAAGGCAGGCATTGGCCGTCTTTGAGCTGGCTGTCAGCTGCACAAAAGCTGCTTTTATGCCGGGTGCGGTATTCTGCACCTGTCCCAGGACAATATCCCCAACAGAAAAATCTTCCCGGCCTGGATCCGCCGGAAAGATTTCTGTGAGCACGTCCTGATCAAGGACGAAACCTATGTTTTTATTTTCGAAACGAGAAAATACGATTTTCATGGATGCCTTTCCCGGAATCACTCCTTGGGGCGCTCTCTTCTGGCCAGTTCGTCGGCGATCTGCTGCCAGGTCACATTCTTCTCTGCCATCACCACCATCATGTGATAGAGATAATCTGCCATCTCATACATGACCTCATTAGGGTTGGTATTCTTGGCTGCGATGACGATCTCCGTGGATTCCTCTCCCAGCTTCTTGAGCATCTTGTCGATCCCCTTGTCAAAGAGGTAATTGGTATAGGAGCCTTCCTTGGGATGATCCCGTCTGTCGATAATGGTGGCATAAACCTGCTCTAAGACCTTCTGCGGGTTATTCTCCTCACTGCCGAAGACCGCATCTGTCTGGAAAAAGCAGGAATGATTTCCTGTATGGCAGGCAGCCCCTACCTGCTCTACCTTGGCAAGGAGCGTATCCATGTCGCAGTCTGCCGTCAGAGAGCGGACATACTGAAAATGGCCGCTGGTCTCTCCCTTTACCCACAGCTCCTGTCTGCTTCTGGAATAATAGGTCATCCGGCCGGTGGAAACGGTCAGGTTGTAGGCCTCCTCGTTCATATAGGCCACCATCAGTACCTCATCGGTGCCGGCCTCCTGTACCACCACGGGAAGCTGTCCGTCGCTGTTGAGCTTAAAATCCGACCAGGCAAACTTCGCCTCATGGAGAAAGACTGGAATCTGATTCTCCCGGCAAAGAAGCTTTAAGCTCCGAAGCTCGGTATAATTATCATTAATGGCATTTCCTGTCAGGCCGACGACATTTTCATAAGTGAAAAAGTCAAGGATCTTATCCAGGGAGACCTCGGGTAACGAGATGATGGTGGGAATGTTCTTTAAGGAAAGCGCATCCTTGATGCCGGTCTCATCCACCAGGATCATCTTTGTCACATACTCCCGGATCAGTTCCTCGTGATCCGTGACAGCATCTGTGGCTCTGTAGCAGGCGGCGATCCTGTCCTTGCCGAATTTATCGGACACCTCTTTTGTAATGTCAATATTGTCCTGTCTGGAATAATTAAGGGCAGCCATTCGGCATCCGGCATACAAGAGCTTTTTTACATCCTCCATGCGGCGGATATTGCCGGCGCCGATCACAGGGATCCGTATGCCTGTGCAGATTTCCTTGATGATATCCAGAGCTGCCTCGTGGGCCTCATCTCCCTCGGACTGGTCAAAAATGATCAGCCCGTCGGCATGATTGTCGCTGTAGAGCTTTGCCAGCGCCACCGGATCGGTATGAATGATCTCCGGATCCGTAAGGCTGCGGACTGCCTTTTCATTTTTTAAATAAATGCAGGGAATAAACTGCTTGTACTGTTCTGTCATAAACATCCTTTCGTGCTGAGGACCTCTGTGATCCGCTCATCGGTGCCGGTGGCCATATCCAGTGCCTTGGAAAAAGCCTTGAACATAGCCTCTATGATGTGGTGACTGTTCTCTCCTTCCAGGATCTGAAAATGCAGGTTCATGCCTGCTGCATAGGAGACGGAGTAAAAGAATTCCTTCACCAGCTCTGTGTCGAAATCTCCCACCATGGGTGCCTTGATGCGGTCTGCGCCGCTCATGACAAAGTAGGGTCTGCCGCAGAGATCCACCGCGCAGATCACCAATGCCTCATCCATGGGAAGGACAAAGTAGCCGTAGCGGCGGATGCCCTTTTTGTCTCCCACGGCCTCCTTGATGGCCTCTCCCAGAACAATACCGGTATCCTCTACGCTGTGGTGACCATCCACCTCCAGATCCCCCTGCACCTGCAGGTCGAGATCAAAGAGACCGTGTCTGGCAAAGGCGTTCATCATGTGGTCAAAGAAGCCGATGCCTGTCTGTATACTGCTCTGCCCGGATCCGTCCAGGGAAAGATCCAGTTCTATCTGTGTCTCTCCTGTTATGCGCTTACATTTTGCCTGTCGATTCATATTTACCTCTTTCTGACGCTGTTTTACAGCGGCAGCATGAGGAGAATTTCGCGAAGGCGAATTCTCCGATGCGCTTCCCATGGATGGCGCCTGCGGCATCCATGGAGTTTGAAAGGAATGCCATCAGGCATTTCTTTTAAACCAGCCTCTTTTTTACGCTGTTTACTTCTCAAAGCGCACACGCACGGAATTAGCGTGGGCTGTCAGTCCCTCATTCTCTGCAAACACTTCGATATCCTCATGGACGCGCTCCAGGGCCTCACGGGAATAGGAAATGATGCTGCTCTTCTTTACAAAATCATCCACACTTAAGGGAGAGAAGAATCTGGCGGTTCCATTGGTGGGAAGGATGTGGTTGGGGCCCGCATAATAATCGCCCAGCGGCTCGCTGGAATACTGGCCAAGGAAGATCGCACCGGCGTTCTTTACCTTGGTCATCACCTCGAAGGGATTGGCGGTGACGATCTCCATATGCTCGGAGGCAATGGCATTGGCTGCCTCCACCAGCTCATCCATGGTTTCGCCCACAAAAATATAGCCGTAGTTATCTAAAGACTGCTGCATGATCTCTGCTCTGGAGAGTTCCTTTAAGAAGCCGTCGATCTCTGCGGACACCTGCTCTGCCAGTGTTCTGCTGGTGGTCAGAAGGATCGCGCTGGCCAGAGGATCATGCTCTGCCTGAGAGAGGAGATCTGCCGCCACGTATCTCGCATTGGCAGTCTCATCGGCGATCACCAGGATCTCACTGGGGCCTGCCACGGAGTCAATGCCGGTATAACCGAAGCACGCCTTCTTGGCAAGGGCTACGAAGATATTGCCGGGGCCTGTGATCTTATCTACTCTGGGCACGGAAGCCGTGCCGAAAGCCATGGCGGCAATGGCCTGCGCGCCGCCCACCTTATAGATCTCATCTACGCCGGCGATATCTGCTGCCACAATGGTGCCGGCAGGTACCTTGCCCTCGGCATTGGGCGGTGTGCAGACGATGATCTTTGCCACGCCCGCCACTTTGGCGGGGATCACATTCATCAATACGCTGGAAGGATAAACGGCTCTGCCTCCGGGCACATAGCAGCCGGAAACCGCGATGGGGGTTACCTTCTGCCCTAAGATCGTTCCTTCCTCTGTGGTGGTGATCCAGCTGTTGGTCTTCTGTTTTTCATGGAAAGCGCGGATATTGGCAGCCGCCCGTTTCATCACTTCCACAAAAGAAGGATCCAGCTCCTGATAGGCAGCCTCTATCTCCTCTTTGGTTACCCGGATATTTTCCACTGTCAGTTTGCAGTGATCGAATTTCTCTTCGTAGGCAAAGATGGCTGCATCTCCATCACGGCGCACGTTGTCTATGATCTCGCGTACCGTGCCTTCCTGCTCGGTATAGTTGGCGGGGCTTCTCTTGATAAGAGAAGCCAGCACCTTGTCCTGTTCATCCTTGGTCAAATTCAAAATACGCATCTTTTTCTCCATTCTGCAGCCCTGCTGCCGGACTTATGCCTCAATGGCCGCTTTCAGTCTGCTGATCAGATCCTTGATCCGCTCTGTCTCCATCTGCATGCTCACCTGATTCACGATCATACGGGCGGAAAGGGGGCAGACCTCCTCTAATACCGTCAGACCATTTTCACGAAGGGTGGAACCGGTCTCCACGATATCCACGATGACATCGGAGAGCTTGACGATAGGGCCAAGCTCCACGGAGCCGTTGAGCTTGATGATATCTACGGTCTGGTTCTTCTGATTATAGAAGTACTCTCTGGCAATATTGGGATATTTGGAAGCCACACGGATCATCTCGTGGTGCTGGAGAAGCTCACCGGCCTCCTTCGGTCCGCACACGCACATGCGGCACTTGCCGAATCCCAGATCCAGCACTTCGTAGACCCGTCTTTTTTCTTCCATGATCACATCGGAGCCCACGACGCCGATATCTGCCGCACCATACTCCACGTAAGTGGGGACATCCGGTCCCTTGGCCAGGAAGAAACGAAGCTTTTGTTCCTCATTGGTAAAGATCAGCTTCCTGGTGTCCTTGTCCTTCATCTCCTCACAGGAAAATCCTGCTTTTTCCAGCAGATCCATGGTCTTGTCTGCCAGTCTTCCCTTGGTAAGTGCAAATGTTAAGTATTGCATGACTTATCTCTTTATTCCTTCCCCTATGATAAACGATTATCCGGTGCTGTCAATCACGGGCACGGCAGACAGGCCGGCGCGGTGTCTGCTGAATCTGCTGATCCTGCCGCATTCACTGTGTCTGCCGTATCTGTTTTGCCCGCCATGTCCGTTATGCCTGCCGCAGCACCGCCGCTTTTCCCTCTGCCCGAAGCTTTTGTGCCTGCCGGAGCTTTTCCTCATAATCCTCGGATGTATAGGTGATCACCTGGGGCTCTTCCGGGATCTCCACCGGGGTGTTCTGTCTGCGCAGTGCCTCCATCAGCGAATCCACCTGCAGCATAACGCCAATAGCATCTGCCTTCTTGCCGAAATGGCCGAGCAGATTATCATAGCGGCCGCCGGAGGCGATGGCATCTCCCACGCCGTAGGTATATCCCTTGAAGATCACACCGGTATAGTAGTTATAGCGATTCAGCATGGAAAGATCAAAGCTGACATACTTATCAAGGCCGTAGGACTTGAGCACCTTCAGGATCTGGGTAAGTCTCCCCACAGCCTCCTGGGACTGACTGTTGGCCGCTGCCTTAGCCGCGTTTTCCAGGGCTTCTCCGGATCCGATAAATTCCGTGATCCGCAGCAGATCCTCGCGCCACTGCTTATCAATCCCTTTATCGATCAGCACCCGCTCCGCTGCAAAATAGTTTTTGCCGGAAATATGCTCTCTTAAAGCTTTCTCTGTCATGGGATCGATATGGGCTGCGCTGCAGATGCCCTTAAAGTAATCGGCATTGCCGATGCTGATCTGAAATTCTTTTAATCCCGCATGGCGAAGAGACTCAATGAGCAGGGCGATCATTTCGCCGTCGGCATAGGCGCTGCCGTCCCCGATCAGCTCTGCGCCCATCTGGGTGGTCTCCCGCAGCTTTCCCTGCAGGCTGCTCACATTGGAAAAAGCGCTGCCCTGATAGCAGAAACGCAGAGGCTCTGTCTCATCCATGTAATACTTGGCCGCGCATCTGGCCACGGAAGGCGTAAAGTCCGGACGGAGCACCAGCGTATTGCCCTCCTTGTCAAAGAACTTGTACAGTTCTTTGGAGGGTGTGGTGCCGATCTCTCTGGAAAATACATCAAAGAATTCGAAGGTCGGTGTCTGAATATCGCTGTATCCGAACAGATGGAACTGCTGCTGCACGGCGGCGATCACTGCCAGCTTCCTGGCGTACTCTTTGCCGTAAATATCCCGCAGCCCCTCCGGGGTATGCAAAAGTTCCTGTCCTGCTGTTGAAAATGTGCTCATCTTTTTCTCCCTGTGCTCCGTCTCGTCCATGTGCATTTTCATGGAATTACCGTGTAGAATCTCCGGCAAATGGCCGTATGAAATTCCATGATAAAGTCTATGCGAAATTCCATGTGAACTTCC
>CAVKQI010000004.1:0-48398 GCA_963658405.1 bacterium | reverse complement strand
TCCATGTGAACTTCCGAAGCACTTTAATGCTTTAAAGTTCTAATCTGTTACTATATTAAAACACTGTATGCAGTATACATGCACCTTGACGGATTTGTCAACCGTTTGTCATGCGCCGGCATCGCCTTGCTGCCTGCATCCTTGTCTTCTGTCTTTACCTTTCCCAGCCGCTGTTTTTACTGCGTCAGCTCCGGAAGAATTTCACGAAGGCGAATTCTCCGATAAAAGTTTGACCGGGCGCCATCAGGCATTTCTTTCAGACTTATGTCCGTTCCGACAGATCCTTATTGATCATCTCAAGGTATGGGACCAGAACCCCCTGTTTCTGCGGCAGAATATAGGTCTTGTCCAGCTCATCAAAGCGAAAGCTCTTTCTGCCTCCGCTCTGGGCTCTCTCCCAGAAGGGAAGGAAATCGCGGAAAGGAAGATAATAGTAGAAATTCTCCGCCGTATAATAGATCAGGAAAAAGGCGATGCCGTCCTGCTTTTCAAAGGCCTGCATGAATTCCACCTGGTGAGGATGAATGTTCTGCAGGGCAAAGGTCATCTGCGAGGATTCCTTGGCGTCAAAGCATACCGGGATCCCCTGGATCACGCCGATATAATCCACCGTACTTTTCTGCTCAAAATAGGCCAGTGTAATATGCCGGTGCTCCTGATCGATCTTCATGGGCGTGATGGGCGTGGGGATTTTCTGGATCAGGGCCAGATTCTTTTCCCTGTATTTTTCATTCGTTCTGTTGATCATTTCCTCCAACGTAGAGCCACGAAGCCCCCTGGAATTCCATGTTGCCATATTGCTCCTTTGCCGCAGCTGCCTGCGACGGCGCAGGGAAATTCAATTCTGTGCAGTACACAGATTCTCCCGCATAATTATTCCTTCAAAAATTTTTCAAAAAGCGCCGGATCCGGTGCCGTAAACTCTCTTCCCTGCAGATAGCCAAAGGGCGCCGGCATCTTCTCCGGAAAACGGATCCTGCAGGCAAAGAGGAGCTGGCCCTGCAGGCCGTACTTCTTTCTGCAGAAGGCATTCACTGAGGCATCTCCGTATTTGGGATCTCCTGCGATAGGATGGCCCTGGGAAGCCAGATGCGCCCGGAGCTGATGGGTCTTGCCGGTGATCAGCAGTGCCTCCAGCAGGGTGAATTTCTCCCCGGTGTGCAGCGGTGTGTATCTCGTCTCTGAATAGACGGCTTTCCCCTTTTGCTTACTATTTCCGCTCCCGGCTCCTTTGCCGGGCATTTCCTTAGCATCCAATCCTTTGCAGACCATCGCCTTAGCATCTGCTCCTTTGCAGGCCATTGCCTTAGCGTTTGCCTTCCTGCCGTGCATTTCCGGTCTGCCAGTCTCTTTTTCCTTTTTGTCGCAGGCATCCAAAGCTTTAAAGGAAACCTTATTGGCGGCGCAGTCCTTCTCCAGGTATCCCCGGATCACGCCCGGCTGCCGGATCTGTCCCCGCACCACCATGTGATAATACTTGTGCAGGCTTCTGTCCTTTAACAGGGCGGCGAACATCTGACTCGCCGGCAGGGTCTTGGCACACAGCAAAATGCCGCCCGTATGATAGTCCAGGCGGTTGCATACGGACGGTTTAAACAAGGACAGATCCTCCGGCGAAAGCTCCTTTTTCTGCAGGAGGTATCCCAGAAACCACTCATTCATGGAGACATCCTCCGGCTTTGCCTTCTGGGAGAGGACGCCGGCAGGCTTCACAGCCAGCAGGATGTGTTCGTCCTCGTAGAGGATCGGCGGCTTTCCGTGCATGACCGTCTCCGTGATCTTCGCATAAGCCTGCAGGTAGGCGCTCGTCTCTTTTCCTTCGTCGCTGTTTCCTCTGTCCATGAATTTATCCAGCGTCTCCTGGGAAAAGAACACAGAAACCTCATCTCCGGCATGCAGGATCTCTTTGCCCTCTGCCCTGGCACCGTTTAGCGTAATATTCTTCTTTCGCAGCATGCGGTATAAAAAAGACGAAGCCGCTGCCGGCATCCGTCTCTTCAGATATTTATCCAGGCGCTGGCTCTGTTCATTGGCTCCTATGATCCATTTTTCCATGGAAATCTCCGTTCTGAGTTTTGCAAAAGATATCACTGCTGCATACAGGCAGACAGATAAATGAAAATGTGCCGGGAATGATATTTCTATCCTTCTATGACGCTGCTTAAAGCTACAGCGCAAGGAGAATTTTACACAGGCGAATTCTCCGATGGGATCCCCGGCATAGAGGAGCCTTAAATGGAAATAGCCTTAAACAGATTAAACAGGGCGTCATCGCTGCCGTTTGTCCCCTCTGCCAGTGCATTCATCTGATCCAGGCGCTCCAGATACTTATCCAGATTCAGAAAGATCTTGACGGTATAGCCGTGATAGCCGTTATTCTCCATCATTTTCTTAATATGCTCTTCCCCGGCCCGGGTATCGCAGCCGGCTGTCTCCGTAAAGGCACAGACGGTCTTGCCTGCTCTGGTGATATGGCTTAACTGAAAATTCTTGCTGTAGCTGGTCATATACAGATCCCATACGCCGGAGAGATCGCCGATATGCTGGTTGATCATGCTGCGGACCTGCGCCGAGCATGGCTTTGCCTTATGGAACATGATCATGCTCACCACACATTTGCCAAGGGGCAGGCAGCCAAGGGCTGCCAGGATGGTAAAGAGATTCTTATTGGTCCCGAAATACCATCTGGCCACGAAATAGATCACCAATACCATGGCCAGCATCAATGCAGAAAGGGCAATGGAAACCTTTCTCCTGCTTTGTATATAGCCGAATTCACCTTTTTTCTTCATAAACACCTCCTAATGATGAAAATAGCTCCAATCCAAATGCCTCTCGGCGCAGAGCTTCGCGCCTGGCTGTACTAAGGCGTCGGAGTCGCTTCATGATCCTGCTGCGAATATCTTCCGTCATCTGTTCGCTCATCTGTACGACCGGACCTTGCACTGCATTTACAGAATCTCCTGACGTAAAGAAGGCCGATTTCACATGCTCCATGCAAAATCGACCTTCCCTCTCATTCTGACTGTTACTGTCCGTCTGTCCCCAGTGTCTCTGCACCGCCGGCTGCTCCTGTATCCGGCAGATAACCGGTGCCCTGTCCTGCTGCCTCCGGATAATAGCCTTCCTCCGGTGCGGCATCCGCTGTCTGATCGTAGAGCATGTCCTCCTGGGGATGAAGATCCGCTCTGTTCTGGCGAAGGGTCTTGGCATAGCCGTCCAGATTGTTGTTAAAGTTGGCATAGATGGCGTTGGTGCTCTCCATGGTCCGGGTGGTCACATCCTCTAACTGCGCCAGCATCTCATCCATGTACTGCACGGCAGAAGCCCGGTAGGCATTTGCCTCGTTGATGGCCTTATCCAGGATGTCCTGTGCCTGCTTGGAGGCTAACTTGACCACCTCATTGGCCTGTGCATAAGCCTGCTGCATGATCTCGTGCTCATTGATCAGCTCGTTGGTATGCACGGTGGCTTCCCGGATCAGCTCCTCGGCCTTGCTTCTGGCATCATTTAAAATCGCTTCCTTATTGCTGATGATCCGCTGATAGTGCTGGATCTCCTCCGGGAGCTTAGCCCGAAGCTGCTGCAGCAGTCCGTCGATCTCATCTCTGTCCACCACGATCTTGGAGTTGGAAAAAGGCTGGTTGTGACAGCCGTCAATATAATCCTCTATCTGATCTATCTGCTGCTCAATTCTGCTGCTCATTGGCTTCTCCCGTTCCTATGCTGTCCTTCCACCGTATCCGTTCTGTCTCTGCAAAAGCAGCCTTCTTTCCGGTGCAATCCTGCATGTATTTTACTTTGCGGTCTTAAATTTCTCGTGTACCCGCTCCTCGATCAGAGGCGGCACACATTGATGGATATCTCCCTGAAAGCTTGCAATTTCCTTGACGCTTGAGGAGCTTAAATACGCATATTCAAGACTGGTGGTCAGAAAAATCGTATCCAGACTTCCCCCGGATAATTTCCGGTTCGTCTGGGCGATCTGCAGCTCGTACTCAAAATCCGTAATGGCACGCAGTCCGCGGATCGCGATATGCACATTCATCTTTTTGGCATAGTCGATCAGCAGTCCCTGAAAGGAATCCACGCGTACATTGGGTATATCCTTCGTTACATCTTGTAACATTTTAACACGTTCATCTACGGAAAACAACGGCGTCTTAGCCTTATTGTCCAAAACAGAAACGATGAGCTCATCAAACATTTCTGCCGCCCGTCTGATCACATCAATGTGCCCATAAGTGACCGGATCAAAGCTTCCGGGATATATTGCAGCTTTCATCATACTCCTTACTTCGCAGGCTTCTCCCCATCCTGCTCCTTACAGCTTTTTCTTAAAGAAAATATGCTCGTTGCTCTTATATTTCTTTTCTCTGACGATCTCCAGGGAGGTACCCTCCATATAGGAGAAATCCGTATCCAGCAGTGCCTCTACGATGATGATGGTATTCTCCGTCACATAAGGGGCGCTCTCCAATGCCAGCAGCGCTGCCTTCTGCACCGGGGATTCGTAGGGAGGATCCAGATAAATGATATCCGCTTCCTTCTCATGAATATTGCGGATGGCATTGAGCACATCCTGCTTCATCACCGTGGCCTTTTCCTCGAAATGCGTCTTGTGCAGATTTTCCTGAATGCACTTTAAGGCATCTCTGCCGTTCTCCGCAAAGTAGCAGTGTCTGGCGCCGCGGCTGAGGGCCTCGATGCCGATGCCGCCGCTGCCTGCGCAAAGATCCAGAAAGATAGCCCCCGGCACATCCATCTGGAGCATATTGAAAAGAGTCTCCTTGATGCGGTCCTGGGTAGGTCTTGTATCAATGCCGTCCGGCGTCACCAAAGGCAGACGCCTGGCTGTCCCTGCAATTACTCTCATAGATTATTCAATTCCTCATTTCTGTCACTGTCTGCTTCCCCGTCCGTCCCGGGAAGCCAGTTTTAATTTATTCAATTCTACTTCTTTTTCACGAAATTGAACAGACTTTGCCTCCAGGTTCCTGGTAAAATACACATTTTCGACGAAATCGTTTTTAATAAGCTTCATTCCCCGGACGCCTACGGCGATTTTTTTCTTTTCCGGGATCTGCTCCACCGGAAATTTCAGGAAATAGCCTTCCTTCGTCTGGAGCACGATATTCTGCTGGCCGTCATAGACACAGACACAGACCACCTCGTCTCCCTCTGTGAATTTGGTGGCCGCCACGGTCTTTTTGGCTACATCGAATTCGCCGCCGTCCACCAGCTTGCACATGGAATATTTCGTCACAAAAATGATCCGGTACAGATTCAGTGCCGACTGACTGGTCACCAGCACGATCTCCTCCTTGGAGGAATCGTAATTACCTATGTTGTCCAGCGGCACGCCCTTATCCCGGAGCTTTGCCATGGGAAGATCGGATACCTTGACGGTATGGAGCTGTCCGGTGTTGGTAAAGATACAGATCTTTCCGGTATTCTTGCACTGGATGACGTACTTAAATTCTCCGTCCACCGTCTCCTTATTGCGCTGATAAGTATTGGCATCAATGGTCTTGGCATAGCCGAAGCGATCCATTACAAAGTATACATCTACCTCTTCCAGGGGCTTCTCTACATAGACAGCCTCTCCGGCCTGCACGATCTGCGTGCGTCTCTCTGCACCATAAGCCTTCTTAAATCCCAGCAGCTCCCGGCGGATGACCTGGGTCATGGAACTCCGGTCCTCCAGGATATCCTCATAGCGATAGATATTGGCTACCGTCTCCTCGTGCTCTTTGATCAGGGCCTCCAGCTCGAGACCGATCAGCTTATAGAGACGCATATCCAGAATGGCATCGGCCTGGGCCTCTGTGAACTGCAGCTGAGCCGCCATCACGGAGGACTCCGGGGACTTAAAGCCGATCCCCTCTGTTTTTCCTTCCACCATGCAGGCTTTGGCCTGGGCACGGTCCTTGGAGCCCCGGAGGATCTCGATGATCAGATCGATGACATTGCAGGCCTTGATCAGGCCTTCCTGGATCTCTCTGCGGCTCTTTTCCTTTTCAAGTAAAGTGGTATATTTCCGGCGGTTTGTCTCAAACTGGAAATCTATATTGGCCTTCAGGATCTGGCGAAGACCCATGGTCTCCGGTCGTCCGTCGCAGATCGCCAGCATATTGACGCCGAAGGTATCCTCCAGTCTGGTCTTCTTGTACAGGAGGTTTTTAAAATTCTCCACATCCGCGTCTTTGCGCAGCTCGATGACGATGCGGATGCCCTCCTTGCCGGACTGGTTGGTGATATCCACGATATCCTGGGTCACCTTATTTTCCGCCAGCGCCGCCACATCAGAGAGGAATTTGGCGATATTGGCGCCGATCATGGTATAGGGGATCTCCGTGATCACCAGATTGGTGCGGCCGTTCCTGCCCTTTTCCGTCTCTACCTTGCCGCGGATCCGGATCCTGCCGGTTCCCGTCTCATAGACATTTAAAAGCTCATCCTGGTTGGTGACGATGCCGCCGGTAGGGAAATCCGGTCCCGGAATGATCTTTAAAAGCTCTGCCGTGGTGATCTCCGGGTTTGCCAGGTAAGCCAGCTCTGCGTCGATCACTTCCGCCAGATTGTGTGGAGGCGTGGAGGTGGTCATGCCTACGGCGATGCCCTCGGAGCCGTTGATGAGGAAATTGGGGATCTTTACCGGCAGAACGGAAGGTTCCTTCTCTGTCTCGTCAAAGTTCGGGACAAAGTCCACCACATCCTTATCAAGGTCTGCGAGAAATGCCTCTTCCGTCACCTTCTGCAGCCTTGCCTCGGTATAACGCATGGCAGCGGCGCCGTCTCCCTCGATACTGCCGAAATTGCCGTGGCCGTCTACCAAGGGAAGTTCCTTTTTAAAGGTCTGTGCCATCACCACCAGGGAATCATAAATAGAGGAATCGCCGTGGGGGTGATATTTACCCATGGTATCACCTACGATGCGGGCACTCTTTCTGTAGGGGCGGTCATGCCGGATCCCCAACTCCCGCATATCGTAGAGCGTACGCCGCTGTACAGGCTTAAGGCCGTCCCGCACATCCGGCAGCGCTCTGGCGATGATGACGCTCATGGCGTAATCGATATAGGATTTCTGCATCAGTTCCGCGTATTCTGTCTTTACTACCCGGTCTTCTCTTGTCTCTGTTACGGCCACTGCTTAACCTCTCTTTTATCTAGACATCCAGTTCCGCATCCTTTGCATGGGAATAGATGAATTTCTTTCTGGGAGGGACCTCCGCTCCCATCAAAAGCTCTGTCATTTCATTTGCCATCCGGGCATCTTCGATCTGCACCAGCTTCATCATCCGGGTCTCCGGATTTAAGGTCGTCTCCCAGAGCTGCTCCGGATCCATCTCACCAAGACCCTTGTAGCGCTGCAGGGTAAAAGGTCCCTTGTGCTTCTTTCTGTATTTTTCCAGGGCATAATCGTCGTAGAGATACTCTTCCTTGCCTCTGGCGGGCATGACCTTGTAAAGAGGCGGCATGGCCACATAGACATGTCCCTCAAAGATCAGATCCGGCATAAACCGGTAAAACAGAGTCAGAAGCAAAGTGGAAATATGGGCGCCGTCCACGTCCGCATCCGCCATGATGATGATCTTGTCATAGCGAAGCTTTGTGATGTCAAAGTCATTGCCGTATCCCTCGGAAAAGCCGCAGCCGAAGGCATTGATCATGGTCTTGATCTCCGCATTGGCCAGGATCTTGTCGATGCTGGCCTTCTCTACATTGAGGATCTTGCCGCGGATGGGAAGGATAGCCTGGTACATGCGGTTTCTGGCGGTCTTGGCGCTGCCGCCTGCGGAATCACCCTCTACAATAAAGATCTCGCACTTGGAGGCATCTCTGCTCTCGCAGTTAGCCAGCTTGCCGTTGGAGTCAAAGGAGTACTTCTGCTTTGTCAGCATGTTGGTCTTGGCCTTCTCCTCTGTCTTTCGGATCTTGGCAGCCTTCTCCGCGCAGCCTATGATCTGCTTTAAAGTCTCTAAATTTCTGTCAAAGAACCGGACGATCTCGTCTCCGGTCACCTTGCTCACCACCTTGGCGGCGTCCTGGTTATCCAGCTTGGTCTTGGTCTGTCCCTCAAAGCGGGGATCCGGGTGCTTGATGGAGACCACCGCTGTCATGCCGTTTCGCACATCGGCGCCGGTGAAGTTCGCATCCTTTTCCTTCAGGATGTTCAGCTCTCTGGCGTAATTGTTGATGACGTTGGTGAACATGGTCTTAAAGCCGGTGAGATGGGTGCCGCCTTCTGCATTGTAGATATTGTTGCAGAAGCCCATGACATTTTCATGGAACTCATTGACATACTGCAGGGCCACCTCCACCGAGATGCCCTCTGCCTCGCCGGTAAAGTAGATCACATCGCATACCGGTTCCTTGCTCTTATTCAGATCCCGGATAAATCCCACGATGCCGTCCGGCTCATGATAGGTGCAGCTCTCCTGGTTCCCCGGTCTTTTGTCGGTATAGACGATGGTGAGATTCGGATTCAGATAAGCCGTCTCATGCATGCGGCTCTTGATCTCTTCCTCCCGGAACCGGGTCTTTTCAAAGATCTCGTCATCCGGAAGGAAATTGATGCGGGTGCCGGTCTCCCTGGTCTTGCCCACCACCGGCAAAAGCCCCTTCTGGAGCTCAGTCACCGGCTTTCCGCGCTGATATTCATCCTCGTAGATAAAGCCGCCGTTTTTGATACGCACCGTCATATGGGCAGAGAGGGCATTGACCACGGAGGAGCCCACGCCGTGGAGGCCGCCGCTGGTCTTATAGGCTTCATTGTCAAACTTGCCGCCGGCATGGAGAGTGGTCAGGACGATTCGCTCTGCGCTGACTCCTTTTTCATGCATGCCCACCGGTATGCCGCGCCCGTTATCCTCCACCGTGCAGGAGCCATCGGCCTCCAGGGTCACCTGGATCTTGTCGCAGTATCCCGCCAGATGTTCATCCACGGAATTGTCCACGATCTCGTAGATCAGATGATTCAGGCCTCTGGTGGAGACACTGCCGATATACATACCAGGCCTGGTGCGTACTGCCTCCAGGCCTTCCAGGACTTTGATGCTTCCCGCATCGTAATGATTATTCTGATTCGTCATAAATCTATGCAACCACCCGTAAAAACATTGTAACTATTGAAAGAGCGACGGATCAAGCTTCCTAGAGCAGGCGATGGCCAGGGCCCCGGGGCCGATATGGCAGGACACGCTTAAGGAAAGGGCATCCTTTCTCACCTCAAAATTGGGGAAAGCCTGCTGGATCTCCTGATACCAGATCTCCTCCTGCTCCGGCACATTGGCATGGACCGCATAAAGATAAACGGTCTCGCTGGCTGTGCCGCCGTATTTATTCTCGATATCCGCGCGCATGGCATTGATCATGGTAGACTTGCCCTGCGAAGTGCTGCGCGCCTTGGAAAAAGCATCCAGGCGCTCGCCCTTGATCTGCAGCACGGGCTTAAGCTTCAAAAGACTGCCGATGGCAGCAGCTGCCGGCGTGATGCGGCCGCCCTTCTTTAGATAATGCAGGGTATCCAGCATGATGTAGATGCTGGACTCAAATTTCACATCCTCCAGGATCTGCCGAATCTGCGCGGCGCTTTTGCCGGCCTTTGCAAGGGCAATGGCATCCTCCACGGAACGCTTCTGGGTCACGGAAATACGCTGGTTATTGACGACCTCTACCTTCCCGTCATAGTCCTCTGCCAGCATTCTGGCCGTCTGGCAGGAGCCGGAGAGCCCGCTGCTCATGGGAATGTAGACGATCTCCTCATAATCCTTTAAAAGGCTGTCCCATAAATCCGTCACATCTGCCGGGGAAGGCTGGCTCGTCACCACCGTTCCCTCGAGAGAAAGCTTCTCATAAAACTGCTCTCTTGTCAGATCTATATCCTCCAGGTAATCAACACCGTCAATCGTAAAGGGCATGGGCACCACGCGGATTCCCATCTCCTTAGCCTGCGCCTGGGAAATGCCGCTGTTGCTGTCGGTCACCACTGCTACTTTTGCCATAATCTCCTCCTGCTGTATAGCGAAATCCCCGTACACATGTACGGACACATATGTCCATAATACGGTCAGATAGACCTAAAGTCAACAGATTTTGCCTCTTCGGTCACCCGCCGGCGAAGGGTCTCATGCTCCGGCAGGGAGAGCTGCCGGTCACTTTTTACCGCATCGGCAAGCAGAGCCGAGGCGGTCTGTAAAAGACCGGCATCCTGGTAAATATCTCCGAGGACAAAGCCCAGCGCGCCGCTCTGTCGCACCCCGAAGAGATCTCCCGGGCCCCGCAGTGCCAGATCCTGCTGGGCAATGGAAAAGCCGTCGTTGTTCTTTTCCAGAATCTCCAGGCGCTTTGGCTTTTCGGGAGAGCTGCTCTCATAAAGGAAAATGCAGTAGGACTGCTCTTTTCCCCGGCCGATCCTGCCCCGGAGCTGATGGAGCTGGGCAAGGCCGAATCGCTCGGCATTTTCGATCACCATCACCGTGGCATTGGGCACATTGATGCCCACCTCCACCACGGTGGTGGAAACCAGGACATCGATCTCTCCTGTCCCGAAACGCTGCATGATCTCTTCTTTCTGTGCCGGCTTCATGCGGCCGTGCAGGGCTTCCACGCGCAGGGTATTCCCCAGATACCGGCGGATCTTCTCTGTGGTCTCCTTGACATTGGCCATGGGGGCTTTTTCCGCTTCCAACGGATAGGATTCCTCCAGGATCGCTCTGGGTTGGCCGGCCAGTTCCTCTTCCTGCGCTCCCTTCTCTCCCTCTTCGCTTTCCTCGATGGCGGGACAGATCACATAGGCCTGTCTGCCCTTCTTTACCTCTCCGGCAATGAACCGCCAGGCCCTTTCTCTTTCCCGGGCAGGCAGGGCGCAGTTTTTGATGGGCAGGCGATCCTTTGGTCTTTCCTTTAAAAGAGAGACCTGCAGGTCGCCGTATAAAATAATGGCCAGCGTCCTGGGAATAGGCGTGGCACTCATGACAAGCACCGGCAGCTCCTCTCCCTTTCCCGCCAGGCTCTCCCGCTGTCTGACGCCGAAACGATGCTGCTCGTCGGTGATGGCCAGTCCCAGGTTATGGTAGGTCACCTTCTCCTGGATCAGGGCATGGGTGCCGATGATCACATCAGCTTCCCCGGAACTGATAGCTTCCAGAGCCTCTCTTCTGGCCTTGCCCTTTACGGAACCGGTAAGGAGCACCGGATGAACCGGCAGATCATAGGCTTTCTTCATGGACAGCATCGTCTCCATGTGCTGGGCGGCCAGTACCTCCGTGGGGGCCATCAGGGCGCCCTGTCTGCCGTTGACGGCGCAGAGCAAAAGGGCCAGAAAAGCCAGGATCGTCTTGCCGGAGCCCACATCGCCCTCCAGAAGCCGGTTCATCACACAGGGGCCTGTGAGGTCTTCTTCTATCTCCTTCCAGGCAGCCTTTTGTCCCTCGGTCAGCGTATAGGGAAGAGCCGCTATGAAGCGGTCTGTTTCCTCACTCTTTTTCATAGGACAGGGATTAGTGCGTCTCTCATTCTCCCCCTTCTGCAGATGTACCGCTGCAAGGAAAAGATAAAATTCATCAAAGACCAGTCTCTCTCTGGCCGCCCGTACTTTCTCTGTATCCGAAGGGAAATGGATCTGCCGGACGGCCTCCTCCTCTTCCATCAGGGAAAGTCCAAACCGGCTCTGCAGCGCATTTTTCTCCCTGTCTGTCAGGTATTCCGGGGGCAGCGGACAGCCCTCCAGCGTCTGCGTCATCATACGAAGGAAAAGCTTTTTCTTAAAATGAAGGGGCAGGGAATAGACCGGCTGGAGGGAATCCGCCAGCAAGTCGTATTCTTCCTTAGTAAAGCTCTTTGGCTGTTCCATGACCCAGGTCTTATTCTTCAGCTGCTGCAGTCTGCCGTGGAAAAAGCGCATGCTGCCAGGCGGCAGATTTCTGGCGATATAGGGCTGGTTAAACCAGGTCAGCCGGATCTGTCCCGTGGCATCTGCTCCCTGCATATGCACGATCGTTCTGCGCCCTGCCCGCACCGGCCGTCCCCCAGATAAAAGCCGCAATTGCAGGGTCACTGTCTCTCCCGGAATGCAGTCCGCCAGGTTCTTAGGCTGCCTAAAATGCTCATAGGTCCCGGGATAATAGGTGAGCAGATCGCCCACCTCGTACAGATCTCTTTTTTTAAGCAGCGCAGCGGTTTTTTCCCCTACGCCCTTTAATTCTCTGAGTGGAGTATGCGGATCCAAGAAAACCTCCGTAAAAGAAAGGACGGCTTGCTGCCGTCCTTTCTGTGTCTTTCGTAGAATGTCATCTGCCTGGCGCTGCCTCAAATTTTCCTGCATGCAGTCATCTATCACCAAAGTGCAGCAAGAGCCGGACAGATACGCATCATGTTTATTCTGCGCTGAGAATGTAGTAGTAAATGGGCTGTCCGCCGCTCTGCAGCTCCACGTCGCAGCCGGGGAAAGCAGCCTGTACCTTCTCCTGGAAAGTCTGCGCTTCCTCTTCCGTGATATCTGCGCCGTAATATACGCTGATCATCTCGGTATCGCTCTCTGCAATCTTCTGCAGGGTCTTTAAAGCTGTCTCATCTCTGTCCGGTCCTACGGCCACGATGCCGGCATCGCCGATGCCCATCATATCGCTCTCATGGATCTCCATGCCGTCGATCATGGTATCCCGTACAGCGTAGGTGACCTCCGCGCTCTTTACATGGGAGATCTCCTCGGTCATGTTGGCCTTATTGGCCTCTGCATCAAGATCCGGCATATAATTGATGATAGCGGTGATACCCTGGGGAATGGTCTTGGTAGGGATCACGATGATATTTTTATCCTTGGTCATGCCGGCGGCCTGATTGGCTGCCAGGATGATGTTCTTATTGTTCGGGAAAATGTAGATCGTATCGGCATTGACCTGAGAGATCGCCTGCAGCACATCATCGGTGCTGGGGTTCATGGTCTGACCGCCGGAGATCACGTAGTCGGCGCCCAGGCTCTTAAAGATCTCTTCAATACCGTCGCCCACGGAAACCGCAATGAAGCCTACTTCCTTCTTCGGACCCGGATCCTGCACAGGAGCAGTCTCCTGCTTTGCGCTTTCCTGGCTGTTCTCCTGCTTCTCCAGTGTCTCCTGGTGCTCCAGACGCATATTGTCGATCTTGATCTTGGAGAGCTGACCGTAGAGCAGTCCTCTCTGAATAGCCAGACCGGGATCATTGGTATGTACATGTACCTTTACTACCTCTTCGTCCGGTACGCATACGATGGAATCACCGATGGACTCCAAATAGGCCTTGAAATCCTTCTCTGTCTTGGAACCGAAATGCTTGTTCAGGAGAATGATAAACTCGGTGCAATAGCCGAATTTGATCTCCGCATTGGCTCTGGCCTCCGGATTTACCTGCTCTCTGCGCTCGCCTTCCTTCGGGGCGGAAACCTCTTTGGCAAGGGCTTCGTAGTCGATCTCCTTGCCAAGGTAAGCATCATAAGCGCCCTTTAAGACCTGCATCAGGCCCTGTCCGCCGGAGTCCACTACGCCTGCCTGCTTTAATACAGGGAGCATGTCCGGTGTGCTGGCCAGAACGGAATCGGCATACTCGATGACAGTCTTAAAATAGACGTCCAGATCTGTCTCACCCTGGTCTGCCAGCTCTCTGGATTTGGTGGCAGCGCCCTTGGCAACGGTAAGGATGGTGCCTTCCTTGGGCTTCATGACTGCCTTGTAGGCGGTCTCTACTGCACGGTCGAAGGCGTCTGCGAAAACAGGCACATCGATATCAGCGTGCTCACGCACACCCTTGCAGAATCCTCTTAAAAGCTGGGAAAGGATAACACCGGAGTTTCCTCTCGCACCGCGCAGAGATCCGGAAGAGATCGCCTTGCAGATAGCCATCATATCCTCGGACTCGCCTAAGGAGACTACCTCCTTGACGGCAGACATGATGGTCATGGTCATATTGGTGCCGGTATCGCCATCCGGGACAGGGAAGACATTCAGCTCATTGATCCACTCTTTGTTTGCTTCCAGATTCTTGGCACCGGACAGAAACATCTTGGATAATGTTCCTGCATTGATTGCATTCGTACTCACGTTAAAGCTTCCTCCTGATTAAAATTCCGCCGACCGACTAGTCGATGACCTTGACGCCCTCGACGATGATATTGATCTTCTCAATTTCCAGACCGGTAAACTCTTCTACCTTATAGCGGACATTGTTGATCAGATTATCAGCTACCGTTGAAATATTCACGCCATAGGACACGATCACGTGGAAATCGATGACCAGCTTGCCTCTGGCGTTCAGGGATACATTGATTCCCTTGGTCATGGAATCCTTCTTGAGCAGATTCACAAAACCGTTTTTCATATTGATACCCGCCATACCCACGATGCCGAAGCACTCTGTGGCTACGGTACCTGCATACTGCGCGATCACTTCATTATCTATGGAGATATTTCCCATATGGGTATTCATGGAAGATGACTTCATATACTAGGCTCCTTTCCAGCTTTTGTCCGGATGCTCTGCGCCGTGCTGTCTGCACCATGCACAAAATACGCCGCTTCCGCAGCCTGCTTTTGACATGCCGGAACTCATACGGACCAATTATACCTTTTTTGCGGCAAAAATGAAATACCCAAACAGCCGAAAGCGTCGGGGTACAGCGTCGGGGCGGCCTGATCAAACCGATTCTGTGAAGCAAATGTCCGTCACTGCGCTGTCAGTATTTCAACGGCGCAGTCCAAACGGCAAAAGAAAAAAGCCCGGCAAGCCGGACTTTTCATTTCACATTGTGATGCAGACCACGGACAGTGATGCAGACCACGGACAATGCACTGTCCCGGGCATTCGATGGAGCTTGCGATTAAGCGCGCTCTACTTTGCCGGATCTTAAGCAGCTTGTGCAGACATGCATCTTCTTTGTTCCGCCGTTGACTTTGCAGCTAACGTTCTGAACATTAGAATTCCAGATTCTGTTGGATCTTCTATGTGAATGGCTGACGTTGTTACCGAAATGAGCGCCTTTTCCACAAATATCACACTTCGCCATTTTTACACCTCCCTACATTTCATTATAGGTATTACACAACGTTCATATTTTAACAAATAGATTTTTAAAATGCAAGACAAATTTTTATCTTATGCATCAATCCCGCATCCTGAAAATCACACCTCGCTGTACAGATATGCATACACCGGTGCGCGGCGAATCTGTGAACGGCAGCGGTCTTAATTCTCCTGCTTCAGAAACAGCTTCTTAGAATAAGGATAGAGGATCGTCAGCAGAATATTGCCCAGCACACCTACTGCGAGGATCTCTCCCACACCTACTGTGATCACCATAAACCATACTGCATCGGCCATGCCGTAGGCGAATTTAAGAACCAACGGAATGATCAGCATGTTGCTGATGATGGGAGGAAGAACAGCCTTGATACGGTCTGTGGCGGTAAGTCTGTTTGCTCTCTGTGCATCCTTGGCAGCGCAGCAAAGATAATAGGTACCTGCCGCACCGATCAGCGTAGCCAGAGTACCGAAGATAATATCCGGCAGCGCAGCGCCTCCCAGGATATTGCCCAGAAGACAGCCGATGGTCACGCCTACTACGCCCGTAAAGGAAAACAGAGGCAGTACGCAGAGCATCTCACTGACACGGAACTGGATAGCGCCGAAGCTGATGGGCTGCAGAGCCAGGGTCAGTACCACATAAATAGCTGCGATCACCGCAGACTGGGTCAGGAACCTTGTGTTGCTTTTCTTTTTCATATTCAGTTTTCTCCTTTAGTTTTGTTTTACGTGTGGAAGGTCACGAACACACGATTCATTTAACGGCGGGAATCGCCGGCTGCCTGCTTACGACCTTGTTTTTTGCGGCAACGTTTAGGAGTATAGCATGTCTCCGTGCAGAAAACAAGCACCGGAAATACTGCCGTTTTTATTTTTTTTGGGGGAAAGCGGCCTCGATGGCGTCGTCGTCATCCATGACATCTCCCTGGGGATCCTTCGCCACGAATTTATCGATCACTTCCGGAATAAGGTCGATGAGCTTAGCTGCCGCATCCTGATTCTTGATATTCACCACCTTGGTGGTGCCGCCCCGGATGATCAGCACGGCATTGGGGGACATCTTTGCGGAAAATCCGCCTGCGCCGCTGTTCTTCTTGTCGCCGCCGATCCTTGCCCCGGCGCCGCAGCCGATGGTCACATCGGAAAGAGGGATCACCGTGGTATCCCCTACCTGTACAGGCTCACCGATCACGGTCTTTGCAGCCAGTACACCGTCTGCACCGTCCATCAATGCCTTTACTACCGCAGAAATATTATTTTCAGCCATATTATCCTCTTTCTGCCGCGATCATTACGGCGGCGTGCTTTCTTTCTATGCTGCTGTCTTCCTCTTCTGATTTGTTTTCTTCCCGGATTTCTTACCCGCTTTCTTTCCGGAAGTTTCTTTTCGGAAAAGCCGGATCACTCTCCTGATCTTTTTATCAAAGAAACAGCTGACTGCTGCCAGAAGCAAAACAAAAACTGTGATCTTTCCCTTTGCATGCAGGTCCATGTAAACCATGCAGCCATCAAAATTCGGCTGCACATAAAGATGTCCTCCCGTCCAGGGATAAAGGATACCCTGGATCTCTAACAGCTTTCCGTCTGTGCCGGGATCTCCTGTCCCCACCTCGCCTGCTAAGGTCCACTGCCTGGGCAGGAGCTGACGCAGGATCCGCTTTGTCTGCCGGCTGACCTTATTAAGCGCTGCGGCGAAGAGATCACTGTCCAGGATATTGAGATAATACGAGATATTCTTTCCTGCATCCTGTGCTTTCTTACAGATCGCCTTAGTTTTATCAGCAGCCTTCTGTGCCATTGCCCGGACTTTTTCTGTCAGTCCTGCCAAACGGCCTTGTGTCTGCTGCCCCTTGGTCTCTGTTTGTGCGGCAATATCATCTGCTGCATTTTCAGCTTTTGTCGTATTTTTCGATTCTTTATGCAGTGGTACTTCCTCTGCCGGCTCTGTTTTGTCGTTCTGTTTCTTATCCAGAATAGCTCCGGCATTCTTTTGGGAGTTTTCTTTTTCCTTTTCAGTATTCTCTGCTTCTTCTGTCTTATCAAAGATATGTGTCCTGAATACCTTAAAACACAGGATCCGCAGGGTGAATTCCGGGTCCTTCGGATATTCGATCCTGCCGTTTACCAGATGAAAGAGCCACGAGATGCTGGCGCCGGCTGTCAGATTTTCCAGAAGCGCCTTCGTGTCAAATTTCTCCCGCACCGTCTCATCGTGGAGAGATGCATCCACGCGGTAGCGGATCGGCACGAAGAGCACGGCCAGCAGCAGGATAAGCACAATCCCCAGGAGAACCAGCAGAACGATCCCGATGATTTTTAAGATCATAAGTACTGTTGCCATATTCATCCCCTTTTCTGTGCATCCGCCCGGTCAGATTTGGTTTCCCGGGCTGTAACCCCGCTGTCCTTCTTACTCTTTCCTGCCCGGAAGCTGCCGCCCTTTGTGACAACACCCGCGGGGAAAAGGTAGGCGCGGACATCCGCGGTACCGGTATGTTCATAGGCCTCTTGGATCATCTCTGTGATAAGCTCCATGGCGTCGCTTCGGCCCACCGCCATCCCCAGAATGAAGGGACGGTTTTTCTTATAAAAAAGCTGCTGCAGAAAGGCGCTGTTGATGATCTCCAGCTGGTTTTTGCTCTCTTTCTGACATAAAAGGATCAGGTAAACAGAAAACTGCCCCGCATTATGACGAAGCCGCCACTTTATCCTGCCCGGATGTTCTATTTTACTGCTCACATAGAGATCCTGATAAAAATACATCCTGTCCGTACCTGCATCCTTTGCTTATCTATTCCATTCGCAACTCACTCATGATTGTAACACACACACGCGCTTCCGTCACTGTGAAAACCATGCATCGAGGACCCGTCTGGCGATGGGCACCGCATAGTCTCCGCCGCTGCCTGCTCCCTCTATGATCACCGTGATAGCGACCTGAGGATCCTCCGCCGGTGCATAGCCGGTAAACCAGGCATGGGACTGGGTAGAATCGTCCTCATACTCTGCAGACCCCGTCTTTCCGGCTGCCGTGTAACTGTATCCCTTCAGCTTGGAAGCTGTACCTTCCTCGATAACATCCGCCATCAAGGTTCTCATAGTCTGGGCGGTACTCTTGCTCATGATCTGCCGGTAGGCCTCGGGGTCATTCTGCTCGATCAGCGTCCCTGTAGCGCTCTCCACCCTGTCCACCACGTAAGGCTTCATCACGACGCCGTCATTGGCGATGGCGGCGGTGATCAGCTGCAGGTGCAGAGGCGACATCCCTGTGGCGCCCTGTCCGATGGCCAGCTGGATCATATTATCCGTGGAAAGCTGCGAAAGATCCCCGGTATTCTGTGTCAGACAGGTGGTGCTCACGGAGCTGGGAAGCTCATAGGGGAGCTCTTCTCCGAACATCATGGTCTTTAACTTGGCGGCAAATTCCTGCCTGTTCAGAGAAAGACCTATGTTGGCAAAGGAAGAGTTGCACGATTTCGCAAAGGATTTCATAAAGTCCACAGTGCCGTGCTGCTCGTTATGGAAGCAGTGGATCGTCTCGCCGTCCCTGGTGAATGTTCCCGTGCAGTTATAGGTATAGGACTGCCAGGAGGAGGGATTTTCTTCCAGATATTCCACGGCATCCATGATCTTAAAGGTGGATCCGGGAGGATACAGACCCTGGGTGACACGGTTTAAAAGCGCGCTCTCCTCCTCGTTCTGGGAAATGCTGTCCCAGTCTTTTTCTATGGTATTGGGGTCAAAGTCCGGCTTGCTCACCATGGCCAGGATCGCACCGGTGGAGGGATCGCTGACGATAATGGCGCCCTGGTACAGTCCCAGTGCCTCATCTGCCGCCTCCTGTATGGTGGGATTTAAGGTGGTGATCACGTTATTGCCGGGCATTTTCTGCCCCAGATCCGAGTAGGCTGCCTTTTCCGGAATGGTGAGGTCTGCATGGATCAGCGTGTAGTTATAGGCGCCGTCCAGTCCACTGCCGCCCATACTGTCATATCCCACAATATGAGAGAACACATTTTTAAAGGGATAGTTCCTGGTCTCGTTCTCCCCGTTTACGACCGTCTCCGCCAGCACCTCTCCGTCCGCTGCCAGGATCTTTCCCTTGGTATTTTCTGCCAGCATCTGACTTTCTCTGCCGTTGTAACTGTTGTCAAACAGGGTCTCCTGCTGAGAAAGGGCATAGGATACAAAACTGTAGGCCATAATGCCGAAGAGCAGGATGAAAACACCCGCTGTCAGAAGTGCCCGGTATTTTTCTTTTCTTAACTGTTGTTTTTTATTCCTTCTGGTGCCGTCTCTCATTTTTACCTTTAAACAGATACCCTTATTTGTACAGGAAGCGCAGATCCATGGTCTCCTCATGGTCGCCGTAGGTATCCGGTATCACTTCCTGAAATTCCCGCAGATCCATATCCTCCGGTTCACGGTAACTATTCCCGCTCTGCCCTGCAGCACGCCGGTCATAAGATCTGTTCTGCTCATAGTATCCGTCCTGGGGCAGGGGATTACGGGATCCTGCGTATTCTCTCCCGTATCCGTTACCATAGGAATACCCGTTTCTGTCATTATACAGATATCTTACCTTGTCCTGATTTCTGTCCCGGCTATAGCCTGTTTCCCTTCCGGTGACCATTCTCCCGGAAGGCTCCGTTCTCCTTACCCGGTAATTTTCCTCATCGGCATAGTTTCTCTGTCCCCCGGCGGAGTATCGTCCCTGTTCCTGACCGGAATATTGCCTCTGTCTCTGTACAGGGTAATGTCTCTGCTCCCGCTCTCTTTCCTGTTCCCGGATTTCCTTCCGGATCCGTCTGTCTCGTTCTTCGTAGGAGGAATACCTGGAATCTTCTCTGTTTCGTCCGGTATTTCTCTCGTAAGCCGCAGCCCTGTCATATCGCTGTTCTCTGTCTGCGGTTCTCACAGACTGCCGTCTTTCACTGCGGGAAGGTGCGGGACGTCTTTCTCTTTCCTGTTCTCTTTCAGGTTCTCTTCTTTGTCTCTCTCTGCGAACGGCGGGCTCTGCCAGATGCTGCTGTCTGTGCTTTTCCTGCAGGATCACACAGCACTCAGCGATGCCGAACATGAGCACCGAGGTGATCATGGAACTGCCTCCGTAACTGATGAAGGGAAGCGTCACACCGGTCAGGGGGATAAAGCGCACTTCTCCGCCTACCGTCAGGAAAGTCTGGAAAATAAAGGCAATGGAAATACCGAAATTCAGATAACGGCAGAACAGATCGGTCTGTCCCAGCGTCAGCTGAAGGAAACGGATAAAGCAGCAAAGAAAGATCACCAAAAGTCCCACGGCAAAGATCAGGCCGAACTCCTCGGCGATCGCCGCATAGATAAAGTCTGATTCGACGTAAGGGATTTTGTCCGGTGTGCCCTTGCCAAGGCCCTGTCCCCACAGACCGCCGCTGCTGATGGCAAAAAGGGACTGGGTGATCTGATAGCCGATGCCGTCTATATAGCTCCAGGGATCCAGAAAGGCCTGCACTCTCACGCGCACATGGGAGAAAAGCCGATAGCTCACCAATGCGCCCAGGGCGCCTATTCCCACACCTCCTGCCAGCACGTACCATTTGCCGGTGGCATAAAAGAGCACAAAGAGCCATACCACAAAGAAAATCAGCGCACTGCCCAGGTCTCTGGAGAGCACCAGAATGATGACATGAGCTGCGGCCGCCACGGATACGCTGCACATTCTCTTAAAGTCATTGCCCCAGTAAAGCGCCGATGCCATAAAGAGGATAAACAGGATCTTTACGAATTCCGAGGGCTGCAGGGTAAATCCAAAGATCGTATAACTGATCTTGGATCCCTGGGTCACGCTGCCCAGTATGAGCACGACTGCCAGCATAACAATACCCAGGAGGGCATAAAACCAGGTCAGCCTTTTCCAGAAAAGAATGGTAAAGAAGTGAACCTTTCCCTTCTTTTTGTGGGCACTTAAGGGATCCCACTGCATCCAGTCGGGGCAGCGCACGGGCGGAAGCTTCTGTACCGCAAAAGGGATCAGAAAAGCCAGCACAATGCCTGCTGCCGCCATGGAAAACTGATGAACGCCCTTCTCAAAGGAGAGCCTGGTCAGCATACTGATGCCTGTGATCATAAATAAAAAGGCGTGATTCAGGAGCTGCCTGTCTATAAAAGGAAAGGCTTTGCGGATCCAGATAGCACAGAGGAGAAAGAACGCCGCCTGTACAGCCCAGAAGATCATGTACGGCTGCGTGTTCTCCAGCGCTGCAGACAGGGAGATAAAGCAGACCAGATGCAGTGTGCATAAAAGGAGCAGCTGCATGGTATCCACGCATCTCTCCAGCACAGAGACTGTCTGCGTCCCGGTAAGATTCCTGCCCTTATCCCTGCGGAAAGCGGCCCGTCGCCGCAGCCCGCCCATAGGCAGGGAAAACAATGCCGTGACCACATAAAAAAGAAGCACCGCAGGAATAAGTAATCTGCATATTTCCATGATATAAATGCGCATTCCTGCCTCCCCAGACACAGATTCTCCGGCCGTGCCTTTTCCAAAAATGATCCGAAAACGGCAGACTACTCTGCCCCTTTTCTGTAATGACCTGTCGTGTATCTTTCCACCGGAAATTTCTCTCCGGTCATTTCCCGTCCCCGTATCATGCCGCCGTACCAGTCCAGCACGTCCTGCATTTCCCGTTCCTTCTCTGTGGTAAAGCCGCAGAGAAGACCCCTGCATCCCAGAAGGAAAGGATCCTTCCGGAAACTATGCAAAGACAAAGGCACAGAGTTGTAAATCAGATTGGTACAAAAGCCGCAGAAGCACCGCACCGGCAGCTTTTCACCCATGCGGTCTGTCAGCGTCACAAAGCCTGTCTCCCGGCCGTCGCATTGCCCGGCCGTCTTTCGGATGCAATTGGCCGTGACCATCATGGGCAGTCTGCCGTAGACAGTGAGAATGCCCTGTCTTTGCACCTCGCGGCCTGCCGCTTTGGCAGAGTCTGCACCGAATACCTGCTGCAGCTCCCGTCTGTTTAGTTCCAGAGGATATAGGCCGTCTGTACAAAAGTCAAGAAGAAGCTCTCTGCTCTCCCGATTCCACTGATACAGCCCGCTGTCAGCGATCATGATCCCCTGGTAATGATGCTCCCGCAAAAACTGCAGTTCCTCCAGCGTCCGCACCAAGGCGCCGTTGTAATGCCCGCTCTCCAGAGCCTGCCAGGCTTTCTCCATCCATTTATGATGGAAGGAGCGATAGACATAAGGAAGCCCCAGAAGAATAAGAGGCTTTTTACCGCCTGCCGTTGTCTTGTCTGTCTCTGACGCTTTTATCTCCGAATTCCTGTCTTCGGTCTCCGGGAAGAAATCTTCCGAAGCGCCAAGGAACAGGCCGCTGTCATCGATCACACCGGCCACATCGGGATGGCTGCAGGCTGCTTTCCACTGGTCCACATTTACCACCTGTGCCCAAAGGAACTGCCTTACGTCTGTTTCCTGCACCGTTTCTTTTTCTGTAGGAAAAACGCCTATCTCTGCATATTCCTCATTAAAGCACTCGGATACAGCTGCATTCTGTATGTCGTCCTCTGCTGCCTTATTTCCGGTATTTTCCGCCGTCTCCTGCAAAACAGCAGCATTCTCCAAAAGCACCGATGCATTCCTTCGATCTGCTTCCTGCTTTTCTCGCCGCATAGCCTGTTCATTATGGCGCAGCAGCACGTCTTCCAATGCCTGCAGTCCCTCTCTGCGCAGGGCATTTAAGGATGCCACCGGAAGGAAAATCTCGCCCTGCATCCTGACCTTCAGGTCCGCAAAGACAAAGGGCGTATCTCCGGTCTTTAAAAGTCTCTTTCTGACTTCCTCTTCTTCCATGGGCCTTGACTTTGCCGGTTGTACCGCATCGCCGATCGCCTCTGCGAAAAGAGCGGACTTTTTCTTTTCCTCTGCATCGTATTCTGCGGCTGCTTTGTGGGAAGAGCTGTCTATCTCCAGCCGAAGCCTTGCCGGCTCCCCCGGCTTTAACACAGCCTCGCCCTTTACAGGGATCTTTGGTCCGCCGGTGAGATATTTCTCCCGGATCTCTTTCAGCAGGCTCTCCTCCGCTCCGAGATACCCCGGTTTCCCCATGGTGACCATGCCGGGACCGTTTTTCTGATGATAGTAACCGGTATTTAACTCTGTGCGAAGATAAAGCTTCTGCAAAAGAACCCGGTCCCTGGGATCCACCTTCCAGGTCTGCTCTTTTCCCTGTCGCTTTGCCGCCATATAGCGGTCGATATATTTCCGGTAAATTGCTGTCACACCGGCCGCGTATTCCGGCTTTTTCATGCGGCCTTCGATCTTAAAAGAGGAAATCCCTGCCTCTATGAGCTCCGGCAGAATATCCAGTGTGCACAGATCCTTCATGGAAAGGGGATAGGTCTCTTCCTGCGCTTTTCCTTTTCCCTTTGCGCCTAACCGAACTGCCTTTCCCTGTGCATCCTGTATACTGTAGGGCAGACGGCAGGGCTGCGCGCAGCGTCCTCTGTTGCCGCTTCTTCCTCCTATGAGGCTGGAAAAAAGGCACTTACCGGAATAACAGTAGCACATAGCACCGTGGATAAAGGTCTCCAGCTCCATGCCGGTCTCTTCCCGCAGGGTACGTATTTCCTGTAAGGAAAGTTCTCTGGCAGGCACCAGTCTGCATACTCCCTGCTCCTTTAAAAAGCGAGCAGCCTCTGCCCCTGTCACCGACATCTGGGTGCTGGCATGGAGAGAAAGCCCGGGACATGCCTTCCGCAGAGCGCAAAGTACCCCCAGGTCCTGCACGATAACGCCGTCAAGGTTTCCCTCCTCTGCCAGGCCGGTTACAAATTCCACCAATCCCGGCAGCTCACTTTGCCTGGTCAGGGTATTCACCGTCAGGTAGATCCTTTTGCCGAACAGATGCGCCTTCCGCAGGGCAACGAGGATCTCCTCCCTGGTAAAATTGGCGGCATAGGCTCTGGCGCCGTATTGCTCGCCGGCCAGGTAAAAGGCATCTGCTCCGGCTGCTAAGGCGCCCCGAAAGGCCTCCATGCTGCCCGCCGGGGCCAGCAGCTCCGGTCCCCCTCCAATATCAAAGGGGCTGCCGGCCGGCCGCCCCTCTTTTTGAAAAGTAAATGTACTTTCTTCGTTCATGGCTTTATCTATCACGAAATGCAGACGGACAGCCGTGCTTATGACTGTACCACGGCGGGGAGCTTATCCTGCTGCTGTTTCTGTGCGCTTTTTAATTCCGTCTCCAGCTGGATGATCTTTCTGGCGGCCTCTTCCTTCTCTGTCTGCAGAGACTTATAGGCCTTTTCGGTATTTTCCAGCTTCATCTGGGCGGCGATCAGTTCGCGCTTTAAATTATACAGATCCTTCTCCTTGGCATCGATATCCTCTTCCAGGAGCTTGGCATCTCCCTGCGCCTTGAAATAATCATCTGCCACATTGATATTCAGCAGGATATTCTGCATATCCACAGGCAGTCTGCTGTAGGCCGCATTCTGGGAAATATCGGAGATCTTCCCGTTTATATAGGAAGCTACCTTCTGCAGGTACTCTTCACTTTCATAGCCGCTGAGTGTATATACTTTTCCGCCGATCACAACTTCGCAGTCAACTTTACCTTCCAATGCTTTTCCCTCGTTCCGTTTTATTAACACTGCCGTTATTATATATCCTACAAAAGCACCGTTGCAAGGAAAATCTCACGATTCCGGATATGCGCTGCCGACCGGCAGTGCAAGGCCCAGATGCTGATAGGCCTTGGGGGTGGCCACCCTTCCCCGGGGGGTACGGTTGATCAGTCCGTTCTGCAATAGATACGGCTCCACCACATCCTCAATGGTGCCGGCATCCTCTCCCAGAGAAGCAGCCAGCGTATCAAGTCCCGCCGGTCCTCCCCCGAATTTTTCGATCAGCGTAAGCAGGATATTTCTGTCCGAACGATCCAGTCCCAGCTTGTCCACATCCATCAGATCCAGCGCTGTTCTGGCGGTCTCCTCCGTGATCACACCGTCAAAGCGCACCTGGGCATAATCCCGCACTCTTTTAAGGATCCGGTTGGCCAGTCTCGGGGTGCCCCGGCTTCGTCTGGCCATCTCCTCTGCGCCTGCATCATCCAGAGGCACATCCAGGATGGCAGCAGAGTGAAAAAGGATCTGCTTAAGCTCCGGGATCGAATAAAACTCCAGCCGATGGATCATGCCGAACCGGTCTCTTAGCGGCGCCGACAGAAGACCCGCTCTGGTGGTAGCTCCCACCAGGGTGAACTTCGGCAGGTCGAGACGGATCGACTTTGCCCCTGCGCCCTTGCCGATCATAATGTCGATGGCAAAATCCTCCATGGCGGGATAGAGCACTTCCTCCACCTGCTTATTCAGGCGATGGATCTCATCGATAAAGAGTACATCCCCTTCCTGCAGTCCGTTGAGGATGGCTGCCATCTCTCCCGGCTTTTCGATGGCCGGGCCGCTGGTGATCTTTACATGTACGCCCATTTCGTTGGCAATGATGCAAGAGAGGGTGGTCTTGCCCAGTCCCGGCGGCCCGTAAAAAAGCACGTGGTCCAACGCTTCGTTCCGCTGTCTGGCGGCCTCAATGGAAATCGCCAGATTTTCCCTGATCTTTGCTTGTCCGATATAATCATCCAGCTTCTGAGGACGAAGGGATCCTTCGATGGGCGCATCCTCCTGGGTGAAGCTGGTCTCTATCATTCTCTTTTCCATAGTTTCCTCTATATGCCGCATCCTGCAGCGCCGGGCAAAATTCGCGAAGGTGAATTTAGTGACACGTTCCCGAATAAAATTTCGCGAAGATGAATTTTCTGATAGGATCCCGAATGAAATTTCGAGAAAGTTAATTTCCTGATACAGCCCCAATGAATGATGCTTACAGCATCAGCTTTAATGCCGCCTTCAGGAGTGTCTCCGTATCAGCCTCCGGCAGGCTGCCGGCTGCCTTGCGCACAGCCTTGAGGGCTTCTGCTCTTCCGTATCCTAAGGCCACCAGAGCTTCCACCGCTTCTGTCCGCACATCCCTGCTGTCTGTGCCATTCGTCGCAGCGCTTCCCAAGGATGAAAGTTTCCCTGCACCGGCAGTATCTTCCTCTTCTCCGGGCATCTTTAATTTATCCCGCAGATCCAGGATCAGACGTTCTGCCGTCTTTTTGCCTATGCCCGGGGCTCTGGCGATGGATCTGGCATCCCCTGCCAGAATGGCGAAGCGAAGATCTTCGCCGCTCATGGCAGACAAAATGGAAAGACCACCCTTAGGCCCTATGCCGCTGACAGTGATCAGCTGCTTAAAAAGTTCCAATTCCTCCTTACTCAGGAATCCGTACAGGGCAAACTGATCCTCTCTTACATACATATAGGTAAAGAGTCTGGCCTCTTCTCCCCGCCCCGGCATTCTGGAGGCCGTATCCGGGGAGATCAGGATCTCGTATCCCACGCCTCCCACATCCAGAATCGCACTGGTCTGGGTCAGTTCTTCCAGAATACCTTTAATATGTGCAATCACTTCTTTCGGTTCTCTCCCTTATCTAATGCATTATCATGCCTGACTGATCGTTCTGTCCGGCGCCGGCCGCTCTCTCTTTGTAGAAAGCCGCTTTCTCTGCATCTCCCATGCTCTCGGCGATCACGGCGCAGTTTTCACACAGCAGGCCGTAGCCGTCCCCTTTGGCATTCTTTTCTTCCAGCATGTGCAGAGCCTTTTCGTATTCTGCCAGTGCCTGTGCCTTCTTTCCCCTTCGTAGCAACGCTTCTCCGATGCCGGCTGTATTGCTGACGATCCGTGGATCCTCTGCCAGCTCGCCCTTTACAAAATGATCGTTGGAGCATCGAAAAGCGCTCTCTGCCTTCTCAAATTCCTCTGTATCCAGATAGAACATCCCCATATGCCAGAAGCATAAAGCCAGCGGCTCCTCACCGGCACTGATCTGTCCCAGCAGATTCTCACAGCGGCGATAGACATCCTCCGCTTCCTTCTTCTTTCCCTGCCCCTGATAAATGTCTCCCAGCTGCAGCAATACCATAGCGAAATACTCGCTCCTGTCCATCTGCAGCTCCTCTAACAGGAGAAGAAGATCATCCGAGACCGCCTCCGCTTTCTCATAAGCCTCTGTCATCTGATAAAAGCCCACAAGCTGACTGGCAATGTCCGCATAGGCCTGGTAATTTTTATCCTCATCTGCCTGCTTTAATGCTGCCTGCAGTCTCTGCTCTGCCTCTTCGGTCCTGCCTTCTTCCAGCAGGTGGCCGATTTCTGTCATTAATTCGTTCATGTTTACCTCCTGTACCGCAGTATTATACGGCACTGCAAAGGAAATTTAACGAAGGAATTTTCCCTGCTGCGATCCCCATAGATGTCATCTGCGGCATCCATGGAGCATTTCGCATAGGCGAATTCCCCGCTCTTATTTTCCTGCGCGTATTATTTAGAATAACACAATTTATTTTTTTATGATATAGTCATTAAGGAACGGAAAGAAAGGAAACAAACTGCCATGAGACTGGTATTTATCAGACATTGCGAACCTAATTACACCATCGATTCCCTTACAGAGAAGGGATTTCGGGAGGCCAGACTCCTCTCTGAGCGATTAAAGGACTGGAAGGTAGAGCAGTTCTATGTCTCCCCTCTAGGAAGAGCCAGAGATACGGCAAGGCCTACCCTTGGAAAGCTTCACCAGAGTGCCATCACCTATGACTGGATGCAGGAATTCACCTACCGGATCGAGGATCCCACCACCGGACGCATCCATGTTCCCTGGGATTACATGCCGGAGTACTGGACCAGACAGCAGGAATTCTATGATCCCGAAGCCTGGCTCTCTCATCCCGCCTTCCTGGAAAATCCCCGGATCGTTCCCGGCTTTCACAGAGTCTGCCGGGGCATTGACGGCATCCTGGAAAGCTATGGTTATTCCCGGACAGAGCGATTCTATAAGGCCGATCCGGTGCTGACCGCTGACGATGATGACAAAACCATCGTCTTCTTCTGTCATCTGGGCATCTCTCTGGTGATGATCGCCCATATCCTCGGCTTTGCCCCGGTACAGCTCCAGCAGTGCATCTACCTGCCGCCCAGCTCTGTCACCATCCTGAATGCGGAAAAGGTCGTCCATGACAATGCCGCCTTCCGTGCCCAGGTCATCGGCGATACCTCCCACCTGCGCATAGCAGGCGAACCCATCTCCGCGATGGGCGCCTTCTCCCGGGTATCCTCGCAGTAATGTAACTGCAATTTAAAAAAGTATCTATTTAGTCTACATCTCGAATTTACTTCGCAAATCCAAGATGTGGCAGGTGCTGAACAGAAAAAGCAAAAGAGTCCTCTCCCCGAAGGAGAAGACTCTTTTTATTTTTTCCGTAAAAACTACGCCTGGCTGTTGATGTAATTGATCAGGCCGCCCTCGTCGATGATCTTCTGCATGAAAGGCGGAAATGCCTGTCCCTGGAAAGTCTCGCCGGTGGTCTCATCAGTGATCAGGCCGCTGTCAAAATCGATGGAAACCTGATCTCCTGCCTTGATGTGCTTCGGCGCCTCTGCGCACTCAATGATGGGCAGGCCGATGTTGATGGCGTTGCGGTAGAAAATTCTGGCAAAGCTCTCTGCAATGACACAGGAAATGCCGGAGGCCTTGATGGCGATAGGCGCATGCTCACGGGAGGAGCCGCAGCCGAAATTCTTGTCTGCCACGATGATGTCGCCCTTTTTGACCTGATGAACAAATTCCTTGTCAATATCCTCCATGCAGTGAGATGCCAGCTCTGCATGATCGGTGGTATTTAAATATCTTGCCGGGATGATAACGTCCGTATCTACATTATCCCCATAACGAAAAACGGAACCTTTTGCTGATACCATATTCTTCCTTTCTAAGCTGCTGCTTTGCAGCAGCTGCGTGAGGAGAATTTCGCGCAGGCGAATTCTCCGATGCGATCTTCTCTTTTCCTACAGCTCACTGGGCTGTGAGATTCTGCCGGTCACGGCGCTGGCCGCTGCCACGGCAGGGCTTGCCAGATAGACCTCCGACTTCACATGTCCCATACGACCTACAAAGTTGCGGTTGGTGGTGGATACGCAGCGCTCTCCTTCTGCCAGGATGCCCATGTATCCGCCGAGACAGGGACCGCAGGTAGGGGTGCTCACGACAGCGCCGGCCTCGATAAAGATCTTTAACAGGCCCTCTTCCATAGCCTGCAGATAAACGCTCTGGGTAGCCGGGATCACGATGCAGCGAACACCCTGCGCTACCTTTCTGCCCTTTAAGATCTCTGCAGCTGCCCGGATGTCGCTGATGCGGCCGTTGGTGCAGGAACCGATGACTACCTGATCGATCTTGATCTCCGGCATATCATCGAATGTATGGGTATTCTCCGGCAGGTGAGGGAACGATACGGTAGACTTGATGGTGGAAAGATCAATGTCGTAGACGGCCGTATATTCTGCATCCGGATCTGCCTCATAGACCTTGCCGGCCCTCTGGCTGTGTTCCTTCATATAAGCAACGGTCTTTTCATCTACCGGGAAAATGCCGTTCTTGGCACCGGCCTCGATAGCCATGTTGGCAATGGTAAAGCGGTCATCCATGGAAAGGCTGGCAACGCCCTCTCCGGTAAACTCCATGGACTGGTAACGGGCACCGTCCACACCGATCATGCCGATGATGTGCAGGATCACATCCTTGCCGCTGACCCACTTGGGAAGGCTTCCGCTCAGGCGAAACAGAATAGCACTGGGGACCTTGAACCAGGCCTTGCCGGTAGCCATGCCGGCTGCCATATCCGTGCTGCCGACGCCGGTGGAGAAGGCGCCTACCGCACCGTAGGTGCAGGTGTGGGAATCTGCGCCGATGATGGCATCTCCGGGAGCCGTCAGGCCTTTTTCCGGAAGCAGGGCATGCTCAATGCCCATCTGACCTACTTCAAAATAATTGGTGATCTCATTTTTCTTTGCAAAAGCCCGGACACACTGACAGTTCTCTGCAGACTTGATGTCCTTGTTGGGCACAAAGTGGTCCGGCACAAGGGCGATCTTGTCCTTGTCAAAGACACCGTTTTTGCTGAATTTGTCCATTTCCTTGATGGCAACAGGACTGGTGATGTCATTGCCCAGCACCAGATCCAGGTTTGCCTCGATCAGCTGACCGGCCTCCACATGATCCAGTCCGGCATGCGCCGCCAGAATCTTCTGCGTCATTGTCATTCCCATGACAGTTCTCCTCCTTTGTTTTCTGCGTAAAAAAGGGAATGCCGTTTTCGCGGCATTCCCCTCTGCTTACATACTCTATATCGCAGCTCTGAATACCACAGCTAAACGCCATGGCAAACAAACCGGAAACGATGGCGATTAGTTATTGATCAGCTTATCATCGTCGTTCCAGCTGTATAGTTTACGAATCTCTTCGCCAACCTTCTCAGATGCATGCTCCTGAGCCTTCATGCGCATCATCTTGAAGTGTACCTGGCCGCCTGCCTCAGACATGTCAAGCAGGAAGTCCTTTGCAAAGGTACCATCCTGGATATCGGAAAGGATCTTCTTCATAGCCTTCTTGGTATCCTCGGTAACGATCTTCGGGCCGGTGATGTAATCGCCGTACTCAGCGGTATTGGAAATGGAATAACGCATGCCCTTGAAACCGGACTGGTAAATCAGGTCTACGATCAGCTTCATCTCATGGATGCACTCGAAGTATGCATTTCTGGGATCATAGCCAGCCTCGCACAGAGTCTCAAAACCAGCCTGCATTAATGCGCAGACACCGCCGCAAAGGACTGCCTGCTCACCGAACAGATCGGTCTCGGTCTCGGTACGGAAGGTGGTCTCCAGTACGCCTGCTCTTGCGCCGCCGATAGCAGCTGCATAAGCCAGTGCTCTCTCCTGTGCCTTGCCGGTTGCATCCTGGTGTACAGCTACCAGCATCGGAACACCTCTGCCTGCCTGGTACTCACTTCTTACAGTGTGGCCGGGTGCCTTGGGAGCTACCATGGTAACATCGACATCCTTCGGAGGTACGATCAGACCATAGTGGATGTTGAAGCCGTGTGCGAACATCAGCATATCGCCTGCCTTTAAGTTGGGAGCGATAGACTCTTTGTAAAGCTTTGCCTGCAGCTCATCGTTGATCAGGATCATGATGACGTCAGCCTTCTTGGCTGCCTCTGCTGCTGTGTAAACCTCCAAACCCTGTGCCTCTGCCTTTGCCCAGGACTTAGAACCCTCGTACAGACCTACGATGGCATGTACACCGGACTCCTTTAAGTTCAGAGCATGAGCATGACCCTGGCTGCCATAGCCGATGACTGCGACGGTCTTGCCGTCTAACAGTGCAGGATTGCAATCAGATTCATAGAAAATTTTTGCTGTTTGTGACATTTCGTTTCTCCTCCATTGAGTTATTTATGCAATTGTCAAAGGAACATCCTGTGACAATTCCTATTTTCAGTCGGCAGCTCTTACGAACTGCTGACCGGAAACGCAAAATAAAATTACGGCTCGTCAATGTAAATGACGTGATCAATGCCTCTGCCCAGACCTGCAATACCGGTTCTGGCCAGCTCGAGAATCTCAAATCCATCCAGCAGGCGAAGGAATGCATCGATCTTGCCCTGATTGCCGGTGATCTCAATGATCAGGCTCTCGGGAGATACATCCACGATACTGCCGCGGAAAATATTGGTGATGGCGATGATACCCTGGCGCTGCGCTGCATCGGCTCTGACCTTGATCATGGCCAGCTCTCTGTAAACGCTTTCATCCGGCTTTAATTCGTGGATATCGCGGACATCCACCAGCTTGGCTACCTGCTTCTCGATCTGCTCGAGGATGTCATCATCACCGGTAGCTACGATGGTGATCCGGGTGATCCTGGGATCTGCCGTCACGCCTGCGGTAATGCTGGAAATATTATATCCTCTTCTGGAGAAAAGTCCGGCAATACGGGACAAAACACCGGATGTATTGTCAACCAGAAGCTGAAAAACTTTTTTCTGTGTGGGTTCTTCTGCCTTCATACTCTCTCAACCACTCTTCCTAATCACTTTTCGACTCATTATAAGACTCTGTTTTTTTTATGTCAATGTTCCCTCTGCACAATACCACAGAGATTTCACATTTGCACAAGCCAGCCTCGCCTAATCCTAAACAGTGTCTTTACACTTCTGCAGAGCCACTGTCCCCGTGCGGGTGATCTCCACAATACTGATCGTCCGCAGCGTATCCATGAAGATCTTCACGCGCTCCGGCGTATCACAGATCTGAATGGTCATCATGCTCTTGGAGAGATCCACGATCTGTGCCCCCATGATCTCGCAGTTTTCCATGATGTCCTTGCGGTTATTCCTGTTGTACTTGACCTTTACCAGCATCAGTTCCCGGCTGATGCTCTGCGCCTCGTCAAAGGTTTTTACCTTGATGACATCCAGTTTTTTGTTGAGCTGCTTCTCGATCTGCTCTAAGGTGCGCTTATCTCCGGAGCTGACGATGATCATATTGGAGACCGCCGGATCATCGGTCTCACCTACTGCCAGGGAATCAATGTTAAAGCACCTTCTCCAGAACAGTCCGGCCACCTTGCACAGGACGCCGGCCCTGTTTTCTACCAATACAGAATAAATTCTCTTCATAATTACCTCTTATATCGAAGATCCTAGACTACTTCCTCCGGTGAAATATCGCACTGCAGCAGCACAGATTCATCGTTTCGAAGGAACTCGCCTAAAACACTTTCCATGTCTTTTTCCTGGGACAGGTGCAGGTACTTCATGCCGTAGGCCTCGGCGATCTTGTCAAGCGCAGGACTGCCGCTTAAGTCCGTCACCGAGAAGTGATCCTTGTAGTTAAAGTGCTGGTACTGTCTCACCAGACCCAGCCAGCCGTTTTTCATGACGACGATCTTTACCGGTACCCGGTACTGGCGCATGGTAGCCAGTTCCATCAGAGACATCTGAAAAGAGCCGTCGCCGCAGACAGCCACAGCCTGTCTGCCGGAAGCAGCCAGCTTTGCCCCCATGGCTGCAGGCACGGAATAGCCCATGGTGCCCATACCGCCGGAGGTAAGGAAGCGGCCGTTTCGCATGACATAGTTGGCACAGGACCAGAGCTGATTCTGTCCCACATCCGCCACATAGACCGCATCCTCATCCATGGCCATGGAGAGGCTGCGCACGAACTGGGCGGGATCAATGCCGCCGTTTCGATCCTTTTTATTCTTTTCCTTTAACTCCTGAGCTTTCGCCCGATACTCGGAGAGCTGCTTCAGCCAGGGCGTGTAATCCATATGCACGGTCTGGCCGCTGATATCCTCAAAAATATGGGCGATATCGCCTACCAGCGGGATCGTAGGGCCGGCGCTCTTGCCGATCTCGGCGGGATCCACATCGATGTGGACCAGCACTTTATTTTCAGTGATCAGATCCGGCTGGCTGATGGAGCGGTCTGCCACCCGGGCGCCGATCATGATGATCACATCTGCCTCATTCATGGCTCTGTTGCCGTAGGGCTGGCCGTTATTGCCCACCATGCCGAAGAAAAGCGGATGATCCGTGGGCATGACGCCCAGTCCCATCATAGTGCAGACTACGGGGATATGATTCTGTTCTGCAAAGGCCTGCAGCTGCTCTCTGGCACCGCTAAGGTGCACACCGCCGCCGGCGCAGATAATGGGCTTGCTGGCCTTTTCCAGCTCATGGATCACCTTGGAGATCTGCACCGCATGCCCCTTCACGGTGGGCTTATAGGTGCGCATGGAAATCTCTTCCGGGTAGGAGAAACGGGAGACGGCCTCCTGCTGCACATCGATGGGCAGATCGATCAGTACCGGTCCCCGTCTGCCGGAATTGGCGATAAAGAAGGCCTCCTTCATAATACGTGGAATATCCGATGCCTTGCGGACGATGTAGCTGTATTTTACAAAGGACTCCACCGCACCGGAGATATCGGCCTCCTGGAAGGCATCGCTGCCCATCAGTTTGGAGTCCACCTGTCCGGTAATGCATACCATGGGAATGCTGTCCGCAAAGGCAGTGGCAATGCCGGTGATCAGATTGGTGGCACCGGGGCCGCTGGTGACCGCCACCACCCCGGGCTTGCCGGATATGCGGGCATAGCCGCTGGCTGCATGGGCTGCATTCTGCTCTTCCCGCACCAGGATCGTTCGGATCTCTGTGGAGAGAATGCTGTTATAAAAAGGGCAGATGGCTACGCCCGGATAGCCGAAGACATATTCTACCCCTTCCAGTTCGAGACATTTTACGATCGCGTCCGCACCGTTCATCATTTGTAATCCCTTCCTTTACATAAAAACCTGATGTCTTCTATCTTACAACGGACACCGCCACCTTGACAACAGATGATTTCCGCGGCAGCCTCCGGAGATCACAAAAAAGGACGGACAGATTTTCTCTGCCCGCCCTTTGAAACGTCTGTCTGCTGCCGCGCGGCAGCAAAGCCTGTTCTTTACATATACTTCTTGTTTTTCAAGCGAAGTCTTGACAAAGCTCTGGCCAGGGACGCCTGTGCCATGTGGTACTCTGCCACGCTCTTTTTCTGGCGGAGCTGCTCTTTGGCGCGTTCCATAGCCTCCTCAGCTCTTCGCTTGTCGATTTCCTCCGGTGTCTCTGCGGTATCCACCAGCACCACCACACGGTTATGGACTACCTGGGCGGAGCCAAGGCCCACTGCCACACTGACCCAGGAGCCATCTTCCCTCTGTACATCCAGCTCTCCTACCTCTACGGCCAGGATCAGCTCGGAATGATGGGGCAAAATGCCGTAACTGCCGTCCAGAGTGGGAATGATGATCTGTCTGGCTCTGCCGTCAAAGAAGACACGGTTTGTCGCTATGATTTTCAGGCTGAACGTAGTCGATGCTGCTGCCATATCGTTCTGCTCCTTCTTTGATCAAAAATCATGAATGCCGGCTTTTTATGCTTCTCCGGATCTGACCATGGCATCTGCTTTTTTCTTTACATCATCCAGGTTGCCTACATTGAAGAAGGCTGCCTCCGGATAATCGTCCATCTCGCCGTCGATGATGGCCTTGAAGCCTTCTACCGTCTCCTGCAGCGGCACATATCTGCCGGGGATACCGGTAAACTGCTCACCTACGAAGAAGGGCTGTGACAGGAAACGCTGGATCTTACGGGCACGGAATACGGTAACCTTATCCTGCTCGCCCAGCTCTTCCATACCAAGGATAGCGATGATATCCTGCAGTTCCTTGTACTTCTGGAGGATCTGCAGTACCTTCTGAGCCGTCTCGTAATGGGTCTTGCCCACCACATCCTCCTCCAGGATACGGGAATTGGACTCCAGAGGATCTACGGCCGGGTAAATACCCTGCTCTACGATCTTTCTGGAAAGAACGGTGGTGGCATCCAGATGCGCGAAGGTCGTAGCCGGCGCCGGGTCAGTCAGGTCATCGGCAGGCACATAGACAGCCTGCACGCTGGTGACGGAACCGTTCTTTGTGGAAGCGATCCGCTCTTGCAGAGCGCCCATCTCGTTGGCCAGTGTAGGCTGATAACCCACGGCGGAAGGCATACGTCCCAGCAGGGAAGAAACCTCGGAACCCGCCTGCACGAAACGGAAGATATTATCAATAAAGAGAAGCACGTCCTGATGCTTTACATCACGGAAATATTCTGCCATGGTAAGGCCGGTCTCTGCCACTCTCATACGAGCTCCCGGGGGCTCATTCATCTGACCGAATACCAGGGCGGTATTCTTGATAACGCCGGACTCCGTCATCTCTGTCCAGAGGTCATTACCCTCTCTGGAACGCTCACCTACACCGGTAAAGATGGAGTAGCCGCCGTGCTCTGCTGCCACGTTTCGGATCAGCTCCTGGATCAGCACGGTCTTACCTACGCCGGCGCCGCCGAACAGACCGACCTTACCGCCCTTTGCATAGGGAGCCAGCAGGTCGATGACCTTAATGCCGGTCTCCAGGATCTCTGCTACAGGCTTCTGCTGATCGAAGGAAGGCGCTTCGCGATGGATCTCCCAGTGCTCTTCCTCTTTCAGCGACTCCTTGCCGTCAATGGTATCACCCAGGACATTGAAAAGACGTCCCAGGGTTTTCTCTCCCACCGGTACCTTGATGCCGCTGCCGGTAGAAGTTACTTTCATGTCCTTCTGCAGGCCCTCACTGGCAGAAAGCATGATACAGCGAACTGTATTATTGCCGATCTGCTGTGAGACTTCCATAATGGACTTTTTGCCGTGGTTGTCCACCTCCAGTGCGGTCTTGATGACCGGCAGCGGTTCTGACGGAAATTCCACGTCTACCACAGGTCCCATGACCTGTACGATTTTTCCTATCTGCTGCATATTCATCTCCATTATACCTGTCCTGTGCCCTGCTGATTCATTCTCTGCGCTCTGGCACCGGCACAGACCTCCGTGATCTCCTGGGTGATCTGTCCCTGACGAAGCCGGTTGTACTGTACACTCAGCTCCTGCTTCATCTTGATGCCGTTTTTGTTTGCCGCATCCATAGCCATCATGCGGGCATTCTGCTCCGAACAGAAGGACTCTACCAGTGCACTGTAAATAAAGCCCGTCATATAGTTCGGAACGATATTGTCAATTACCGCCTTGGGAGACGGCTCCATGCTGAATTCCTGCTGCAGCACGCCTGCCTGGGTCGCCCTGACAAAGGCCTGATCGTCCAGCTTGTTAAGGGGAAGCAGCTGCATGATCTCCGTCTCGGCCGTCAGGCTGTTCTGCATTCTCGTATAGACAATGTAGACCTCGTCGATCTCCTTCTCAAGGTACAGCTCCAGCATTCTCTCCGAGATCATTCTGGCTCTGTGAAGGGAAGGATTCTGCGCCGTGTAGTGAAACTGCTCGTCCACGGGAATCCCGCGCTGCTCAAAGTACTGGCGTCCCACTTCACCTACCACGAAGAGCATGTTGTCGTCGCCCTTCTTCAGCTGGTCTTCCACCAGCTTGAGTACGTTGTGGTTATAGGCGCCGGCCAGACCCTTGTCGGCTGTCACAGCGATATAGCCTCTTTTTCTGTTTTCCTTGCTGACATCCGTTCTGAAATCCAGATACGGATGGGTAAAGTCATCCGGCAGGTGCCGTATGATCCTGGATACCAGGGACTGCAGGGAATAGAAATAAGGCTCGGTATCCGCCAGGGACTTTCTGGCCTTGCGCAGCTTGGTAGAGGAAATCAGGTACATGGCATTTGTGATCTTTAAGGTATCTCCAATGCTGTTAATTCGATCCCTGATCTCTCTTGTTGTCGGCATCCTTTGCCTCCTTCAGGTAACTTTCCTTGAACTTCTTTGCCTCTGTCAGAATCTGCTGCTTTACATCATCCTCCAGGGTGCCCGTGGTCTCTATGCCGTTGCCGATCTCCGGATGCTCCGTATCGAACCAGGCCAGCATCTTCATCTGGAAATCCTTGACCTGCGGTACCGGCACATCGATCATCAGCCGATTGGTTGCCACGCACAGGGTAATGACCTGCTCATGCATGGCGAGGGGATGACCTAAGGGCTGCTTTAACAGCTCCATCAGCACACTGCCCTGTGCCAGCTGTTCCTTGGTGGCTGCATCCAGATCGGAAGAGAACTGGGTGAACACTTCCATCTCACGGTACTGTGCCAGATCGATACGCAGGCTTCCGGAAGCCTTCTTCATGGCCTTGGACTGCGCTGCACCGCCTACACGGGATACAGAAAGTCCTACGTTGACTGCCGGTCGCATGCCGGAGAAGAACAGATCGCTCTCCAGGAAGATCTGACCGTCGGTGATGGAAATAACGTTGGTGGGAATATAAGCGGAAACATCGCCTGCCTGGGTCTCAATGATAGGCAGTGCGGTGATGGAACCGCCGCCCTTTTCCTCTGACAGCCGGCTGGAACGCTCCAGCAGACGGGAATGCAGATAGAATACGTCGCCGGGATAAGCCTCACGTCCCGGGGAACGGCCCAGCAGCAGAGACAGTGCACGGTAAGCGACGGCATGCTTGCTCAGATCATCATAGACGATCAGCACATCCTTGCCCTTGTGCATGAAATACTCTGCCAGTGCAGTGCCCGCATAGGGAGCGATGTACTGCAGGGGGGCGGTATCTGCTGCGGAAGCGGATACCACGATGGAATAGGACATGGCATCGTGCTTTTCCAGGGTATTGACCAGCTTTGCTACGGTAGAAGCCTTCTGGCCGATGGCCACATAAATGCAGATGCAGTTCTTGCCCTTCTGGTTGATGATGGTATCTGTGGCGATAGAGGTCTTGCCGGTCTGTCTGTCGCCGATGATCAGCTCACGCTGTCCGCGGCCGATGGGGAACATGGAATCGATGGAAAGAATACCGGTCTCCATGGGCTCGCTGACGGACTTTCTGTCGATAATGCCCGGTGCCGGCTCCTCTACCGGACGATAGTCGGTGGCTGCGATCTCTCCTTTGCCGTCAATGGGCGCACCCAGTGCATCCACGACTCTTCCCAGGAAAGCATCACCTACCGGAATACCGGCCTGTCTGCCTGTGCGGACTACCCGGCTGCCCTCGCCGATCTCTCCTTCGGGTCCGAAGAGGATGGCGCCGATCCTGTTCTTCTCTACGTTCTGCACCATGCCCTTGACGCCGGTGTCAAAGACGATGATCTCGCCGTACATGGCGTGATCAATGCCGTCGATCTGCACAATGCCGTCGCCTACGCTGGTCACAAAACCGATTTCCTTGGTCTCAGCCTGGAGATTAAACTCCTCCACGCTGGTGCGCAGGATGGAAATGATATCATTGGTGCTGTTCTTTTCCATAGCAGCATCTGTCAGGGCGCCGCGCACCTGCTGGATGCTCTGGGTAAACTGACGGGCTCTGCCCTGGTTGCTCCAGTCATACTCGTCCTCACCCACCTGCAGGATAAAGCCGCCGCCGATGGAAGCATCTTCCTTAAGGGTCAGCTCCAGATCCGTGGGCTTATACTTATGCTCGATAAAGCCGCGAATGCCTGCTTCCTGCTCCTTAGTGGGCTTTGTCACATAGCGAAGAATGGCCTTTAACCTGGTATCTTCCTTCTCCGGCTCCTGTGCTGCATAGGCCTCACAGATCTCATCCCACAGCTCCACTGCGTCATTGTCGCAGAGGATCTTTAAGAAATCCCGGATCTCCTCCGGAAAGATCTTATCTATGATGCTGTGGCGCACAGAAAGGGGTGCGGTAGGATCTGACAGTCTGGCAGAAATTTCCGGCACCGTCTTGAAAATTTCGTCTGTGTTGGAAACTGCGCTCTCAGACAGTTTCATGGCACGCAGACTTTTTGCGTAACGAATTGTATCTTCTCTCATGCGTTCTCACCATTCTCTGTCTTATTGTCTGCAGCAGCTTCCTTTAAGAAGGCATCATATAATGCCAGATCATTGTCGCTGCTGTTCTTGGTTGCTGCGATCCGGGAAGCTGCCTCGGTCACCAGATCAGCGATCTGGTCGGTTGCTTCCTTGACCTTTGCTCTGCTCTCCTGATCGGCCTGTACTCTGGCATCCGCAAGGAGCTTGTCAGCCTGGGTCTGCGCATTGTCCACAATGCGTGCATACTCTTTGGCAGCGTCCTCTCTGGTCTTGGACATTGCCTGGCTGCGCTCTTCCTCGATGGACTCCAGGGAGTTCTCGTACTGCTTCTTTAAAGCGCTGGCCTCCTGGTTGACGGCCTCTGCATCTGCGTAGGACTTTTTGATCTGTTCTTCGCGCTGTGCAAGAATGTTTCTAACCGGTTTAAACAGAAACTTTCTGATCAGGAAGTAGAGAATGAGCAGATTTATAATAGTACAAATCAGATTTACGGGATCTACTCTTAACATTTGCATGTTTATTTCTCCTATTGGTAATTATTCTGTCTGTTCGGATTTTACAGCATGAAAATGCAAAGGATACCGATAACGAAACCGTAAATAGAAGTTGCCTCTGCCAGTGCGGCACCAAGAAGAAGCTTCTGTGTGATCTTGGAGTCTGCCTCAGGCTGTCTTGCAACGGCCTCACATGCCTTACCAGTTGCGATACCGATACCGATACCACCGCCGATACCTGCCAGTGCTGCGATACCTGCTCCGATTGCTGTTACTACCATTGTTTTGTCCTCCTCTTCTTTTTCCGGTCTGTATTCATGCAGACCTTTGGGGTTTGTGGTCTGAAGTTGTCTGAAAATCATCGGATAAATCCGGTTCATCCGGCGACTTTACGTCTGTCTTGATAATATTTTTGTGCGCTGTATATGCTGTCTTTGCATATACCGTACCTCTGCATGCACTGCACATCGCAGTATCATTGCTGCAGCGTCGTATCATTGCTGCGCCGGCTTTGCCTGCTGCAATGACTTTGCCTGTGCTGTCTGCGGTCCGTGTGCGTGCTGTCTTTGTCTTTGCCCTCTGTCCGTGAAATAAATTTTAGTCTCCCACGGCTTCTCTGATAAACAGGGAAGTTAAGAATACAAAGACGTAAGCCTGGATCAGTCCGTCGAAGAAATCGAAGTACAGACTGAATACCACCGGAATACCTACCGGGATCAGCATTTTGATCAGCTCCATGATGACGAATGCACCAAGGACATTACCGAAAAGACGCATGCACAAAGACAGGGGTCTGATGGCGATCTCCATGATGTTCAAAGGTGTGATGACGGCGGTGGGCTCTGCAAAGCTCTTCACCCATCCCTTTACACCTTTCGCCACAATGCCGGAGGCCTCGATCAGGATGATGCTCATCAGTGACAATGCCACGGTGATGTTCATGTCCTTTGTGGGAGGCTTCACACCAAATACTCCGATGATATTGGCAAAACCGATGTAGATCATCACCGTCGCAATGTAGGGGCCGTACTGCGCGGCACGCTCCCCCAGCATTCCCGAGGTAAACTTGTCCAGCCAGGTCACAATGAACTCGGCCGCCATCTGACGCTTGCCGGGATTCTGTACCTTCATCCCGTGGGTAAGCCAGATTGCAAGTACCGTGAGAACTGCCATGATGATCCAGGTGATGACTACGGATTCATAGATCTCGATCCCGCCAAATATCGGAATGGTAAAGGCTGTTTCTACGTTTAGCTGTTGAATTAGTTCTTCTGCCATACCTTTTCCTTCCTCTCCCCTTCATCTTCAGGGAGTATTTGCTGCTTTGCAGAAAAGCGGCATCCCGGCGTCTGTATGACCGGCAGTCATTTTTCTGCTTCAACCATCCGTTATTATATGCTCATTTTTTCAAAAAACAAGTGATTTTATACAAATACCCATCACAGCAGTTTATGCTTGCTGTGATGGGTATAAGCTTCACTTATTGGTTTTTGACTTTTTGTACAAATTAACCATAGCGATTTTGTACTAAAGCTACATACTGTAAAAAAGGGAGAAAATGCCGAAAATGCGTATCTTAGCGGAATATTTACGCATTTTCAAAGCTTACTTTCTTAAAATTCTTCTTGCCTCTCTTTACCAGAATGCCCTTTCCCAATGCCTCCTTGGTATAAGAAAGTTTGATATCGCTGATCTTCTCTCCGTCCACAGAAACACCGCCCTGTTCTACTGCCCGGCGGGCCTCGGAGCGGGAAGCGCAAAGGCCGGACTTAGCCAGGACAGCCAGAATATCCATGGTGCCGTCCTCCTGGAAGTCCTCTTCTTTCATAACAAAAGCAGGAACCTCTGCCATATCGGCGCCGCCGCCAAAGAGTGCCTGTGCGCCCTTTCTGGCCTTGGAAGCCTCATCCTCTCCGTGTACCAGCTTGGTCAGCTCAAAGGCCAGAATATCCTTAGCCTCGTTCAGGCGGCTGCCCTCCCACTGATCCATCTCATCGATCTGGGCAAGAGGCAGGAAGGTCAGCATCCGCAGGCACTTCAGGACATCGGCATCTGCCACATTGCGCCAGTACTGATAGAACTCATAAGGGGAAGTCTTGTCAGGATCCAGCCATACCGCGCCCTTCTGGGTCTTGCCCATCTTCTTACCCTCGGAATTAAGCAGCAGGGTGATGGTCATGGCATAGGCATCTTTTCCCAGCTTCTTGCGGATCAGCTCTGTGCCGCCGAGCATATTGCTCCACTGGTCGTCGCCGCCGAACTGCATATTGCAGCCATAGCGTTTGTATAACTCCAGGAAGTCATAACTCTGCATGATCATGTAGTTAAACTCTAAGAAGCTCAGGCCCTTTTCCATACGCTGCTTGTAGCACTCCGCGGAGAGCATCTTATTGACAGAGAAGCAGGCGCCGATATCCCGGATGAACTCGATATAATTCAGGTTTCTGAGCCAGTCTGCGTTATTGACCATCAGGGCCTTGTCTTCGCCGAACTCGATAAAGCGGCTCATCTGCTTTTTAAAGCAGGCACAGTTGTGCTCAATGGTCTCCACGGTCATCATCTGGCGCATGTCCGTGCGGCCGGAAGGATCGCCGATCATACCGGTACCGCCGCCGATCAGGGCGATGGGCTTATTGCCTGCCTCCTGCAGGCGTTTCATCAGGCAAAGTGCCATGAAGTGACCTACATGCAGGCTGTCTGCCGTGGGATCAAAACCGATATAAAAGGTAGCCTTTCCCGCATTGATCAGCTCCTTGATCTCCTCTTCATCTGTCAGCTGCGCCAGAAGTCCTCTCTGCTTCAGCTCCTCGTAAATTGTCATTCCCTGTTCCATCCTGATTCCTCCTCTGTTTGTCCTTTAAACAGGTTTTCTATTCCTGCAGCAGACCTGCCATAACCGATCTGTCCGCCAATATACACATAAACAAATTCTCCGAAATATCCGCAAAGGGATGTCCCGGCTTATTTTTCCGCTTTCCGATCCCGCAGCATCAGATTCCGGACGGCATCCGCCGCACTCTTATTCTCAAAAAGGACCAGATTTACCTGCTCGATAATGGGAAGCTGTACCTGATACTTTTCGGAGAGCTGCATGGCAGCCTTGGCGCTGTAAACGCCCTCCACCACCTGCTTCACTTCCTCCATGGCCTCCTGCGGGGTATAGCCCTTGCCGATCAGGATACCGGCCCGGCGGTTTCTGGAATGCATGGACGCGCAGGTGACGATCAGATCGCCGATGCCTGTAAGACCGGAGAAGGTCTCCGGCTCACAGCCCATGGCCAGGCCCAGACGCTTGATCTCCGCGATACCGCGGGTGATCAGGGCTGCCTTGGTATTATCGCCATAGCCCAGACCGTCGGCCGTGCCTGCTGCCAGGGCGATCACGTTCTTAAGGGCCGCGCCGATCTGCATTCCCTTCATATCCAGGCTGGTATAGACCCGGAAATAATCATTCATGAAAATATCCTGGATGTACTGCGCCATTTCCAGGTCATGTGCTCCCGCTACAATGGCTGTGGGCAGTCCCTTGCCTACTTCCTCCGCATGGGTGGGGCCGCTTAATACCGCCACCTGCACGTCGGCATCCTGCAGTTCCTGCTCCAGGATCTCGCTGAGGGTCATCAAGGTATCCTCTTCGATGCCCTTGGCCACGGAGACGATCCGCTGTCCCTTTGCGCAGTAAGGTGCCATGGAGCGCGCCGTACTTCTGAAAAAGGGAGACGGCACCGCCATCACCAGCAGGTCCCTGTCCGTCATGGCTTTCTGTAAATCTGTAGTAGCCGCCACGCTCTCCGGCAGGACTACCCCGGGAAGCTTTTCTTTCTGCTCATGCTCGGTATTGAGCATGTCCACTTCGCTTTGTGCAATAGACCACACGGTCACCTCATGGCCGTTGCGGGTCAGACAATAGGTGAGGGCTGTTCCCCAGCTGCCTGCACCGATCATTCCTATCTTTGCCATTATCTATCTCCATTCTGCGGTATTTTCTGCTACTTCGTCTCTTTTTTGTCAGGATCCAGCATGGCCTTATTGTGGATCAGAGAAGTCTTCCGCTCTGTGCCCTTTGCCAGCTTCACGATATTGCCTCTGTGCTGATAGAAGGCCAGGGCCGCCAGCAGCAGGGAAATGATATACATCTCTGCCAGCACCGGGCCGGATGCTCCAAAGAGCCCTGCCTGTCCGCAGACGATCATCTCGATCACAAAGCCCACATAGACCAGAAGGGATCCCAATGACACATAATGGGTCACCAGGAAAGGAACCAGGAAGCACAGCAGTCCCACCGGCAAAAACATCCAGTGAAAGCTCACCACCAGACCGGCCGTGACCGCTATGCCCTTGCCGCCCTTGAAATTCATATAAAAAGGAAAATCATGTCCCAGGACACATCCCGCTGCCGTATAGAGCTTCAGCAGATAGAGGATATCGCTGTGTCGGCTGCCAAGCAGCAGATACATCACGAGCTCTGCCGCCACGCACTTAAGCACGTCTCCGATAAATACTATGATGCCTGCCTTGGTTCCCAGCACCCGCAGGGTATTGGTGGTGCCCGCATTGCCGCTGCCGTAATTGCGGATATCGATTCCCTTATATTTTCCGTACAGATAGGCAGTCTGGAACAGGCCGAAGACATAGCCGATGACCAGCGCTGCTGCTCTTGCTGTAATATTCATTTTTACCCCTTTTTGCCGCTGTTTCACAGCGGCAACACGAGAAGAATTTCGCGAAGGCGAATTCTCCGATGTGATCACGAATAGATGCTGTCTGCGGCATCTATTCGAGTTTAACAGAAATGCCATCGGGCATTTCTGTTAAACTTTACCCTTTCTAGCCTTCCTTGCGCTCCCGGATAATGAATTTCAGCGGCGTGCCCTTAAAGCCGAAGGCCTGCCGGATCTGATTCTCGATATAGCGCTGATAGGAAAAATGGAACAGATCCTTGTCATTGACAAAGAGTACAAAGGTCGGAGGCTTTACGCCGATCTGGGTGCCGTAAAAGATCCGCAGCATCTTGCCCTTGTCTGAGGGCGGCTGCTGCATGACGGTAGCCTCAGAGATGATCTCATTGAGGACACCTGTCTGGATACGCATGGACTGGTTGGCGTGCACCGCATCGATCATGTCATAGAGCTTCGGCAGGCGCTGTCCGCTGACGGCGGAAATGAAAATGATCTCCGCATAAGGCAGGAAGGAAAGCACGGAGCGAACCTTCTGGGTAAACTTATTGACCGTGGAATTGTCCTTTTCCACCAGATCCCATTTATTTACCGCAATGATCACTGCCTTGCCTCTGTCATGGGCAATGCCTGCGATCTTGGCATCCTGCTCGGTGACACCCTCTGTGCCGTCGATGACCAGCACCGTGATGTCCGCCCGCTCCACGGCAGCCACCGTGCGCAGGATCATGAAGCGCTCCAGCTCTTCCTTGATCTTGTTCTTGCGGCGAAGGCCAGCAGTATCGATAAACACGTAGGGTGTGCCGTTATGCTTGATCTCCGTGTCGATGGCATCCCGGGTGGTGCCCGCGATATCCGATACGATGACCCGGTTTTCACCGATGAGTCTGTTTATAATGGAAGATTTGCCAACGTTCGGCTTGCCCACGATGGCCACACGGATCTTGTCGTCCTCTTCCTCGGTCTCCACAGGCTCCGGGAAATGCTCGGCCACAGCATCGAGGAGATCGCCGATGCCGGTGCGGTTCACGGAGGAGATGGGATAGGGATCGCCGATGCCCAGATTGTAGAATTCGTAGACATCCGCCATATCCTTGGCATATTTATCTACCTTATTGACCACCAGAAGCACCGGCTTCTTTGCCCGGCGCAGCATGTCTGCCACTTTGCCGTCCGCATCTGTCAGGCCCTGCTTGACATCTACCATAAACAGGATCACATCCGCCATATCGATGGCCATCTGTGCCTGCTCCCGCATCTGGGATAAGATGATGTCCTTAGAATCCGGCTCGATACCGCCGGTATCCACCAGCGTAAACTCATAATTCAGCCATGTGCAGTCCGCATAGATGCGGTCTCTGGTGATGCCCGGTGTATCCTTTACAATAGATATCTTCTCTCCGGCCAGCACATTAAACAGCGTGGACTTGCCTACATTGGGCCGTCCCACTACTGCTACAATGGGCCTTGTCTTTTTCTTTGCCATGTATCTTACTCCATTTCTTATTTTTCATACTGCCCGTTTCTCCTGCAGTACATTCATGCCGTTATACCTGCAATGGCAAAAAAAGCACACTCTCTGCTTTCTATGCCAAAGCCATCCCTTATTGTAACGAAAAAGAGCTTTTCTGTAAACCTGCCCTTTCTCTCTTGCATATCCTTCCGGGAAATTTTATACTTTCCATGTATCCGGAAACCAAATGATAAGGAGATCACCATGTCTGAACTCGAAATGCACGAACAGCTTGAACGAAAAATCCCGGTAGCACCTCTGGCGCTGGTAGTACATCCCTCCGCCCAGGATCTGGGAAACAAGGTAGATGCCTATATCTCTGCCTTCCGCAAGGCTGATCACAATATTGCCAAAAATGACCCTGCTTTTGAAGATTATCAGAAGGAAAGCTACCTGATGAACATTCCCTGCATCCGCTTCGGCACCGGAGAGGGAAAGGCTGTCCTCACCGAATCCGCCAGAGGCAAGGATGTCTATCTGCTCATCGATGTATGCAATTATTCCATGACCTATGAGATGAATGGTTTTGTAAATCACTGCTCTCCCGATGATCTCTTTCAGGATCTAAAGCGCATGATCACCGCCATCAACGGCAAGGCGAGACGGATCACCGTCATCATGCCTTTCTTATATGAAGGCCGCCAGCACAAGAGAAGCGGCCGAGAGTCTCTGGACGCTGCACTCATGTTCAAGGAGCTCTCCGATATGGGCGTCACCAATTTCATCACCTTCGATGCCCACGACCCCCGCATCCAGAATTCTGCGCCGCTGACCGACTTTGACAACTTCATGCCGCCCTATCAGTTCCTTCGTTCCCTGATGGATGTGGAGCATGATCTCGTGCTCGACAAGGATCACATCACCGTCATCAGCCCGGACGAGGGTGCTCTGGACAGAGCCGTGTATTTTGCCACCGTGATCGGCGCCGATGTGGGTATGTTCTACAAGCGCCGCGATTACTCCGTCATCGTCAACGGCAAGAACCCCATCGTCGCCCACGACTTCCTGGGCAATGACATCGAGGGCAAGGACGTCATCGTCATCGATGATATGATCTCCTCCGGCGGCAGCATGCTGGATACCTCCAGACAGCTGAAGATGGAACGCCACGCAAAGCGTGTCTTTATCTGCTGTACCTTCGGCCTCTTTACCGACGGCCTCTCGCAGTTCGATGAAGCCTATGAAAAGGGATGGTTTGACCGCGTCATCACCACCAACCTGACCTACCAGATCCCCGAGCTGTTCACCCGTCCCTATCACGTCAGTGCGGACATGAGCAAATATATGGCATCCATCATCGATTATTTAAATCATGATACCTCTGCTTCCTCCATCTCCACACCCACCAGCAAGATCAGCGAGATCATGGAGAAGTACGCCAAGGAGCAGGAGCTGGAAAAGGACGCTCTCTCCTGATTTCCTCCAAGGCAGGAACAAAATAAAAGAAAGCACAAAACAGCATACACTGTGTAAGTCGAAAAATAAAACAGATCAGCATCAACTCGTTTCCATACGTTAAGTTGATACTGATCTGTTTTTTACTGTCTTTATCTCTTTATGCGTATCTGTTCAGCACCTGCCGCATTGCAGCATAAATTGGACTGCTTGCAGGCATATTCACGTTGCAATGTATCAGGTGACCAAGGCTCGGAACGCCTCTGGCCAGCCACATCGAGGATTTGCGAAGCTGATCTATCATCCCCGCAAATGTGTATAGTCCAGAAAATAGCAGATGCACCTGGCCGTGACCTTCCCGGTATTGCGGTAGATATGGGTCTGGTCGGTCTCAAATTTATAGATCTGCTCGCCCGCGATCTCCTGGATATGTCCATGGCACTCTATGGTCAGGACACCTTCCAGGACACAGATATACTCCCTGGTATTCTCTCCATGGCTGCCGCTGACATAGGCGCCGCCCGGCTCTACATCGATCCGGTATACCTCTACCGCCTGAGAGTCCTCAAAAGGGAAACAGGTCCAGACGCTGTACTGCCCTGTCACTTCCTTGATGGGCACCAGTTTCCCCGGATCCACCAGACAGTACTCCTGCCGCGGCGGGGATGTCAGTGTCTGGAAGTCGATCCGAAGCCCGCTGGTGATCTTGGCCAGCACGCCCAGGGAAGGATTGGCCGTCCCCTTTTCGATCTGCGCCAGCATGCTCTTGCTGACCCCGGTCTGCTCCGAGACTCTGTCAAGGCTCATTCCCTTGGCCTGCCGGATCCGCTTTAAATTAACCGATACATTGTAAGACAAATAATCCTGACTCATTCTGTGTTTCTTTTCTCTTCATAATGCTAAGGTAACTGTTCAGCCCACATCTCGAATTTGCTTTGCAAATCCTCGATGTGGCTGGCCAGAGGCGCT
>CAVKQI010000003.1:0-64490 GCA_963658405.1 bacterium | reverse complement strand
GGCTAAGACGCTGCCCTCTCACGGCAGAATCATGGGTTCGATTCCCGTACGAGCTGCTGACTGAAAACAGTCCAACCCGCAAAAATCCCTGTCTCATAGGAGACAGGGATTTTTGTCTTATCTTTTATATCGGTCTATACGCATTACTTCTATGCCGCTTCTTTTATAACGGCAACACAAATGGAATTTCTCGAAAGCGCCGCTTCATCATATATTCCTTAAAAGCTCTGTTCATTTTTAGTTTGTACTGCAAAACAGAAAAGGCAGTGCAAAGACTTACCAAAGTAAATCTTCGCACTGCCTTTCGGCTGAAATTATCTGTACCTGCGTATTGCTTATTCCTTTACCCGGCAGGACTGGATGAAGAGGATCATGCCGATGACAAAGAGGATGGCCAGGGAGACGATGCCGATATTTACATTGCCTGTGAGCTGGCTCATGATGCTGATGAGCATGGTGCCGAAGAAGGATGCGCCTTTGCCGCAGATGTCATAGAGGCCGAAGTACTCGCCGGATTTTTCCGCCGGAATGATCTTGGCGAAGTGGGAGCGGGAGAGGGCCTGTATGCCGCCCTGGAACATGCCGACGACCACGGCCAGGATCCAGAACTTGGTCTGGGAATCCAGGAAGAAGGCAAAGATGGCGATGCCGGTATAGGCGGCAATGCAGATGGGGATCAGCCTGGATGCGGGATAGCGGTGGGAGAGATAGCCAAAGAGCAGGGCAAAGGGGAAGGCCACGAACTGGGTCACCAGAAGGGCCAGCAAAAGGCCGGTGGTATCCAGTCCCAATGCGGTGCCATAGGCGGTGGCCATGTCGATGATGGTATAGACACCGTCGATATAGCAGAAGAAAGCCAGAAGGAACAGCAGCACCTTCTTGTCATTCTTAAGGCCGGCCAGTGTATGACCCAGACGGCCGAAGCTTTCGCGGATGACGTGCTTGGGTGCATCTACAAAGTACAGCTGCTTATAATTCTTAAGAAGCGGTACGGTACAGCCAAACCACCAGAGGGCGGTGACGATAAAGGCGATGGCCAGGCCGGTCATCTGGGAGATGCCGATCTTATCAGCGTAGAGCACAAATACAAGCCCGATGATAAAGGGAACGCAGCTGCCGATATAGCCCCAGGCATAGCCTTTGGAGGAGACATCATCCATGCGCTCCTCGGTGGTCACATCGTGGATCATGGAGTCGTAGAAGACCAGACTGGAGGAGTAGCCCACCTTGGCGATGACGAACAGGATCAGGAAGAGCAGCCAGTTGCCGGTAAAACCGAGAATCACGCAGCCGATGACGCCGATCATAAGGGAGACGATGAAGATCGGCTTCTTAAAACCCTTTGTGTCGGTGACGGAGCCGAGAATGGGGCCAAGCAGGGCTACGATGGCAGTGACGATGGAAGTGGCATATCCCCAGTAAGCCAGATAGTCCACGCTGGAAATACCTGCACTGCCGGCGATGGCGTTGAAATAGATGGGGAAAAGGGTGGACACCAGCAATGTGAAGGCGGAATTGCCCACATCATAAAGGATCCAGGATTTTTCCAGTTTGGTGGTCTTTTTCATGTAAACTCCGTTCTGCAGACTTGGATGGTTTTGGTGTGCCTGTACAGTATCTGTCATGGTGTGACGGGTATCGGCTGCGGGAAGTCTGCGTTCCCGGCTGCGCATCACTTTGCATTTAGCTTGGTTTGTGTATCACTTTGCTTCACCTTGCTTTTTGTCCGACTGTGTATCATTTGGTGTTTTACTTGGGACCGTAGGTGTGCTCCAGATACGGATCCAGCGCAAGGGAAGCATCCTGCAGAGCGGATCCGTAGGCGGGCAGCAGGGCAGCGGCCTTTTCAAGGCCTTCGTGATAGAGCTGTCCCAGACGCTTATTGCTGTCGGTGCAGGCGGGATTGGGCCGGCGCTCGATGAGGTGCCCCCGCAGAGATGGATAGCTGCTGCCGGTCATCTTCATGACGCCGATGGTGGCGCCCCGCAGCAGAGGATTGGGTGTCTGCAGGATCTGATTAAACTGCCGGAAGGATACGAGCGCCTTGCGCACCGTTTTAGGAGAAAGATCCGGGAAAAAGCCGGCGATGAGCTGTGCATTTTCATTGGAAGCGATGAAATCCGAAGTAAAAGAATAATGCAGTGGATCGTGGCCGTCCATGACAGCGAGTCGCCTGTCGAATTCGCTCTCGATCTGGGTATGGTTTACATCTCCCTTGCCGATCCGCTCCTCGATATAGCCGTGACAGGCATGATCCAGGCTGAAGTGACAGAGAAATCCCATGGCATAGGCAATGGCGGCTTCTTTCTGTGCGGGATCTTCCAGGGAGAGGATGTGGCGGCGGCACTCTTCAAAGAATGGCAGTGCCGGTGCATCGTGCATCTGCCCGGCCAGGGCACTGACGGGGTTGTGATGGAGAGGCTCGTAATAAAAATAGATATCCGGCCCCTGCAGGCCGATGTCAAAGACCTGACGATGCCGAAGAATGACGGCGGCCAGAGGACCGGGGAGACAGCGCAGGACATCGGCGCCGAAACGATGATGTGCATAAGTTGCAGGCATGTGAAATTCCTTTCCGCTGCGGCAGAGGAGACGTGGCTGCCTTGCTGCGCAGCATGAAAATGTTGTATTGTTCAAATTATACAATTATTTGCATTTAAATGCACTACAGCTATGCATATTTATTTGTGCTGACAACTAATCCGTTGCTTTTGGTTGCTACCCGTACGCCAGCCGAGGGGCGGGTCCTGTCGGCGATGTCCGCTTGGGGACGCCTTGCAGCTCAGTGCTCGTGCGCCGGACATCATCCGCCACCCGCTCGCACGTCTGGCTGAGTTATGAGATGCAACTTTTATGTGCAGCTGATATACAGAATACCGCAGACGGCGAAAATCACCATCACAGGAATGTAAAGAGCAGGTAAAAAGTTTGCAAGAAATGGTTTATGCGATTGATCTGCGGCACTTTGACGCCGCCGCAGCCCCGAAAATGCTTGATTTTCCGCAAAAACAGTGCTAGTATGACATGGTAGACGTAGGGATTGATGAAGTGGACTGACGAAGTCCACTTTTTCTATGCCCGAAAATAGAGATGACGAATACAGCAGAAATGCCATAGAATTAAGAGGAAATTACATGGGAGAACAGGGTAATAAGAAAGGCACATCCTCCGGAAAAGGCGGTTATGCCCGTAAGGCAGAGGAATTGCTGATCCCGATCGCAGAGGCGCACGGCGTGCAGATCTACGATGTGGATTATGTGAAGGAAGGGAGCGATTATTACCTTCGCGCCTATATCGACAAGGAAGGCGGCGTCACCATCGATGACTGCGTAGAAGTCAGCAGAGCCTATTCCGACGTACTGGATCAGGAGGATATTATCCCGGAGGCCTATGTATTGGAAGTATCCAGTCCCGGGCTTGGTCGTGCACTGACCAAGGACAGACATCTGCAGTACAGCCTGGGAGAGCAGGTGGAGTTAAAGCTCTACAAGCCTCTGGAACCCAAGGGACCCAAGGAATTTGCCGGGGAGCTGGAGAGCTTTGATGCTTTTCAGATCACCATCGTCCTTGCGGACGGTACCAGACAGGTTTTTGGACGCAAGAATATCGCCATGCTGCGTCTGGCATTGGGTTTTTAAGTGTGGATCTTATCTGTGGACAGCCGGTTCATAGGAACCGGACAGGTGTCAGGCAGATACAAAAACGCAGAGAATCACAGAAATAAAGATTTAAAGAGAATTATAGAAGATACAGAGAACCATAGAAATACAGAAAATCACCGAGAATACAGAGAAGCACAGACATACAGGACAGGAACATGCCCGGCGACAGGCCGGCACCAAGGAAAGGAGCATGGGAGCAAAGATGAATAAAGATCTCAAGGAAGCTTTGGATGCGCTGGAAAAAGAGAAAAATATCAGCAAGGATACCCTTTTTGAGGCAATTGAGAATGCACTGCTGACAGCCTGCAAGAATAACTACGGCAAGGCAGATAATATAAGAGTGGAAATCGACCGTGACACCTGTGATTTCGGCTGCTATGCAGAGAAGACTGTCGTAGAGACGCCGGAGGATGTAGAGGATGATCTGCTGGAGATTTCCCTGCAGGATGCCAAGGAGATCAGACGCACGGCAGCAGTGGGAGATGTGGTGCAGGTAAAGATCAACAGCCAGTCCTTCGGCCGCATCGCCACCCAGATCGCCAAGAATGTCCTGCTCCAGAAGATCCGCGAGGAGGACCGCAGAGCCGTTTATTCCGAGTACTACGAAAAGCAGAAGGATATCGTCACCGGTATCGTGCAGCGCGTCATGCCCAAGAGCATCACTGTCAACCTGGGCAAGGCAGATGCCGTCCTCAATGAGAAGGAGCAGGTGCCCGGTGAGGTGCTGCGTCCCACAGAGAGAGTCAAGGTCTATATCCTGGAGGTCAGAGAGACTCCCAAGGGACCCCGCATCATGGTAAGCCGTACGCATCCGGAGCTGGTAAAGAGACTCTTTGAGCAGGAAGTGACCGAGATCCATGACGGCACGGTAGAGATCATGAGCATCGCCAGAGAGGCCGGCAGCCGCACCAAGATCGCTGTCTGCAGCAATGATCCCAATGTGGATCCGGTGGGTGCATGCGTAGGTATGAACGGTGCCCGTGTCAATAACATCGTGGAAGAATTAAACGGCGAGAAGATCGATATCGTGAACTGGGATGAGAACCCTGGTAACTTTATTCAGAACGCCCTTTCCCCGGCAAAGATCGTGGCAGTCTTTGCTGATCCGGAAGAAAAGACGGCCAAGGTCGTGGTGCCGGATTATCAGCTGTCCCTGGCCATCGGACGCGAAGGACAGAATGCACGTCTGGCAGCCAGACTGACCGGCTACAAGATCGACATCAAGAGCGAGACCCAGGCAAAGGATGCGCCCGGTTTCCGCTATGAGGATTATCTGGACGACGAGTACGAAGAGGACGAGGAATATGCTGACGATGAGGAGGCATATGACGAGGAGACTTCCGAGGCATCGGAGACAGAGGAAGATTTTGCAGAGGATGATGCATCTGCTGCAGAAGATGTCGAAGAGACCGCAGAGGAAGAGCAGGAATAATCTTCCGGATTTCTATACAGATTAAGTGTTGCCGCAGTAAACTGCGGCAGATGGAGGTAACAGAAGCAGCATGCCGAAAAAGATTCCGATGCGCCAATGCATTGGCTGCGGAGAGATGAAGGAAAAAAAGAGCCTGGTGCGGATCATCCGCTCGCCGGAGGGAGAGATCTCTCTGGATCTGACAGGACGGGCCAACGGACGGGGCGCTTATCTGTGCAGAAGCACAGCCTGTCTGCAGCTGGCAGAAAAGAAAAAGGCACTGAATCGGGCCTATGGCATGAGTGTGCCGTCGGAGATCTATCGGTCATTGGAGAAGAGCCTGGCGGGGGCATCTCCCCATGCCTCTCCGCAGATTGAGCAGGCCGGGAAGGAGGCTGACTGTGAAGGATAGAGTTTTATCACTTCTGGGACTGGCCGCCAAGGCTGGTAAGATAGAGAGCGGAAACTTCGCTGCAGAAAAGGCAGTCAAGGGCTTTCGGGCTTACCTGGTGATCCTGGCAGAGGATGCGCAGAAGAATACAGAGAAGAGCTTTGGAAATATGTGTTCCTTTTATGAGGTGCCGCTGCGGCATCACGGGACAAAGGAGACACTGGGAGGCGCCATCGGCAAGGAGTACCGATCCTGCGTGGCGGTGACAGACAAAGGGTTTGCGGAGAGTATGATCAGGCTGCTTGGCAGCGAGGAAGAAAGAGGTTGCAATGGCGAAGACGAAAATCAGTGAACTGGAAAAGATGTATGGAACAGACCGGAAGGAAATCATTGCATTCCTGAATGAAAAAGGAATCGAGGCCAAGACGGCAAGCAGCAGTGTAGATGAGCAGGCAGCGGCAATGGTAGAGAACAGATTCGGCAAAAAGTCTGCAGATACAGAAGCAGCAAAGAAAACTGCTCCGGAGAATACAGAGAAAACGGATAAAGTGGAAAAGACAGAGAAAACAGAAAAGACAGAAAAGACAGGCGCAGCAAAGCCCGCAGCAGAAAAGAGTGCTGCACCCAAAAAGAAGAAGATCATCATTGTCACCAATGGCTCTCAGGGCCATGGTGCCTCTTCCGGCCGCACCGGTGCTTACAGTACCGGCAGCAATAATGCAGGAAACGGCGCAGGTGCTTCCAGGGGCGGAAGAGCCCAGCAGCAGCGTCCGGCCAGACGGGAGAATAACCGGGATAACAATAATAACAGCAGAAATAACGGCGGACGGATGGCAGCACAGACCATGTACCATCCCATCAAGCCTCTGACTGCACCTTCTCAGATGGATCTGGATTATCATAAGCCGATTCCGAAGTCCACCCAGCCCAAGCCGAAGGTAGAGCCTAAGGCCGAGGAGAAGGCAGCGGAGAGCGCAGTACAGAACACCGTACAGGAAGCTGCTAAGACTGTAGAAAGCGCGGCACAGAGCGCAGCTGCAGCAGTGAATGTTTCTGCACAGGCACAGGCACCGCAGGCGCCTCAGGCACAGCCTGCCGCAGCAGCACCCGAGAGCACCGCACAGGCACAGTCCGGGCAGACCACAGCACCCGGCAGAACACCTGTCAGCGAGGAGAGAAATACTGGAGACGGTCAGAGAAATAACGGCTACGGCGAGCGCAGAAGCTACAATAATGACAGAAACGCTGACCGCAGCCAGGGCGGCTATAACAACAACCGCGGCGGCCAGGGCAGCTACGGCCAGAACAGACAGGGCCAGGGCGGCTACAATAACAACCGCGGCGGCCAGGGCGGCTACGGCCAGAACAGACAGGGCCAGGGCAGTTACAACAACAACCGCGGCGGTCAGGGCGGCTACGGCCAGAACAGACAGGGCCAGGGCGGCTTTAGCAACAACCGCGGCGGTCAGGGCGGCTACGGTCAGAGCAGACCCGGTCAGGGCGGCTTTAATAATAACCGCGGCGGTCAGGGCGGCTTTGGTCAGGGAAGACCCGGCCAGGGCGGTTCCCGTCCCGGATTCGGCGGCGACCGCAATCGCAGGAATGCAGGCCCCGGAAGACCGGCACAGACCGGCAATGAGCCTTTCGTAAAGGATGCAGAGAAGCATCGGGATGAAAATCGCCGGAAGCAGAACCAGGAGAGAGACAAGCGCTCCAAGAAGGATCTGATCTACACCGACGATGAGAACAGCAGAAAGAATCGTCCCGGCCGCTTCATCAAGCCGGAAAAGAAGGAAGAAGAGCCGGAAGAAGAGAAGATCAAGGTGATCGCACTGCCTGAAAAGCTCACCATCCGTGAGCTGGCAGAGAAGATGCACATGCAGCCCGCAGAGATCATCAAGAAGCTCTTCCTGCAGGGTCAGGTGACCACGGTAAACAGCGAACTGACCTTTGAAGAGGCTGAAAATATCGCCATCGAGTACGAGATCATGTGCGAGAAGGAAGAAAAGGTAGACGTCATCGAGGAACTGCTCAAGGAAGAAGAGGAGCAGGAAGAGAACCTGGTAGCACGTCCGCCGGTCATCTGCGTCATGGGTCACGTTGACCACGGCAAGACTTCCCTGCTGGATGCCATCCGTAAGACCAACGTCACCGACAAGGAAGCAGGCGGCATTACCCAGCATATCGGTGCTTATACCGTAAAGGCCAATGACCGTCCCATCACCTTCCTGGATACCCCCGGTCACGAAGCTTTCACCGCCATGCGTATGCGCGGTGCGAATTCCACGGATATCGCCGTACTGGTGGTAGCTGCGGATGACGGCGTGATGCCCCAGACCGTAGAGGCTATCAACCATGCCAAGGCAGCCGGCATCGAGATCATCGTGGCTGTAAATAAGATCGATAAACCCAATGCCAATATCGACAGAGTCAAGCAGGAGCTCACCGAGTATGAGCTGGTAGCTACCGACTGGGGCGGATCCACTGAGTTCGTTCCCGTATCTGCAAAGACCGGCGAGGGCATCGATGCCCTTCTGGAGACCATCCTTCTGACCGCCGATATTCTGGAGCTGAAGGCGAACCCGAACCGCCGTGCAAGAGGCCTGGTGCTGGAGGCAAAGCTGGATAAGGGCAGAGGTCCTGTGGCCAACATCCTGGTGCAGAAGGGTACCCTCCATGTAGGAGACTTTATCTCTGCAGGCGAGAGCTCCGGTAAGGTTCGTGCCATGGTGGACGATAAGGGCAGACGCGTCAAGGAAGTCGGACCTTCCATGCCGGCCGAGATCCTGGGTCTTTCCAGTGTTCCCAGTGCAGGTGAGGTCATCCTGGCCCATGATGATGACAAGACGGCAAAGTCCTATGCGGCTACCTACAAGACGCAGCATAAGGAAACCCTGATCGAGGAGACCAGAATGCGCATGAGTCTGGATGATCTCTTCACCCAGATGAAGGAAGGCAACCTCAAGGAATTCGACATCATCATCAAGGCAGATGTACAGGGCAGCGTAGAGGCCTTAAAGCAGAGCCTGCTGAAGCTGTCCAATGACGAAGTCGTCGTCAAGGTGATCCACGGCGGCGTAGGTGCCATCAATGAGTCCGACGTGACGCTGGCATCCGCATCCAATGCCGTGATCATCGGCTTTAACGTTCGCCCCGATGCCACAGCAAAGGCTATGGCCGAGCACGAGGGCGTAGACCTTCGCCTTTACAAGGTCATCTACCAGGCTATCGACGATGTGGAGGCAGCCCTGAAGGGCATGCTGGCACCTGTCTACGAGGAAAAGGTCATCGGCCACGCCGAGGTACGCCAGATCTTCAAGGCTTCCCAGGTCGGCAATATCGCCGGTTCCTTCGTCCTGGACGGCGTCTTCAAGAGAGGCTGCCAGATCCGTATCCGCAGAGGAGACGAGCAGATCTACGAAGGTGCACTGGCATCCTTAAAGCGCTTCAAGGATGATGTAAAGGAAGTCAAGGAAGGCTACGAGTGCGGTCTGGTATTCGAGGGCTTCGACAAGATGCAGGAGCTGGATGTCGTAGAGGCCTATGAGATGGTAGAGGTACCGAGAACATGAGAAAAAACAGTGTGAAGAACCGCCGCATCAATGATGAAGTGCAGCGGGCACTGGCAGAGATCATCAGCCGGGAGATCAAGGATCCCCGGGTAGATAAGCTGGCCAGTGTCATGCAGGCAGAAGTGGCGCCGGATCTAAAGACCTGCAAGGTCTGGATCAGCGTCTACTCCGGCGGCGACGCAGGAAAGAAGACCATCGACGGCCTGCGCAGTGCGGAAGGCTTTATCCGCAGCGCACTGGCCAAAAAGGTCAACCTGCGCAATACCCCGGAGCTTCGTTTCATCCTGGATGATTCCATCGCCTACGGCGTGGCCATGAGCCACAAGATCGACGTGGTCTCTGCAGCAGACAGAGCAGCCGAGATCGCCAGAGGGGATGTGCAGGATGAAGTCCCCGAGGAGGAAGATCTTTCCCAAAGCGGAGAGGAAACAGGAGACGAGTAAGCGGCGTCTTAACTTAAATGACTCTGAGCAAGCAGACCGGTATCTGTCTCTGAATGGGAAAGATACCGGTTTTATGCACTTTATCGGTGCGGATTGGAGGAGTATGAATTTAGCAGAAGAATTAAAAGGAGCAAAAACCATTGCACTCGGCGGCCATGAGCATCCGGACGGAGACTGTATCGGCGCCTGCATGGGCACCTGCCTGTATCTGAAAAAGCTCCTGCCGGAGGCAAGGATCGATGTCTTTCTGGAAGATTTTTCGGATGCCATCCGGGAATACATGCCTGGGACAGAGCAGATCCGCTCTGATTTTCAGACGAACATAGAGCAGTATGATGTCTTTATCGCCTTTGATACCACGGCAGATCGTCTGGGGGAGGCGAAGCCGTTTTTTGACAGGGCAGCAAAAAAGATCAATATCGACCACCACGTGACCAATTCCGGAGACGGAGATGTGAACGAAGTGGACCCGAAGGCCAGCAGTACCTGCGAGATGGTATACCGTCTTCTGGATCACAGCCTTTTAGATGAGCCCATTGCCAGGGCACTGTATATCGGCATGATGACCGATACCGGCGTCTTTAAGTATTCCAATACCACGAAGGAGACCATGACGGCCGCCGGCGATCTCATTTCCTATGGCTTTGATTTCACCAGCATCATCAACGGCATCTTTTATGAAAAGACCTACTGGCAGACCCAGATCCTTGGCAGAGCGCTCTTAGAGAGCATCCGCTTCATGGACGGGCAGTGCGTGGTCAGCGTCATCGAGCGCAAGACCATGGATTTTTATCAGGTGACATCCAAGGACTTAGAGGGCATCGCCAGCCAGCTTAAGCTGATCAAGGGCGTAAAGTGTGCGATCTTTATGTACCAGGTGGCACCGCTGACCTACAAGGTGAGCCTTCGCTCCGACGGCAGCGTGGACGTATCGGCAGTCGCCAAGTTCTACGGCGGCGGCGGTCACATGCGGGCGGCCGGCTTTACCACATCGGCGCCTTACCACGACATCATCAATAATCTTTCCAAGAGTATTGATATGCAGTTAAAGAAGGCATAGATCCGCAGACAGCCGCAGCAAGGCAGCGGCACAGAAAGGTTATTTGTACAGATATGCTCGACGGAATGCTGACAGTATATAAGGAGGCCGGTTTTACCTCCAATGACGTGGTGGCCAAGCTGCGGGGAATCCTGCGGCAGAAAAAGATCGGTCACACCGGTACCCTGGACCCGGATGCCACCGGCGTGCTGCCGGTCTGCCTGGGAAAGGGCACGAAGCTGTGCGACCTGATCGCTGACCGGGACAAGGAATACGTGGCGGTGCTGCATCTGGGCGTGGAGACAGACACCCAGGATATGAGCGGACAGGTGCTGGCACAGAAGCCGGAGCAGGAAGTAAGTGAGACGGTCACGGAGGAAAGGATCCGCCGGGAGGCCGCCTCCTTCCTTGGGACTTATGCCCAGATCCCGCCAATGTATTCGGCCCTTAAGGTAAACGGCAAAAAGCTCTATGAGCTGGCAAGGGCGGGACAGACCGTAGAGAGAAAGCCCAGAAATGTTCAGATCTATGAGCTGGAGATCCTGGAGATCGATCTGCCTCTTGTCAGGATGCGAGTGCGCTGCTCCAAGGGCACCTATATCCGGACCCTGTGTCATGACCTGGGGCAGAAGCTGGGCGTGGGCGGTGCCATGGAGAGCCTTATTCGGACCAGAGTGGGGAATTTCCTTCTGGAGGATGCCCTGACGCTGGGACAGATCGAGGAAATCGCCCGGGGACAGGAAGAGGATCCGGACCCGGAGAAAAGACAGTCGGCGATTCGCCCACACGTGCAGCCCATCGACAGCTTCTTTGACGATGCGCCGGCACTGACAGTCACAGAGGAAGGACAGCGCTTTCTGGATAACGGCAATGCCCTGCGCCTCTCCCAGGTGACCAGCCAGGAAGAGAATGAAGGAAAGCTGCCTTTCCTTCGGGAGCAGGAACGGGTGCGCATCTATGCACAGGACGGAAATTTCCGAGGACTGTACCGCTTTGATCAGGGAAAGGGCATGCTGCTTGTGGAAAAGATGTTCTGATTCTGAGACAGCGGTGGAAAAGATTATGGTAATAATATCCGGTACAACAGACTTTCATATAGAAGAGCCCACCGCCATGGCCATCGGCAAATTTGACGGCGTACATCTGGGGCACCGAAAAATCCTGGAGACCATTCAGAAAAGAGAAGGCCTGCGCAGTGCGGTCTTTACCTTTTCTCCCTCTCCGGCCGTTTTTTTCGGAAAAGGGGATGTAAAGGAACTGATGACACCGGAGGAAAAGCGGCATGTGCTTTCTGAGATCGGCATCGATTATCTGGTGGAATTTCCGCTGACGAGACAGACCGCGGCCACGGAGCCGACAGCCTTCGTCCGCGAGATCATGGCAGGACAGATGCATGCCGGATTCGTGGCAGCGGGCAGTGATCTTTCCTTCGGCGACAAGGGCGCAGGGGATTTCGCCCTTCTTCGCAGCCTTGAGAAGGAATACGGCTTTTCCTCCGAAAAGGTGGAAAAGGTAAAGATAGACGGGCAGGAAGTGAGTTCTACCCTGATCCGCCTATACGTGGAAAAAGGACAGATGGAGAAAGCATCTGCCATGCTGGGAGAGCCTTACCGGGTGGAAGGCGTGATCTGTCACGGCAACGAACTCGGTCGGACGATGGGGATTCCCACCATCAATCAGACACCGGCAGAGAGTAAGCTACTGCCTCCCTTCGGCGTATATTATTCCAGAGTGGAGATCGAGGGAAAAGAATACACAGGCATGACGAACATAGGCCGCAAGCCCACGATTTCCAGACAGGAGCATCCGGGACAGCCTCCCATCACGGTAGAGACCTACCTCTATGATTTTGACGGAGATCTCTATGGGAAAGAGGCGGTCACGAAGCTGCTGACCTACCGCCGTCCGGAGAGAAAATTTTCCGGCATGGAAGAACTGCAGAGAACCATGGAGGCAGATGTGGCAGCAGGCAGAACCTATCACAGAAGTTAAGTTTGAAAGAAATGCCCGATGGCATTTCTTTCAAACGCGAATTGATGCCGCATACGTCATCAATTCGGGATCACATCGGAGAATTCGCCTGCGCGAAATTCTCCTCGTGCTGCCGCTGCCTTGCAGCGGCATAGTAAGGTAAGAATGAAATCAGATTTGCCGCAGCGATGGCGGCAGAATGGAGAGAAACATGGTAAGACATATTATTTTATGGCAGTTAAAGGATGAGTTTTCCGCAGAGGAGAAGGAGCAGATCAAGGCAGGCATCAAGGAAGGACTGGAGGGATTAGCCGGACAGATCCCCGGTCTTTTAAAGATCGAAGTACATACAAACGGCCTGGCTTCCTCCAATGCAGATGCCATGCTGGAGACAGAATTTGCAGATGCCGCATCCCTGAAGGGATACTCCGTACATCCGGCGCACGTGGCCGTGGCCAACGGCAAGGTAAGACCCAATGTCAAGAACCGTGTCTGCCTGGATTTCGAGGTTTAAAGAGAACAAAACACCGGGACATTTCTTTCAGAGTCAGTTGACGATGCAGATGCACCCTTTCGTGAATGACCGGAAATATTTACGTGGGCGAATTTGCATTGTGTCCGGGCAAATCATATTCGGGCAGCAAGACTGCACAGAATAGGAGGCCGTTATGCTGAAAAAACCACAGATACATCCATCTGCCTTCGTGGCGCCGGATGCGGCGGTTTACGGAGAAGTATCCATCGGAGAGGACTGCAGCGTCTGGTTTCATGCCACCATCCGGGCAGGAGAAGGCTCTGTGCAGATCGGGGCCCGCACCAATGTGCAGGACAACTGCGTCATCCATGTGGATAAGGGCTACAGTGTCAGCATCGGCGATGATGTGACCATCGGTCACGGCGCCATCGTGCACGGCTGCACCGTGGGGAGCAATACGCTGATCGGCATGGGCGCCATCGTCTTAAACGGCGCTGTCATCGGGCAGAACTGCATCGTGGGCGCCGGCGCGCTGGTCACGCAGAATACAGTCATTCCCGACGGCTCCCTGGTGATGGGAAGCCCCGCCAGGATAAAAAGAAGTCTCCGGGAAGAGGAGATCCAGTCTAACCGGGGCAATGCGCTGCACTATGTGGAAGAGGGCAGAGCCTACAAAAGAGAGCTGCAGCAAACGAACACAGAAATATAGGAAATACAGAAAAAGGACTATGGCTATGCATATCTATTTTGCGCCTATGGAGGGGATCACTACCTATACCTACAGACAGCTTCATCACCGGTATTATAAGGGTGTGGAAAAGTACTTTACTCCTTTTGTATCCCTCCGTCCTGACCAGCCGCTGAGCACAAAGGAAATGCGGGACGTGCTGCCGGAAAATAATGAGGGCATGCCGGTGGTGCCCCAGATTCTCACCAATCACGCCGGCGGCTTTCTGGAGACAGCAAAACGCCTGGCCGGCATGGGCTATCCGGAGATCAATCTAAATCTGGGCTGTCCCTCCGGCACCGTGGCTGCCAAAAAGAAGGGCGCAGGATTCCTCGGCTTTCCGGAGGAACTGGACCGGTTCTTAGATGAGATCTATAAAGATCCTTCTGTGGCGGCGGGAGCGTTTGCCGTTTCCATCAAGACCAGGATCGGCAGAAATGATCCGCAGGAGTGGGAGAGACTATTGCAGATCTATAATCAGTATCCGGTAAAGGAACTGATCGTGCATCCCAGAGTGCAGAAGGAATTCTACAAAGGTGCCGTGCACCTGGATGTCTTCCGGGAGATCCTGCAGGAAAGCAAAAATCCGGTGGTTTACAATGGGGACCTCTTTGATCTGCAGGCGGTGCAGGAGTTTGCCGCTTCTTTTCCGCAGACAGAGACCGTCATGATCGGACGGGGACTTTTGCGGGATCCCGCCTTGGCAGAGAAGGTAGAAAAAGCAGAGAATGTGTCCGTACCGGTTATGGATGACCGCTTCCGGGAATTCCACGATGCACTGGTGAGCCGATATCAGGAAGTGATCGGCGATGACAGGAATGTCCTTTTTAAGATGAAGGATCTGTGGAATTTCATGCTTCAGGGACGCCCGGACGGCGCCTCCCTGGCCAAAGAGATCCGCAAGGCACAGCGCATGCCGGAATATAAGGCAGCCGTGCGAAAGGCAATAAACGTCTTAAAATGACCGATGTCATTTTAAGGCATTACGAGGATGAGGCGATGCCTCATCCTCAGGGATCGCATCAGGGAATTCGCCTTCGCGAAATTCCCTTCGCGCTGCCGCTGCTCTGCAGCGGCAAGGAGAAAAAATGACATAAAATGACTGATGTCATTTTATGTCATTACGAGGATGAGGCTTTGCCTCATCCTCTGAGATCCTATCGGAGAATTCGCCTGCGCGAAATTCTCCTCAGGGTGCCGCTGCGCTGCAGCGGCACAGAAAGGAAACAAATGCCTTAAAATGACTGATGTCATTTTAAGGCATTGCGAGTATGAGGCTATGCCTCATCCTCAGGGATCGCATCAGGGAATTCGCCTTCGCGAAATTCCCTTCGCGCTGCCGCTGCTCTGCAGCGGCAAGGAGAAAAAATGACATAAAATGACTGATGTCATTTTATGTCATTACGAGGATGAGGCTTTGCCTCATCCTCTGAGATCCTATCGGAGAATTCGCCTGCGCGAAATTCTCCTCAGGGTGCCGCTGCGCTGCAGCGGCACAGAAAGGAAACAAATGCCTTAAAATGACTGATGTCATTTTAAGGCATTGCGAGTATGAGGCTATGCCTCATCCTCAGGGATCGCATCAGGGAATTCGCCTTCGCGAAATTCCCTTCGCGCTGCCGCTGCTCTGCAGCGGCACAGAAAGGATAAAATGAAAATCTGCATTCTGAACGGTTCCCCCAGAGGAATATATTCCATCACATCCATGACCAGCTGCTATCTGGAGAAATGTTTTCCGCAGCACAGTTTTACCTATGTATTGGCGGCGGCTCAGATCCGCTCTCTGGAAAAGGATCTAACGCCTGCTTTAAAGGCCATGGACGAGGCAGATCTGATCATCTTTTCCTATCCGGTCTATACATTCTTAGCACCCAGTCAGCTGCACCGCTTTATCCGGCTTTTAAAGGAAAGCGGCGCCGATCTCTCCGGGAAATTCGTCACCCAGATTACCACCTCCAAACATTTTTATGATGTGACAGCCCATCGCTATGTGGAAGACAACTGCTTTGATCTGGGCATGCGAGTGATCCACGGCCTGTCTGCAGATATGGATGATCTCACCACAAAGAAAGGCCAGGAGGATGCGGTCTCTTTCTTCCGTTATGTGCTCTGGTGCGTGGAAAACGGGATCAGTGAGAAAGCACCCCTGACTGCTGCGCAGCCGGCTGCATCTTCTGAGAAACTTATCAGCGGAGATATCAAAGAAGATAATCATGCATGCAGCAGCAAAGATGAATGCGGAGTCAGCAGCCAATATAGCGACGAGGATCACAATAAGGACAATAACCAATATAATAATGAAGACAGTAAAGAAAGCAATAAGAAAGAGGCTTCCATAGAAAGCAGCAGGGACGGAAACAAAACGCGTGCCGGAAACAAAACGCGTGCCAGTGGTAATTCAGCTGATGGTTCGAACAAATCAATCGCTATCGTTGCAGATTTAAGAAAAGATGATAATGCCCTCAGGGCCCGTATTGAGGCCTTCCGACAGGCCTGTCCCCTTCCCACCAGACTCATCAACCTGGCAGAGTATCCCTTTCAGGGCGGCTGCCTTGGCTGCTTTCACTGCGCGGCTTCCGGGAAGTGCGTCTATACAGACGGATTCGATGCCTTCCTGCGGGAGCAGATCCAGACCAATGCGGCCATCGTCTACGCCTTTACCATTCAGGACCATTCCATGGGGCCGACCTTCAAGATGTATGACGACCGCCAGTTTTGCAATGGTCACCGCACCGTGACGGAAGGCATGCCCTTTGGCTATATCGTCTGCGGCGATTATGAGAGAGAGCCCAACCTGCGCACCGTCATAGAAGCCCGCTGCGATGTGGGACACAATTTCCTGGCTGGGGTGGGTACGGATTTCTCCTCTGATCAGGTTATGCTCTCCAGGCTCCGCTATGCGCTGGAGCATCAATACCTGCAGCCCAGAAATTTCTACGGCGTGGGCGGCATGAAGATATTCCGGGATCTGATCTGGGTCATGCGGGGCTTTATGAAGGCTGACCACGAATTCTATAAAAAGCACGGCATCTACGACTTCCCGCAGAAACAGCGGGGACGAATGCTGATGATGCAGTTGGTAGGCTTTATGATGCGGCATACGAAGCTCATGGAAAAGCAGAACAATGCCATGAACGAAGGCATGATGGCGCCTTATAAGAAGGCAATTGACAGCGCGAAGCCGCAGTAACCGCCGCATGCCTGGCGTCCGTGTGTCTATAAACTAACGGCAGTGGCCCCTTACACAATTGTTACAATAATGTGTACTTCCTGTCACAAACATGTTACAATTCCGATTATGATGGACTTAAAGACAAAGAAAACCAAAAAAGTGAAACATTTCCGGATTGTGTTCAATTTGCCTCTCCTGATTCTGGAAGCAGTCCTGCTGTTGGGATGTGCAGGCGCACTGGCGGTCGTGGTCAAGATGACCGGCTCCGTGGAGAAGATCGGTATCGACCAGTCCAATATTGTGATCAATACGCCGGTTTCCTATGCCACCGAAAAACATGAGCTTGGCTATCGCAATATCGCTCTTTTCGGCGTGGATGCCAGAGATGGAGAACTGGGGGCAGGCACCAGAAGCGATACCAATATCGTCATGTCGGTCAATCAGGACAAGAAGGAAATTTCCCTGATCTCTGTCTACCGGGATACCTATCTGAATATCGGGGATGATACCTATAATAAATGTAATGCGGCTTATGCCCGGGGCGGCCCGGAACAGGCCATCAATATGCTGAATATGAACCTGGACCTGGACATCACAGACTACGTGACCGTGGGATTCGAGGGCCTGATCGAAGCCATCGACCAGCTGGGCGGCGTGGAGATCAACGTAGAGGAAGTGGAGATCCAGCACCTGAATAATTATCAGCTGACCATGGCGGATGAGTTCGGTGTAGATTACATCGAAGTCAAGAAGCCCGGCAAACAGATCCTGAACGGCATGCAGGCCACGGCCTACTGCCGGATCCGCTATGGCGGCGGCGACGATTACAGACGCACAGAGCGGCAGCGAACCGTGATCAACGCCATGATCGAGAAAGCCAAGACCGTCTCGGCCGGAGAGCTGGCCAGTGCCGTGACCGCTGTCATGGGCAATGTCTCCACCTCCCTGGACATCAATGAGATCATTTCCCTGCTGTCCGCCCTTTCCCAGTATCAGGTGGTGAACAGCGAAGGCTTCCCCTTCGAGGGACACAGAGATGCCTTTAACTTAAGCCGCGCCATCGGCAATTGTATCGTGCCGGAGACCCTGGAAGAAAATGTGATCATGCTCCATGAGCTACTGTTCGAGGACGAAGAGTACGAACCCAGCAGCCAGCTGCAGGAATACAGCGAGAAAGTCCTGGAGGATGCAGAACCCTACAGACCGTGAAGAATTTGTATTTATCAGCCGAGGTGAAGATTCACCTCGGCTGATGCTTTTGCGAGCCATCACGAAATGTAAGGAAATTCTGTGACATTTTCCCCGCAACCCTTCACAAACAGCTTCGTTTGGAGTATAAATTTTATAAGACTGTCGCCTGATCAGTTAGAAAATCAAAACAGAATGGGGATTAACATGGAAGATAAGAGAAAAAACAGAAGAGAGCCCGAGGATGCCAAAGGAGAACTCCGCTTCGAAGAACGCAAGAGATGGGGATTCTTCGGACTGCCCTTTACCTTTACTGTATACAAAATCTACGACAATGACATACAGGTCGTATCAGGTCTTTTGACGAGCAAGGAAAACGACTGCTACATGTACCGCGTCAGCGACGTGGAGCTGACCATGACGCTGTTCCAGCGTATGTTCGGCCTTGGTACTGTGCACTGCTTCACCTCTGATGTGACAGATAAGAATCTGGTCCTGACCAATATCAGAAATGCCAGAGAGATCAAGGATTTCATCTATCAGGCCGCAGAGGAGAGCAAGCGCCGCCGCCGCACCGTGAATTTGCAGGATATCGGCGCTGTTATGGAGGATGAAGGTTGAGATATTTCTGGCTTTTTATAAAGAAACTGCTCCGCTTTCTCTTAAAGCCCCTGTCCTTTGTGCCGGCCATCCTGGTGATGTGCATGATCTTTAATTTTTCCGCCCAGGACGGCGCAGAGAGCGCAGCACTGAGCACCAAGGTGACACAGAAGGTAGTGGCAGAGATCAACGAGCACATGGAGATGGGCTGGGATGAGGCCGAGCAGGCCCACTATGTGGAGCGCATGAATTATTACGTGCGAAAGACAGCCCATGTGACGGAATATTTCGCATTGGCCGTGACAGTATCGGTTCCGCTCTATGTCTACGGCGTCCGGGGCATCTGGCTGCTGCTCTGCGCGGGCGCGATCTGCGTGGGCTATGCGGGACTGGATGAGTATCACCAGAGTTTTACCGTGGGACGGACCTCCACGATTCGGGATGTGGGCATAGACAGCATCGGCGTATTTCCCGGGATCCTGGTTTCCCAGTTCTTCTGCTTCATCGGCAGAAAGACCATTTTCCGCCCCTTAAGCATGGAAAAGCACAGAAAGAGACGGAACCAGTATAAGCGCCGCAGCAGACACTGCGCGGAGGGCTACGGCATGGAGTATCAGAAGTCAGTCTGATGCGAAAGCGCTTTTTTCAGGTGCAGGACGAAAATCCACTTTCTCTCTTTCAAAGTGGAAATAAAGTTTTCACTTCAGTGCCTTTTTCCGGATCTTTTCCGGTATAAAAAAATTGCTTATAGGTCTTTTCCGGCATCTTTTCCGCTATAAAAAAATTGCTTGCACATCCACATGGGATGTGCTATACTGCCTAAGTCGGCAATCGAGAGAGTGCCGCACAGGGGAATCATATAATGGCTAATATCACGGTCTCCAAAACCGTTCATGGGAGTTCGAATCTCTCTTCCCCTGCTTTGCAAGGTCGCATTGATCCGGTATCGGATGAATGCGATTTTTTTGTGCGAAAAAAAGAGGCACGGGCCTATTGTTCATCAATCTGCACAAAAAATTATACAAGTGTGGTTTTTGCTTTGACTGTACAAAAGCGGCCGGAGTGATATATAATAACTCCTAACAGTTTGCAATAGGGGGAAAGTGCGTCCGAATATGCGGAGGCAGATGCCTTCTGTTAGTGGCTGGTAAGAGGATCAGGGATGAAGAAGGTGCTTTTGGAATACGGCAGAGCCGTCCGAAAGCATTTTTTCAGGAGTAATACAGAGAACGAATACAAAGAGCAAAGCTAAAGCAGAGCAGGAGGAGAAGAGTTCGATGGCAACTGGTGTCAAACGCATCTATGTCGAGAAGAAGAAACCCTACGCAGTAGCAGCCAAACAGCTGAAGGAAGAGATCGAAGGCTTCCTGGGTGTATGCAGTCTTGAGGATGTCCGCATTTTTATCCGCTATGATGTGGAGAATGTATCCGATGAAGTATTCGAGACCGCATGCAGGACTGTATTTTCTGAGCCGCCGGTGGATATTCTTTACAGAGAGACGATTGAGATTCCGGCAAATGCAGTGGTATTCAGCGTAGAGGCGCTGCCCGGTCAGTTCGACCAGCGCGCGGATTCTGCAGAGCAGTGTCTGCAGTTCATTGACGAAAATCAGCAGCCTGTGATCCGCACAGCCACCACCTATATGATCCTGGGTGATATTTCCGATGCAGACCTTGAGAAGATCAAGAGCTATTGCATCAACCCGGTGGATTCCCGTCAGACCGGCATGGAAAAGCCCGCTACCCTGAAGCTGACCCATCCCGATCCGGCCGATGTGGCTGTACTGGACGGCTTTTCTTCCATGGCGCAGGCAGATCTTCGCACCCTCTATGATTCTCTCGGCCTGGCTATGACCTTTGAGGATTTTCTTTTCATTCAGAAGTATTTCGGCGAGCAGGAGCACAGGGATCCCACGATGACAGAGATCCGGGTACTCGATACCTATTGGTCCGATCACTGCCGCCATACCACCTTCGCAACCGAATTAAAGAATGTCGAATTCGAGGACGGCTATTACCGTACTCCTATTGAGACTACCTATCAGAGCTACTTAGATACCAGAGAAGAGCTCTATGCCGGCCGCTCTGATAAATATGTATGCCTGATGGATCTGGCACTGATGGGCATGAAGCGCCTGAAAGCAGACGGCAAGCTGACAGACATGGAAGAGTCTGACGAGATCAATGCCTGCTCCGTGGTGGTGCCTGTGGAGATCGACTACGGCAAGGGACCCATGACCGAGGAGTGGCTGGTCTTCTTTAAAAATGAGACCCACAACCATCCCACAGAGATCGAGCCTTTCGGCGGTGCCGCTACCTGCCTGGGCGGCGCTATCCGTGATCCGCTTTCCGGCCGCGGCTATGTTTACCAGGCTATGCGCGTCACCGGCGCTGCAGATCCCACCGTTCCGGTGGCTGATACCTTAAAGGGCAAGCTCCCCCAGAAGAAGCTGGTCACCGGCGCAGCCAAGGGATATTCCAGCTACGGCAACCAGATCGGTCTGGCTACCGGCCATGTCCGTGAGATCTATCATCCTAACTACGTGGCAAAGCGCATGGAGATCGGTGCTGTCATGGGCGCAGCAGCCAGAGAAAATGTCATCCGTGAGAATTCCGATCCCGGAGACATCATCATTCTGCTGGGCGGCCGTACCGGTCGTGACGGCTGCGGCGGTGCAACAGGCTCTTCCAAGGTGCATACCGAGAAATCCCTCTCCACCTGCGGCGCAGAAGTGCAGAAGGGCAATGCGCCTACAGAGAGAAAGCTCCAGAGACTTTTCCGCCGGGAAGAGGTCAGCAGCATCATCAAAAAATGCAACGACTTCGGTGCAGGCGGTGTATCGGTAGCCATTGGTGAGCTGGCAGCCGGCCTTCGCGTAAATCTGGACCTGGTTCCTAAAAAGTACGAAGGCCTGGACGGCACAGAGCTGGCTATCTCTGAGTCCCAGGAGCGTATGGCGGTAGTAGTGGCACCGGCCGATCAGGACAAGTTCCTGGCCTATGCCGCAGAAGAAAATCTGGAAGCTACCCCGGTGGCTGTAGTGACCAAGGAGCCCCGCCTGGTGCTTACATGGAGAGGAAAGGACATCGTCAATATCGCACGTTCCTTCCTGGATACCAACGGCGCGCATCAGGAAGCCAGCGTAGAGGTGGAAGCACCCAGAGTAGACGACAATTATTTCAAAAAGATCGCAAGCCCTGCAGTGGCAGAGCACTTAAAGGACGATGACTTTAAGGGCGCCATGACCGCACAGCTCTCCGACTTAAATACCTGCTCCCAGAAGGGTCTGGTGGAGATGTTTGACTCCTCCATCGGTGCCGGGACAGTGGATATGCCCTTCGGCGGCAAATATCAGCTGACCCCTACCCAGACCATGATCGCCAAGCTGCCGGTGCTCCACGCAAAGACCGACACAGTGACCATGATGAGCTATGGATTTGATCCGTATCTCTCTTCCTGGAGCCCTTATCACGGTGCCGTTTATGCCGTGACAGAGTCCATCGCCAAGATCGTGGCAGCAGGCGGTGATTACAGAAAGCTTCACTTTACCTTCCAGGAGTATTTCCGCAGAATGTCCCAGGATCCCGAGCGCTGGAGTCAGCCTTTCTCGGCACTGCTGGGTGCTTATGATGCCCAGATCGGCTACGGCCTCGCCAGCATCGGCGGCAAGGATTCCATGTCCGGTACATTCAATGATATCGATGTACCGCCGACCCTGGTTTCCTTTGCAGTGGACGTGGCAGAGCTCTCCGATGTGATCACACCGGAGCTCAAGAGAGAAGGCGACGTACTGGTACAGATCTGGATCGACAAGGACGAGTTCGATGTGCCTGTCTATGAGGATGTACTGGAGCTCTACGGCAAGGTGACCCAGCTGATCCGGGACGGCCACATCACTGCAGCCTATGCGACCGATGCTTACGGCACCGCGGCAGCAGCAGCCAAGATGGCTTTCGGCAATCACTTCGGCGTATCCTTTGACAGCGAGATCGCCTTAAAGGAATTCTTTGAAAACGGCATCGGCGACCTTCTGGTGGAAATGCGCCCTGAGGCAGCAGCCCGCCTGGAGGAAGCAGAGATCGACAATTACCGGATCATCGGTACCGTGACCGCAGCAGGAGATGACGCGCGCTTTACCTGGGGTGAGCAGCAGCTTTCCCTGCAGGAGGCATTAAAGAACTGGGAGAAGCCGCTGGAGAAGATCTTCCCTACCAAGGACTATGAGGATCAGACTGCAGTAGACTATCCTATGTATGATGCAGCGCAGCACGAAGAGAAGCAGATCACCATCTGCTCTCACAAGATCGCACAGCCTACGGTCTTTATTCCGGTATTCCCCGGCACCAACTGCGAGTATGACGCAGCCGCTGCTTTTGAGCGGGCCGGCGCCAAGACCATCACCAAGGTATTCCGCAATCAGAATGCACAGGATATCCGGGAATCTGCAGCCGTCTTTGCAGACAGCATCGCAAAGTCCCAGATCATCATGTTCCCCGGCGGCTTCTCTGCCGGCGACGAGCCGGACGGCAGCGCGAAGTTCTTTGCTACCGCCTTCCGCAACGAGAGCATCAAGGAGGCCATCCTTGATCTGCTGCAGAAGAGAGACGGACTGGCACTGGGTATCTGCAACGGCTTCCAGGCCCTGATCAAGTTAGGACTGGTGCCCAACGGAGAGATCACGGGACAGGATGAGGAGTCACCGACCCTGACCTTTAATACCATCGGCCGCCACATTTCCCACATGGTCTATACCAAGGTGGTGACCAATAAGTCTCCCTGGCTGGCAGGCACGAAGCTGGGCGATGTCTATGTGACACCGGCTTCCCACGGCGAAGGCCGCTTCGTAGCACCTAAGGCATGGATCGATAAGCTCTTTGCCAACGGACAGGTGGCCACCCAGTACTGCGATCCCGAGGGCCATGTGTCCATGGACGAGAACTGGAATGTCAATGGCTCCTATGCCGCCATCGAGGGCATCACATCTCCCGACGGCCGTATCCTCGGCAAGATGGCACACTGCGAGCGCGCCGGCGAAGGCGTTGCCATGAACATCGTGGGCGAGCAGGATATGAAGCTGTTTGAGTCGGGAGTAAGATACTTTGTTTAAGCTACAAGCCATGCACAAGTCCGGATCCTAAATCCGGACGCGTGCTTGCACGACGGCCCGGATTTAGGATTCGGACTGTATACGGCGACAGCCGTACAGCGAGATGAAGCGAAGCGGAATCGAGCCGGTGCATATGCACAAGTCCGGATCCTAAATTCGGACGCGTGCCTGCACGACGGCCCGGATTTAGGATTCGGACTGTATACGGCGACAGCCGTACAGCGAGATGAAGCGAAGCGGAATCGAGCCGGTGCATATGCACAAGTCCGGATCCTAAATTCGGACGCGTGCCTGCACGACGGCCCGGATTTAGGATTCGGACTGTATACGGCGACAGCCGTACAGCGAGATGAAGCGAAGCGGAATCGAGCCGGTGCATGCTATATTTCGACAACCAAAGCAACTGGAGGTAATTCATGAAAGCTTTCCTTATTCTGGAAGATGGAACCGTATTCACGGGTCGTCATTTCGGTGCCGTCAAAGAGGTGATCAGCGAGATCGTCTTCAACACCTCAATGGCCGGCTATCTGGAAGTGCTGACAGATCCGTCCTATGCGGGACAGGCAGTCTGCATGACCTATCCGCTGATCGGCAACTACGGCGTATGCCTGGAGGACATGGAGTCCGAGAGACCCTGGCCGGATGCTCTGATCGTGCGGGAAGCAGCGAAGGTGCCCAGCAATTTCCGCTGCGACATGTCCCTGCAGAAGTTCATGGAGCAGTACGAGGTCCCGGGCATCGAGGGCATCGATACCCGTATGCTGACCAAGATCCTCCGGGAAAAGGGCACCATGAACGGCATGATCACCACCAACGAGAATTACGTACTGGAGGAGATCCTGCCGAAGCTCCATGCTTATACCTGCGGCAAGGTAGTAGAGAAAGTCACCTGCCGGGAAAAATATGAGATCAAGGGCGCCGCATCCTTAGAGGAAAACGGACCGATATCCGGCAGCGCCGTATTTAATAAAGAGGACTTTGAGGCAGCACAGGCCGGGAATCATTCCAGAAAGGAAAAGCGTCCCAGCCTGGTGCGTGAGCTGAACGGAAAAGGCCTGCATATCGCCCTGCTGGATGTCGGCGCCAAGAGAAACATCGCCGCATCCCTGGCAGCCAGAGGCTGTGATGTCACCGTATATCCGGCGCTGACCAGCGCAGAGGAGATCCTGGGAAGTCATCCCGATGGCATCATGCTTTCCAACGGCCCCGGCGATCCCAAGGAGTGCACCTCCATCATCGCAGAGATCAGAAAGCTCTATGACAGCGATGTGCCGATCTTTGCCATCTGTCTGGGCCATCAGCTGATGGCACTGGCTACCGGCGCAGATACCTACAAGCTGAAATACGGTCACAGAGGCGGCAACCATCCCGTAAAGGATCTGGCAGCCGGCAGAGTCTATATTTCTTCTCAGAACCACGGCTATGCGGTTGACCCTAAGACCCTGGATCCGGCAGTCTGCGAAGAGGCATTTGTCAATGTCAACGACGGCACCAATGAGGGGCTTCGCTACAAGAATAAGAATATCTTCACCGTGCAGTTCCATCCCGAGGCCTGCCCCGGTCCCCAGGATTCCAGCTATCTGTTTGACAGATTTATCGAGAATATCCGCAAGGGCCAGTAGACAGAGACGGGAGATCATCAGACGGCAGGCATCCGCAGAAGCGTTTTTGGATGTCCGGCCGGCGTGATCCGCACAGAAATGGAGAGTACAATGCCAAAGAATCCCAATGTAAAAAAAGTAATGGTTATCGGCTCCGGTCCCATTGTCATCGGACAGGCTGCCGAGTTTGACTATGCAGGCACCCAGGCCTGCCGTTCCCTGAAGGAAGAGGGCATCGAGGTAGTGCTGGTCAATTCCAACCCCGCTACCATCATGACAGACCGGGATATCGCCGATGAGGTCTATATCGAGCCGTTGACGATCCCGGTACTGGAAAAGATCATCGAAAAGGAAAAGCCCGACAGCATTCTGCCCACCCTGGGCGGCCAGGCAGGTCTTAACCTGGGCATGGAATTAGAGGAGTCCGGCTTCCTTAAATCCCACAATGTAAAGCTCCTGGGCACCACGGCTCTGACCATCAAAAAGGCTGAGGACCGCCTCATGTTCAAGGAGACCATGGAGAAGATCGGTGAGCCCTGCGCACCTTCTCAGGTGGTGGAGAATATCGAGGACGGCGTGGCCTTTGCAGAAAAGATCGGCTATCCCGTCGTGCTTCGTCCTGCCTATACCCTGGGCGGCAGCGGCGGCGGTATCGCCCACAGTGTGGGAGAGCTGCGCAAGATCCTGGAGAACGGCCTTCGTCTTTCCCGTGTGGGACAGGTACTGGTAGAGCGCTGCATCTCCGGCTGGAAGGAGATCGAGTACGAGGTGATGCGTGACAGTGCAGGCAACGTGATCACGGTCTGCAACATGGAAAACATCGATCCCGTAGGCGTGCATACCGGCGACAGTATCGTCGTGGCTCCTTCCCAGACCCTTTCCGATAAGGAATACCAGATGCTGCGTACCGCAGCCCTGAATATCATCAGCGAGCTGGAGATCACCGGCGGCTGCAACGTGCAGTTTGCCTTGCATCCCACCAGCTTTGAGTATTGCGTCATCGAGGTAAATCCCCGTGTATCCCGTTCCTCTGCATTGGCTTCCAAGGCTACCGGTTATCCCATCGCCAAGGTGGCAGCAAAGATCGCACTGGGTTATACCCTGGACGAGATCAAAAATGCCATTACCGGCAAGACATTCGCCAGCTTCGAGCCTACTCTCGATTACTGCGTGGTGAAGTTCCCCAGACTTCCCTTTGATAAGTTCATCACCGCAAAGCGCACCCTGACCACACAGATGAAGGCTACCGGCGAGGTCATGAGCATCTGCAGCAACTTTGAAGGTGCCATGATGAAGGCAATCCGCTCTCTGGAGCAGCATGTGGACAGCCTGACCAGCTACGACTTTTCCCACCTTTCCAAGGAGGAGCTTTTCTCCAGACTGACGGTGGTGGATGATCAGCGCATCTGGGTCATCGCTGAGGCGCTGCGCAAGGGCATTTCCTACAGCACCATTCACGAGATCACCATGATCGACGAGTGGTTCATTGACAAGATTCACAACCTGGTAAAGATCGAGCAGAGACTCTGCAAAGAGCCCCTGACACCGGAGCTTCTGGCAGAGGCCAAGCGTCTGGAGTTCCCGGATAATGTGATCGCCAGATATACCGGCAAGGACGAAGAGGAGATCAGAGAGCTTCGCCTGGACAACGGCATCACCGCTGTCTACAAGATGGTAGATACCTGCGCTGCCGAGTTTGAGGCACAGACCCCGTATTATTACTCTGTCTATGCCAAGGATGAGGACGAGGCCGCTTCCAAGGTGACAGACCGCAAGAAGATCCTGGTACTGGGTTCCGGCCCGATCCGTATCGGTCAGGGTATCGAGTTTGACTATTGCTCCGTACATGCCACCTGGGCATTTTCCAAGGCAGGATACGAGACCATTATCATCAACAATAACCCGGAGACCGTCAGCACGGACTTCGATATCGCCGACAAGCTTTACTTTGAGCCTCTGACACCGGAGGATGTCCGCAACATCGTAGACATCGAGCATCCGGACGGGGCTGTGGTACAGTTCGGCGGACAGACCGCCATCAAGCTGACCCAGGATCTGATGAAGATGGGCGTGCCGATCCTCGGCACCGATGCGGCCGATGTGGATGCGGCAGAGGACAGAGAGCTCTTTGACCAGGTGCTGCAGCGCTGCGGCATCGCCAGAGCAGCCGGCGAGACGGTCTATACGGCAGAGCAGGCCAAGACTGTGGCTAACAGACTGGGCTATCCCGTACTGGTTCGTCCCTCCTATGTGCTGGGCGGCCAGGGCATGCAGATCGCCCTTTCCGATAAAGAGATCGAAGAGTTCATGGCCATCATCAACCGCTATGAACAGGATCACCCGATTCTGGTAGATAAGTACCTGCAGGGTACCGAGACAGAGGTGGACGCTGTCTGCGACGGCGAGAACATCCTGATCCCCGGCATCATGGAGCATATCGAGCGCTCCGGTGTGCACTCCGGCGATTCCATTTCCGTCTATCCCGCACAGCGCCTGAGCGAGCATGTAAAGGAGACCATCGCGGAGTATACCAGAAGACTGGCGGCAGAGCTTCACGTCATCGGTCTGATCAATGTGCAGTTTATCGCCGTGGGCGAGGAAGTCTACATCATCGAGGCCAACCCTCGTTCCTCCCGTACGGTTCCCTATATCAGCAAGGTGACCGGCATTCCGATCGTAGATCTGGCAGCACAGGTCATGATGGGCAAGAAGATCACAGAGCTGGGATATAAGCCCGGCCTTCAGCCGGAGGCAGGCCTGGTGGCTATCAAGATGCCCGTCTTCTCCACCGAGAAGATCCGCGGCGCCGAGATCAGCGTAGGACCGGAGATGAAGTCCACCGGCGAGTGCCTGGGTATTTCCGCTTCCTTTAATGAAGCCCTGTACAAGGCATTCCTGGGTGCCGGCTACAACCTGCCGAAGCACAAGCAGATGATCATCACGGTAAAGGATGCCGACAAGGGCGAGGCCATTGAGATCGCCAAGCGCTTTGAAGCACTGGGCTACATCATCTATGCGACCCGCAGCACATCCAATGCCCTGAAGGAGGCCGGCGTCAAGGCCAGACAGGTCAATAAGATCAACCAGGAGTCTCCTACGGTTATGGATCTGCTCCTCGGTCACAAGATCGATCTGGTCATCGATACGCCTACCCAGGGAAGAGATAAGAGCAGAGACGGCTTCCTGATCCGCCGTACCGCCATCGAGACCGGCGTGAACTGCCTGACCTCTCTGGATACCGCCAGAGCACTGGTTTCCAGCTTAGAGCATGCACAGCAGTCCAGGAGAGATCTGGATATTATCGATATCGCAAAGCTTTAACAGCAAAATCCATATGCAGCAATCTATCAATTACAGCAAAGAACTGGAAAAGATCACAGACAGGGTGCAGGGACTAGATCCGGCACCCCGTCTTTTACTGCACAGCTGCTGCGCACCATGCTCCAGTTACTGCCTGGAATATCTCCGGGAATTTTTTGACATCACCGTCTATTACTACAATCCCAATATCACCCAGGCGGCGGAGTATGAAAAGCGAAAGGCAGAGGAAATAAAGCTCATCGACATCTACAACCGACAGGTGGAGGAGCAGTGCTTTACAGAATCTCTTTCAGGAGCGCTGCGGGAGAAACATCCGGAAGCCGATACCTTTTCCATGCATTCCACACCGGCGGCCCACAGGATAGGGGTCCTGGAGGCTCCCTATGATCCGGCGCATTTTCTGGAGATGTCCAAAGGGCTGGAGACGGTGCCGGAGGGCGGCGAGCGTTGCTTTCGGTGCTATAGACTGCGTCTTGAGAAGACCGCAGAGGCGGCAGCGGAGGGGAAATTTGATTATTTCACCACGACCCTGACCATCAGTCCGCTCAAAAATGCAGCAAAGCTCAATGAGATCGGACAGGAACTGGCCGCGGCATACGGCGTTGCCTTTCTGCCGTCGGACTTTAAAAAGAAGGACGGCTATAAGCGCTCCATCGAGCTGTCGGCGCAGTTTGGTCTTTACAGACAGAATTACTGCGGCTGCGGATTTTCCAAAGCCCAGAGGGAGCAGGATGCGAAAAGCAATCCGGCAGCGGCCGGGGACAAAGATTCCTTTTGAACCCGATAGTATATCATCATAAAAGAAGGGGGATTACCTTGGATAAATTAATGGATATCATCTCACGGGAGATGGCAGATGCCTTTGCGGCAGCAGGTTATGACGCAGACCTCGGAAGAGTGGGCACCTCCAACCGCCCGGATCTGTGCGAATACCAGTGCAACGGGGCCATGGCCGGCGCAAAGCGCTATCATAAGGCACCCCTTGTGATCGCCGCAGAAGTGGCGGATAAGCTGAAGGAAAAGCCGGAGAGCATTTTCTCCATGGCAGAGGCTGTCGCACCGGGCTTTCTGAATCTGCGGATCAAAGAAAGTTTCCTGGCAGAGTATCTGGGAAAAATGGCAGGAGAGGAAAAGCTGGGACTGTCCGGCTCTGAGAATCCCAAGACCATCGTGCTCGACTACGGCGGACCCAATGTGGCCAAGCCCCTGCACGTAGGGCACCTGCGCTCCGCTGTCATCGGCGAGGCCATCAAGCGCATTGCCAGATTTAACGGGGAGAATGTCGTCAGCGATATTCACCTGGGAGACTGGGGCCTGCAGATGGGTCTGATCATCACCGAGCTGAAGAGAAGAAAGCCGGAGCTCCCCTATTTCGATGAGAGCTTTGAAGGCGAGTATCCCGCAGAGGCACCTTTTACCGTGACAGAGTTAGAGGAGATCTATCCCTTTGCCAGCAAGAAGTCCAAAGAGGACGAGGCCTACTATGCAGAGGCCATGGACAATACCCACCGTCTCCAGGAGGGACAGCGGGGATTCCGTGCTCTCTGGAAGCAGATCGTGACGGTCTCCGTCACCGATATGAAAAAGAACTACGCCAACCTGGATGTGGACTTTGATCTGTGGCTGGGGGAGTCCGATGCCCATGACGCCATCCCGCCTATGGTAGAAAAGATGAAAGAGGGCGGCTATGCCTACGAGAGCAACGGCGCCCTGGTGGTAGATGTGACAGACCCCGGAGATGCCAAGGAGATCCCGCCCTGCATCATCCTTAAGTCCGACGGCGCTTCCCTGTATACCACCACTGACCTGGCGACCATTCTCCAGCGCACCGAGCGTTTCCATCCCGATGAGATCATCTATGTCACAGACAAGCGCCAGGAGCTGCACTTCGTGCAGGTATTCCGCTGCGCGAAAAAGTGCGGCCTCACAGAGGAGAATACCGTATTAAAGCATATCGGCTTCGGCACCATGAACGGCAAGGACGGCAAGCCCTTTAAGACCAGAGAGGGCGGTGTCATGCGCTTAGAGCGCCTCATTGCAGATATCAATGAAGAGATGCTGGGAAAGATCCGCAGCAATCCGGAGATCGGCGATGAGGAAGCGGAAAAGACGGCAAAGCAGGTGGCACTGGCAGCGCTTAAATACGGAGACCTTTCCAACCAGGCCAGCAAGGATTATGTCTTTGACATGGAGCGGTTTACCTCCTTTGAGGGAGATACCGGCCCGTATATCCTCTATACCATCGTACGGATCAAGTCGATACTTGGCAAGTACAGGGAGCAGAGCGGCATAGAGGATCTCTCCGGACTTACCATCTGCAGCGCGCAGAGCAGCCTGGAAAAGGATCTGATGATGAAGCTGGCACAGTTCAATGCCGTGATGCGCACTGCCTACGAGGAGACTGCACCGCATAAGCTCTGCGCTTATATCTATGAGCTGTCCAATGCTTTCAACAGCTTTTACCATGCCACCAAGATCCTGACCGAAGAGGATGCGGAAAAGAAGGCATCCTGGATCGCATTGCTCTCTCTTACAGAGCGCACACTGACTACATGCATTCATACGCTGGGCTTTGAGGCACCGGAGAGAATGTAAACTTTCGTGATCATATCGGAGGATTCGCTTGTGCGAAATTCTCCTTGTGCTGCCGCAGCATACTGCGGCAAGGGGGCAGGTTTGAAGGAAAAGCCGGATGGCTTTTCTTTCAGGCATGAATGGATACAAGGGAGAAACTATGGATGGGGGAGATCAGCGGGAGCGCGCTAGGAAAAAATCCGTCAGAATCGTTATAGTATTTCTGATAATCCTGATCCCTGTCATACTCTGGATCATTGAGAAGAGTAGGCCGATTCATGTAACGGCAGGCAATCATGCAGAGATCAGCACGAAGTATTATGATCTGTGTGTCCCTATGTACTGGCGTTGGTGCGTGACAGCGGAAACAGAGCCTACGGGAGAAATTTACAAAGGATACAAGTCCAATGGTCAGTCTTCCATCAGTGATAAGAATTACACGCTGGTGATCAGCTATAAGACAAAAGAGGGCAAATATCCTGTGGCCCGGGTGTCCATGTATCAGTATATACAGGATCGCATGGCAGAGGAGGACCAGGAAAACTGGTGCTATCTGGGTACGTTGTTTACCTATGACAGAGATTATGGGCCAAATGACGCCGATGATAAGCTGATACTGGACTATGCGTCTGTGCCTGAGAAATTATCCTCGCAGCAACAGCAGGAATGGCAGAAGATCAGAGATGAGCTGACACCGGAAATGTTCTGCAGCAACATAATGACACGGGATGAGATGGCGGCGGGACTATGCAGCTGGTTCAGCAAGAATAAGAGTAAGGATCCTCAGGGCGACTTTCCAGATTGGGAAACCAAAAGAAAGAGTTATGAGAGGATGCAGGAAGAAGCAGCCCGGAAGGCAGCGGAAGAAAAAGAGGCGCAGGAAGCATCCAAGAAGTCTTCTTCCAGCTCGAGTTCCGTCTGTAAATATCCCGGATGCAGAAATTATGGGATCTATTATCGAAAGGGATATTGCAATAAGCATTACAAGCAGCTCTACGGCAGCAGGGATGACTATTACGACGAGGATCCGGACTCTTATTACAGTGATAATAAGGACACTTACCGCAGTTATGATGAGGCGGAGGATGAGTGGTATGATGAGTATGAGGACTGAGCTCACAAAGATTGAGTGATTCTATGGCTGGTTTATAGATTACCCAGACGCCGGCCGAGGGAGCGGGTCCTGTCGGCGATGTCCGCTTGGGGACGCCTCTCGGCTCAGGGGCTCCTGCCTAGCGGATGCTAAGCTCGCAAAGAACGCTCGCAAGCACCGAGGCGTCGCCATGCCCCTGCGCCGGACATCATCCGGCCACCCGCTCCCTCGTCCGGCTGGATTGTGAACACAGATTTCAGCAGAGCACGTTCATTCTATGCGTTTGCCTAGGTCTTGTAACTTGTTTTGTCAATTCTGTTTTTACGTGTTTTGCAAATCTCGTTTGACATACTGCACGGTTTCGCGCATAATATGGGAATATAAATATCCGGAATTCCTCTGTCAGGCTTAAAAAAATATTTTAGCTGAGATGGGGCTGCCGGATCAGAGAAAGACAGCGTACAAGGACGTACAGAGATTATCTGTACGTTCTTTTTTTGTAGCATTGAACTGGTCATTCTCACACAGAGATGGTCCTGTGGGAAAGCACATACACAGGAAGATGTTTTCGTATCAGCAGATTCAGAGTTACAGAGGCGCTGGCTTGCATGAGGGAGGATTGTGTATGGATTATTCAAATTTGCAGCTGTTAAACAGAAAGGAGAGCATCAACGAACTGCTGGCCCGTTACGGCGTGAAATTCGGCATTTATAAGAATAACGTTTTTCATGAGCAGCTCTTTCCTTTTGATCCCATTCCGCGGATCATCGAAAAGAAGGAATGGGATTATCTGGAAAAGGGTCTGATCCAGCGCGTGACGGCTTTAAACTGTTTTATTCAGGATATTTACCATGACAAGAAGATCATCCGGGACGGGGTGGTGCCGGAGGAATTCGTCTATGCGGGCAGCGGCTATATGGCGCAGTGCGAGGATGTGACGCCGCCGAAGTCTGTGAGCACGCATATCGCCGGCATTGACCTGGTCCTGGGCAAGGACAATACCTGGTACATCCTGGAGGATAATCTGCGGGTTCCCTCCGGCGCTTCCTATCCGCTGATGGCCAGAAGTCTGGAGCGGAAGGCTTCTCCGGATACTTTCCACGATGTGCCCATCGCCGACAACCGGGACTATCCCGGCATGCTGCGCCAGGTCATGGACTATGTGAGCACCGGCGGGATTCCGGTGATCCTGACACCGGGTCGGTACAATGCGGCTTACTTTGAACATTCCTATCTGGCAGAGCAGACCGGTGCGGTACTGGTAAACGGTCATGAGCTTTCCGTAGAGGATGATTATCTTTATTTCGTAGATTACTCCGGCAGAAAGCAGAAGGTAGGCGTGGTATATTCCCGCATTTCCACAGAATATCTGGATCCTCTTAATTTCAATCCGGAATCTCTCATCGGCATCCCGCATATCTATGATGTGTATAAAAAGGGAAATGTGGCCATTATGAATGCGCCGGGCAACGGGGTGGCAGATGATAAGGGCATCTACTATTTCGTGCCGAAGATGATCCAGTATTATCTGGGAGAGGAGGCCATCCTCAAAAACGCGCCCACCTATCTGCCTTATTATGAGGACGATATGAAATTCGTGCTGGAGCATTTTGACAGGCTGGTGCTGAAGGATGTGGCAGAGGCCGGCGGCTACGGTGTGGTCTTTGCCGACCGGATGACGGCAAAGGAAAAGGAGGATTTCATCGCTCTTCTGAAGCGGGAGCCCAGACGTTTCATCGCCCAGGAGGTCATTGATTTCCAGGATATCGATATCATGGACAAGACCGGCGTGGTGCCGCGGAAGGCAGATCTTCGTGCCTTTGTGCTGTTAAGTGACCAGGCCAGGGTATGGAAGAGCGGATTGACCAGATATTCTACCAATCCGGATTCGTTTATCGTCAATTCATCCCAGGGAGGAGGATTTAAGGACACATGGGTACTATCTCGTTAGAACAGAAGGACAGCATACTGTGGCTGGGCAGATATACAGAGCGGGTCTATACCACCATCCGCTTTTTTTCCAAATACTATGACCGCATGATCGATGCGCCGGAGGATATCCATCAGGAATTCTGCGCCAGACTGGAGATACCGGATATCTACAGCGGCAAGGAGGATTTCCTTCGAAATTACGGCTACAACAGGGAAAATACGGATTCCATCGCCAGCAATCTTTCCAGAGCCTATGACAATGCCATCGTGCTCCGGGAAATGCTGGGGACAGAAACCCTCTGCTATGTGCAGCTGGCTTCCTATGAGATGCAGAAGGCCGCGGTGTCCGATGCGCCCATGATGGAGCTGCAGAAGGTAATGGATAATATCGTGGCTTTCTGGGGCAGTGCAGATGATGCCATCGACGATGTGCAGGTTCGTGATATACTGGTGACAGGCCGCCGCATCGAGCGGGTGGATCTGTATGCCAGACTTCGGGTAGGAAGAGAAGAGATCCGCCGCTTTGTCATGCGCCTATCGGCCAGATTAAAGCGCTCGGGACTTCCCTATGCGCCCGAGCAGCTGGAGCAGATGCTGATGGACGCCTCCCTGCCGGAGCCGGACTATAACGGTATCATACGGGCTGTAGAGAGCCTGTAGAAATGTGCCGGCCGGCAAGATAGGATGAGAAGGTCATCCTGCGGGGCAAAGCAGAGAGGATGAAAGAGCCCGGGCGCTGCAGCAAAAGGTAAGAAGGAGACAGCCGGCATGAACGAGAGCCAGAACAGCTTTCGATATAAAATGGAATTGGTATTTGACGGCCCGGTGCAGCGCCACCACTATACACTGAAGTGTCTGCCCCGGACCAATCTGCGTCAGCAGATCCTGCGGACGGATACGGTCCTGCTTCCGGCGGGATGCGCCTGGGAATCGAGGGATGCCTTCGGCAACCGGGAGATCCTGGGCATGCTGCAGGAGCCCCATGACAGATTTTCCGTGCAGGTGGAAGGAGAGGCGATCCTGCCTGCGGGAGAAAGTGTATGCCCGGGGGAAAGTGATTTTTCGGAAAGTACTTTTTCGGAAAGTGCAGAAGGATGTGCGCTGTACCCGGAAGAGGAAGTACGACCGGAAAAACTGGGCATTTACCGTTATCCCACGCCTCTTACAAGAGCGGGAGAGAAAATACAGGCCTACTATGAGACGCTGCAGCAGGAAATGCCTTTTTCTGATCAGGCAGTCTTAGCCGTTGCTTTGATGCATCGGCTACATACAGACTTTGCCTATCAGAAGGCGGCCACCGATGTGACTACCACGGCGGAGCAGGCTTTCCTGCGGGGCGCCGGCGTATGTCAGGACTATGCCCATATCTTCATCAGCCTGCTGCGGCTGGCCGGAATCCCGGCCCGGTATGTGACGGGGATGCTCCGGGGAGAAGGGGAAAGCCACGCCTGGGTGGAAGCGGCCCTTGGCCGGTACTGGTACGGACTGGATCCCACCAATGACTGTCCGGTGGCAGGATCGCATATCAAGATCGGCGCCGGCAGAGATTTTGAGGACTGCAGGATCAGCCAGGGAATCTTTTACGGCTGCGGCAGTATCCGGCAGCAGCAGATCGTCAGGGTGTCTGTGGAACAAAAAATGAGGACGAAATGATAAAAACCATTACAAGCGTAGAATTGCCGGTCTGTGAGCATTTGTGTATTCGAAAGAACCGGCTGGGGAAGGAAGGCGGCAGGCGGATCTGTGTCGTCACCGGCGTGCACGGGGATGAACTGGAAGGCCAGTTTGTGGCCTATGAGCTGGCCAGACGACTGCAGGAGGCACCGGAGCTTCTATCCGGCATCGTGGATATCTATCCAGCCATGAATCCCATGGGAATCGATACCATTATGCGGGGACTGCCGGCCTTTGACCTCGATATGAACCGGATCTTTCCCGGCTCCGAGGAAGGAGATATGTACGAGCATATCGCCGATGAGATCCTGGAGGATCTGCAGGGGGCAGACCTGGTGGTGGACATCCATGCCAGCAATATTTTCCTGACAGAGATGCCGCAGATCCGCATCAATGAGCTCCATGAGAAGAATCTTCTGCCCTATGCGGCCCAGATGAATGTGGACTTTATCTGGGTGCACCAGAATTCCACCGTGCTGGAATCCACGCTGGCCTACAGCCTGAACAGCCGGGGCACGCCTACTCTGGTGGTGGAGATGGGTGTAGGCATGCGCATTACCAGAGAATACGGTATACAGCTGGTGGACGGCCTTATGCATACCATGAAGGAAATGGGCATCTGGCAGGGAGAGGACTGCCCGGTGCGAAAGCCCCTGGTCTCCAACCGGCCGGATGCGGTGGATTTTTTGAATGCACCGGCTTCCGGTATTTTCATCAAAGAAAAAGAAGTGGGCAGCAGAGTACAGCCCGGCACCGTGCTGGGCGTGTTGGTGGATCCTCTTTCCGGAGAAAAGCTCTGCACTGTAAAGGCAGAGCATGAGGGTCTTCTGTTTACCACCCGGGAATATCCGGTGGTGCAGGTAGGCTCTTTGATGGGAAGGATTCTGAAGCAATAAGGAGCTTACCTGCAGGATGTAATCCCCATGGATGCCGTAGGCGTCATCCGCAGGGCTTACATCGGAGAATGCACTTACGCGAAATTCTCTGCATGCTGCCGCTGTGCTGCAGCGGCATAGAAAGGGAAAGTGTGAAAAAAGAAATCATATATTCCTTTCATCCTTTATATCGGGATGAATTCAAGGTAGAAGGTCTTAGCTTCGGCAGCGGCGAAAAGGCACTCTGTGTCCTGGGGAGTCTGCGGGGCAATGAATATCAGCAGTTGTATACGGCGGCGCATCTGGCAGGGCGCCTTAAGGAACTGGAGGCAGAGGGCAAACTTGCAAAGGACAAGGAGATCCTGGTGATTCCCTGTGCTAATCCCGCCTCGCTCAATATCAAGAAGCGGTTCTGGTCTATCGACAATACAGACATCAACCGTATGTTTCCCGGCTATGACGCCGGGGAGACCACGCAGCGGATCGCCGCAGGAATCTTTGAGGGCATCAAAGAGTACCGCATGGGGATCCAGTTCGCCTCTTTTTACATGAAGGGTTCCTTTATGCCCCATATCCGGGTGATGAAGACAGGTTTTGAGAATAAGGAGCTGGCCGGGGCATTCGGTCTTCCTTACGTGATGGTCAGAGAACCCAGACCCTTTGATACCACGACCTTGAATTACAACTGGCAGATCTGGGAGACGGATGCCTTTTCCCTGTATACCACCAATACGGAGACGGTGGATCGAAAGAGCAGCAAGGAGGCGGTCTCTGCCATTTTGCACTTTATGAAACAGACGGGTCTGCTCACCGCCCTGGACGAGGAAAAGGAAGCAGCATACAGCGACTACAGGCCGGCACAGTCAAAGATCGTAGAGGATGAGGATCTTATCACGGTCAGAGCACCCAGAGCCGGATTCTTCCATGGCTATGTAAAGCCCGGCGAGTATGTGCAGCAGGGCCAGATCCTGGCACAGATCGACAGCACCCTGGATGCGTCTTTGCTTACCCAGATCACAGCGCCGGTTTCCGGTGTGGTGCTTTTCGCCCATACGGAAAGCGTGACCTATTCCCATTCCGCGGTATTTAAGCTGATCAGGGAATAGGCGCGGATAGATAATTTATCTTGACAGGAGAAAACAGAAGGGGTATATTTGACTCAATCATATGAATAAATGCTCATATGATTGAACGTTCAAAGGAAGGAGGCCATCATGCATAACGATTCCGAGAGACCGGTGAGAGATGCCGAGTGCTGTGATATTTTCGAGACCCATCCGGACAAGGTACAGGCTGTTCATGACTGTATGCCGGAGGAGAACGAACTCAGTGATCTGGCGGATCTGTTCAAGGTATTCGGGGATTCCACCCGCCTTCGCATCCTGTTTGTGCTTTTTCAGAGTGAGATGTGTGTCTGCGATATCGCCCAGACGCTGCAGATGACACAGTCGGCTATATCCCATCAGCTGCGCATCCTAAAGCAGTCGGCACTGGTAAAGAATCGGCGGGATGGCAAACAGGTGCTTTATTCTCTGGCGGATGCCCATGTGGCAACGATCATTGCCCAGGGACGGGAGCACATTGAAGAGTGAGGCCACTGCAAAGCAGCGGCAGAAGGAGGCAAGTTTGCAGGAAATGCCCGATGGCATTTCCTGCAAACCCATGGATGACGGAAGCGTCATCCATGGAGGATCACATCGGAGAATTCGCCTTCGCGAAATTCTCCTCATGCAGCCGCTGCAAAGCAGCGGCAGAAAGAGGTAAGTATGAAAAAGAAATTCAAGCTCGAGGACCTGGACTGCGCAGAATGCGCTGCAAAGATGGAGGATGCCATCAAGAAGATCGACGGTGTCAATGACGCGTCGGTAAACTTTCTGATGCAGAAGATGACCGTGGATGCAGTGGATGAGAAGTTTGATGCCATCATGGACGAAGTGGTGAAGGTCTGCGCCAAAGTAGAGCCGGACTGCAGGATTCTTCGGTAAAGGAGAGAAGTGTACCCAATACGATCGCTATCGTATTGGGTACACAGCTATTTGTGTCGTAGGCGTCACAAATAGCCCTGAGCGCAAACCGAATCAAAGATTCGCTGAAGCGAATCTTTGATTCGGTTTGCGATTCCTCCGGCGCGGACGCCTACGGAATGGAGATTAGAATGACAAAAAAACAGAAACAGTCCCTGCAGCGGATACTGATCTCTCTGGTATTGTTTGTGATCCTGCTTATCCTGGATAAGACAGGCACCATGGAGCAGATTTCCAACAGATGGCTTCGGATGATCCCTTATCTGGTGCCTTATCTGATTGTGGGATACGATGTACTGCGGAAGGCCTTTATCAATATCCGCCACGGGCAGGTATTCGATGAAAATTTCCTGATGATGATCGCCACCTTTGGCGCGTTCGGCGTACAGGAGTATCTGGAGGCCGTGGCCGTCATGCTCTTCTACCAGGTGGGAGAGCTGTTCCAGAGCTATGCGGTGGGCAAGTCCCGGCAGTCCATTACTGCCATGATGGATATCGCCCCGGAATACGCAAATCTGGAAAAGGACGGCACACTGGAGGAAGTGGATCCCGACGATGTACAGATCGATGACATCATCGTCATCAAGGCCGGAGAGAGAGTACCGCTGGACGGTATCGTGACGGAGGGCAGTTCCTTTGTGGATACAGCCGCTCTGACCGGCGAATCCGTGCCGCGCAAGGTGCAGACCGGAGATCCCATCATCAGCGGATGTTTAAACGGCAGCGGCACCCTGAAGGTGCGCGTCACCAAGGCCTATGAGGATTCCACGGTAGCCAGGATCCTGGAACTGGTGGAAAATGCCAGCAGCAAGAAGGCAAAGATGGAGAATTTCATCACCCGCTTTGCCAAATACTATACGCCCATCGTGACCATCGGTGCGGTGATCCTGGCTGTCCTGCCGCCGATTTGCCTGATGCTCTTTGCGGGCGCCGGGATCGGCGTATGGGCAGACTGGATCCAGAGAGCCTGCACATTCCTGGTTATTTCCTGCCCCTGTGCATTGGTCATTTCCGTACCTCTGGGGTTCTTCGGCGGCATCGGCGCCGCTTCGAAGATCGGCGTGCTGGTAAAGGGAAGCAACTATCTGGAGGCCATGGCAGAGGTCTCTACCATTGTCTTTGACAAGACCGGCACCCTGACAAAGGGAGAATTCAAGGTCACGGAGATCAGACCTGCCGGAAAAACAAATGGCGGTCAGCAGGTACTGGATACGAAGCAGCAGGAGGAGCAAAAGGCTGCCTTACTGGAACTGGCGGCCCTGGGAGAGGCTTTCTCTACCCATCCCATTGCAGAATCCATCCGGGAAGCCTACGGAAAGAAGCTCGATACAGACAGAGTAGAAGAGGCGCAGGAGACTGCCGGTCACGGCCTGTCAGCCGTAGTGGACGGCCGGAAGGTACTTCTGGGGAACAGCTCTCTGCTTACGGATCATGGCATTGCCTGTGAAGAATGCAGCAGTGCCGGTACGGTAGTCTATGTGGCAGCCGACGGCATCTATCAGGGCTGCATCGTGATCTCCGATACCATTAAGGAAGGGGCAGCCGAGGCCATTCGCGATATGAAGGCTGTGGGTGTCAGAAAGACCGTGATGCTCACCGGCGACCGGAAAGAGACTGCGGCGGCAGTGGCTTCCGAGATCGGTATCGACGAATTTCATGCAGAGCTGCTGCCTGCTGACAAGGTGTCCGGAGTAGAGGCGCTGCTGCAGGATAGAAATGAAAAGGATAAGGTGGCGTTCGTAGGAGACGGCATCAACGACGCGCCGGTATTAACCAGAGCGGATATCGGCATCGCCATGGGCAGCATGGGATCTGATGCGGCTATCGAGGCGGCGGATATCGTCCTGATGGATGACGATGTGCGCAAGATCGCCGGCGTGGTAAAGATCTCCCGGAAGACCCTGCGCATTGTAAAGCAGAATGTGGTATTTGCCTTAGGCGTCAAGATCCTGGTACTGCTTTTAGGTGCCCTGGGTATCGCCAACATGTGGGCCGCCGTCTTTGCCGATGTAGGCGTAGCTGTGCTGGCGATCCTTAATTCCATGCGGACACTGGACGAGAAGCAGAAGTAAACAGGTTTCATAATCATTTTCGACTTAGATCTCAGCAGGGGGTTCAGTCGTGGTAAGGTTATTGGATTTGGATGATGACCTGAAAAAGGTGATGAAATCGGTTAACAGCATAAAAATTATAGATTTTGTTCAGAGATATTTTGAAGAGATACGTTAAGATTCTTCACAATTGTGAAAAAAAGTTATTGACTAATGATTTCACATAAGCTACACTTACCGCATAAATGAATGGTCAGGCGACAGCAAAGGCGCTGGGAGATTTTCTCCCGGCGTCTTTTTTTCATCCTCGGAGCGATCGGCCGTCGGTGAGAGCTGCCTTTCATTTATCATGTCCCGCCGCCCTACGGCGGCACGGCACTGCATTTATGAGGAGGAAGTAATTATGACGTATTCATCTGTAGACGTAATCTGGACCCTGTTGGGTGCAGCCATGGTCTTCTTCATGCAAGCCGGTTTTGCCATGTGTGAAGCCGGTCTGACCAGAGCGAAGAACACCGGCAACATTCTGATGAAGAACCTGATGGATTTCTGCATCGGCACCCCCGTATACTGGTTCCTGGGCTTTGGCCTGATGTTCGGCGGCTCCGGCGCGCTGATCGGCGGCTTTGATCCCTTCGTAACCGGCACCTATGATTTCGGCACCCTGCCCACCTGGTGCTATCTGATCTTCCAGACAGTATTCTGTGCTACCTCTGCTACCATCGTTTCCGGTTCCATGGCAGAGCGTACCAACTTCAAGGCTTACTGCCTGTACAGCCTGGCTATTTCCGCTTTCATCTATCCCATCTCCGGTCACTGGATCTGGGGCGGCGGCTGGCTCTCCCAGCTTGGCTTCCATGATTTCGCAGGTTCTACCGCCGTGCACATGGTAGGCGGTGTCTGCGCACTCATCGGCGCTATCATCCTTGGACCCCGTATCGGCAAGTATTCCAAGGACGGCAAGTCCCATGCGATCTTAGGTCACAGCATGACCGCTATGGCACTGGGCGTGTTTATCCTGTGGTTCTGCTGGTTCGGTTTCAACGGCTGCTCCACGGTTGCCATGAGCTCTGACGAAAATGTGATCTCCGCCAGCATGATCTTTGTAAACACCAACCTCTGCGCAGCAGTAGCTACTGTTACCGTCATGATCTTTACCTGGATCCGCTATAAGAAGCCCGATGTTTCCATGACTTTCAACGGCTCGCTGGCAGGTCTGGTAGCCATCACGGCAGGCTGCGACGCTGTTTCTCCTGCAGGTTCCGCCATCATCGGTATCGTTACCGGCATCGTGATCGTCTTCTCCGTAGAGATCCTCGATGTGAAGTTCAAGGTAGATGACCCGGTAGGCGCTATTTCCGTACACGGTGTCTGCGGCGCTATGGGTACCATCATGGTAGGCCTTTTCTCCACCGGCGCTGACGGTGTAGGTCTTGGCCTCTTCTACGGCGGCGGCTTCAAGCAGCTCGGCATCCAGATCCTGGGTGTTGCTGCAGTCATCGTCTGGGTAGCTGTTACCGTTACCATTGTTTACAAGCTTATTGATAAGTTCGTAGGTCTTCGTGTTCCGGCACAGGTGGAGATCGATGGTCTTGACATTCACGAGCACGGCCTGGCAAGCGCCTATGCAGGCTTCTCCATCACCGATGTGGCTATGGCAGACATGTCTGTCAACGAAAACACCGATCTGGGTGAGGACCGCTATGTAGAGGCAACCGAGGCACAGAAGAACGCAGCTGTTCCGGTCGTAGAGGAAAAGGCACCGGCCAGCCTGGCTACCGGCCTTCATAAGGTAGTTATCATCACCAGACTTTCCAAGTTTGAAGAACTGAAGAATGCGCTTAATGCCATCGGTGTTACCGGCATGACCATGACACAGGTTATGGGCTGCGGCATCCAGAAGGGCTCCGGCGAATACTACCGCGGCGTTGAGATGGACAGCACGCTTCTTCCCAAGATCAAGCTGGAAGTCATCATTGCCAAGATTCCGGTAAGCAAGGTCATCGAGACAGCCAAGAAGGTTCTCTATACCGGTCACATTGGTGACGGCAAGATCTTCGTTTACGATGTATTAAAGGTCGTAAAGGTTCGTACCGGTGAGGAAGATCTCGCAGCTCTGCAGGATGTGGAATAATACGGTTCTGCAGTCAGAATTTGCAGATTTCCGGGACTGCATCCGGTAAGGAGCAGATGTTGTTTTAAGAACCCTGTGAAATTATAATGCCCTCAGACAAAATCCCATCGTATGCGGCGCTGCTGCATGCGGTGGGATTTTATGGTGATGTTGACATTTCCCCGTGCAGCCTTAAAATAGAAAAGTCAGACATAAAATCTAAGGAGAAGTGAGGTACAGGCATGCGCCGATTTAACAATGTATTATTTGATATGGACGGAACACTGACGGATTCGGGTCCCGGCGTCAAGAGATGTGTGCAGGCGGCATTGGAGAGCTGCGGCATCACGGAGAATGATCAGGAGAAGCTGAACCGCTTTATGGGACCGCCGCTTAATTATTCCTTCCATACTTTTTACGGAATGAACGAGGAGCAGATCAAGAGCGCCGTGGAGAAATTCCGTTCCCTCTATGATGATGAGGGCATCTGGGAAAATTCTCCCTATCCCGGCACCATTGCCATGCTGCAGCGTTGCAAAGAAGAGGGCCTGCTGCTGGCAGTGGCTTCCAGCAAACCCCAGATCCACGTGGAGCGTGTCCTGGAGCGCTTTGCAATGAAAGAGTACTTTGACGTGGTGGTGGGCAGTGATATAAGCCGGGAGGTGGACGGCAAGATACTGGCCAGCGATAAGGAACAGATCGTGGCAGATGCCCTGGAGCAGCTCTATGAGCTGGAAAAGAAACGAAACGAAAACGTCGGCAGCGAGGTCGCCGAAGACCGTGAGAGTTTCCATCAGCGTACAGTTATGGTAGGAGACAGAAGATTCGACATGGAAGGTGCCAAGAAAAACGGCGTTTACGGCATCGGTGTGCAGTTCGGCTACGGGAGTGACGAGGAACTCCTGACAGCAGGGGCAGATGCGCTGGCTGCTGACAATGAGGTATTGACCGAAATGCTGCTGCAGCCTGCGGAATAGAGAAGAAGCGGTCGCGGCAGCAGGAAAACCGGACAGCCGACAGACGAAAATCGGCAGGCAGGATCGGAAGTTTCGACCGCCTTCTCGCAGCACTTCTGCGCAGAAATGAGGACAATGTGAAAAAAAGACTACTCTACGGGATGGCGCCGGCCATCCTGTTTATTTTCCTGGAGGAATTGCTCCAGACGGCTATGGAATGGCTCTGGCAGCAGGCGGGGGCCTATGGGGGTATCTATACACATGGCAGCGGGCCCTGGAACAGCTTTCTGACCGCATTGCAGAGCGTAGAGCCGGGAGACCGGCAGGCACTTTCCATCGCCGTGGCCATGCTGGGTGCCCTGCCGTGGATCTTTGGATCGGTGCAGCGCAGTATCCGCAGCTGGGAGGGGATCGCGTATGTACCCTCCCGGAAAATCCTGCGGCCGGATTTTCTCTCACGGTTTTCTTCTCCCGCAGGCTATTTTCCGGCAGGTAATTCTTCCCGGGCAGTCCAATTTCCGGACCGGCACCGGCCGGCAGAGGATTCCGGCGGCAGATCAGCAGCCGCTGCCTGTGCCCGCTGGATGCTGATCTGCATCTGCCTGTCCCTGGGTATCAATATTCTGATCCTATTGCTGACCGAAAGCGGGGCGTCGGGCAGCAGCGGCAATATCCTTCTGGCAGCGGCAGTCTACGGCATGGTTTCTCCCTTTGCAGAGGAGGCAGTCTTTCGGGGGAGCCTTTTGGGGAATCTTCGGAAATGCATGCCGTTGGGACAGGCCATTCTTCTCTCAGCCCTTGTCTTTGGCATCTACCATGGAAATCCCGCACAGATATTCTATGCCTTCGTGATGGGCATGGCCTTTGGGGCGGCCTATGTCCGGTGCGGGCACTTTGCCGTGCCCTTTGTACTGCACGGGATGGTAAACCTGGTGGTTTTACTCTTTTCCTATACTGGTGTGACGGTCCGGTTGGTCAGTCCTTTGTGGGGTACAGCGTTCTTATTGGTCGCGGCAACGGGAATTATCTTTGAATATTCTGACACAATAGCTAAAAACAGTAAATAGGCAAATAATCTGAAAACTTTACAAAGTGTTTTTCTTTACAATTATGTAGAGAAGGTTTATATTCGAGAATAAGAAGAGCGCAAAGGGGCGCAGAAAAGGCCCTATTGCGCTCTTTTTTATTCCCGTAGTTTCATCAGAACAGGAGAAGGAGAAAGCTATGTTTGATGTAAAGAAATCCCTCGGGCAGCCGCCCCTTTATGATCCCTCATTCGAGCACGATGCCTGCGGTATCGGTGCCTGTGTGGATATCCACGGCCGCAAGAGTCACCGCAATGTGGAAAATGCGCTGAAGATCGTGGAAAATCTGGATCACCGCGCCGGCAAGGATGCAGAGGGCAAGACCGGTGACGGTGTCGGCATCATGACCCAGGTGCCCCATAAATTCCTGACAAAGGTCATGAAAAAGCAGGGCATTGATCTGGGCGGAGAGAGAGAGTACGGCGTCGGCATGTTCTTCTTCCCCCAGGAGGAGCTGCCCCGTAACCAGGCCAAGAAGATGTTTGAGATCATCTGCGAAAAAGAGGGTCTTACCTTCCTTGGCTGGCGTGAGGTCTCCAATGCCCCGGACGTACTGGGCAATAAGGCCAAGGAATGTATGCCCTGTATCATGCAGGGCTTTGTGAAGAAGCCGGAGAAGGTGGAAAAGGGTCTGCCTTTTGATCGCATGCTCTATGTAGTACGCCGGGTCTTCGAACAGTCCAATGATAATACCTACGTGGTGTCCCTTTCCAGCCGCACCATTATCTACAAGGGCATGTTCCTGGTCAATCAGCTGCGCACCTTTTTCCTGGATCTGCAGGATAAGGATTATGAGTCAGCCATTGCCATCGTGCACTCCCGTTTCTCCACCAATACCTTCCCCAGCTGGGAGCGGGCACATCCGTACCGCTTTATCGTGCACAACGGTGAGATCAATACCATCCGCGGCAATATCGATAAGATGCTGGCCAGAGAAGAGAATACCGATTCCGAGCAGCTCCATGACCAGCTGCCAAAGATCCTGCCGGTCGTCAATACCAACGGTTCTGACTCTGCCATGCTGGACAATACCCTGGAATTTTTGACCATGAGCGGCATGGATCTGCCTCTGGCTGTGATGGTCACCATCCCGGAGCCCTGGTCCAACAATAAGGCCATGAGCCAGACAAAGAAGGATTTCTATCAGTACTATGCGACCATGATGGAGCCCTGGGACGGCCCGGCCTCCATTCTCTTTACCGACGGTGATATCGTGGGCGCCGTGCTGGACCGCAATGGTCTTCGCCCTTCCCGCTACGTGATCACCGAGGAGGGACAGCTGATCCTTTCCTCCGAGGTGGGCGTGCTGGATCTGGAGGATTCCTCCGTGGTCCTGAAGGATCGCCTGCGTCCCGGCAAGATGCTGCTGGTGGATACCGCGGCAGGCCGCATCATCGACGACAATGAGATCAAGGAAAAATATGCAAAGCGTCAGCCTTACGGCGAGTGGCTGGATAATAACCTGGTGCTGCTGAAGGACCTGCGGATCCCCAACTGCCGCATTCCTTCCTTTACCCACGAGGAATGTCATCGCCTGCAGAAGGCCTTCGGCTATACCTATGAGGAATTCAAGGACGGCATTCTGCCTATGGCTGTCAACGGCTCAGAGGCCATCGCCTCCATGGGTGTGGATACCCCTTTGCCGGTATTGAGCCCTGCGTATCACCCGCTGTTTCATTATTTCAAGCAGCTGTTTGCACAGGTGACGAACCCGCCCATCGATGCCATCCGTGAGGAGATCGTCACTTCCACCACCGTCTATATCGGCTCTGAGGGCAATCTCCTGGAGGAGAATCCCAAGAACTGTAATGTGCTGGAAGTGCACAATCCCATTCTCACCAATACCGATCTGTTAAAGATCAAGAACATGAAGAAGGAAGGCTTCAAGGTAGAGGTGATCCCGATCACCTACTACACCCATACCAGCCTGGAGAAGGCCATCGACCATCTCTTCGTGGAAGTGGACAGAGCCTACAGAGACGGCGTCAACATCATGATCCTCTCCGACAGAGGAGTGGATGAAAACCACGTGGCGATCCCGTCCCTTTTGGCGGTATCTGCCTTAAACCAGCACCTGGTCAATACCAAGAAGCGCACCAACGTGGCACTGATCCTGGAATCCGCAGAGCCCCGTTCCGTGCATCATTTTGCCACCCTGCTGGGCTATGGTGCCTGCGCTATCAATCCTTACCTGGCCCAGGAGACCATCCGCGAGGCCATCGAGGACCACATGCTGGACAAGGATTACTATGCCGCTGTGGATGACTACAACAATGCCATCCTCCACGGCATCGTCAAGATCGCTTCCAAGATGGGTATTTCCACCATCCGTTCCTACCAGGGTTCTCAGATCTTTGAGGCCATCGGTCTGGATAAGAGCGTCATCGATAAGTATTTCACCAATACTGTCTGCCGTGTGGGCGGCATCACACTGAAGGATATCGAGAAGGAGCTGGAGAATCGTCACAGCCAGGCCTTTGATCCGCTGGGACTGTCCGTAGACTTAAACCTCAACAGCATCGGCGATCATAAGATGCGCAGCGGTGCCGAGGAGCATATGTACAACCCTGCTACCATCCATCTGCTGCAGACTTCTACCAGAACCGGCAGCTATGACCTGTTCAAGCAGTACACCGCTCTGGTAAACAGAGAGGATTCCATCCGCAACCTCCGCGGCCTGATGGAGTTTAATTTCCCGGCAAAGGGCATTTCCATCGACGAGGTGGAGAGTGTAGATTCCATCGTGACCCGCTTTAAGACCGGCGCCATGAGCTACGGCTCTATTTCCAAGGAAGCCCATGAGACCCTCGCCATCGCTATGAACATGATCCACGGCAAGTCCAATACCGGTGAGGGCGGTGAGGAAGAAGAGCGCCTGACCATAGGCAAGGACGGAAAGAACCGGTGCTCTGCCATCAAGCAGGTGGCATCCGGCCGTTTTGGTGTCACCAGCCGCTACCTGGTGAGTGCCGAGGAGATCCAGATCAAGATGGCCCAGGGCGCAAAGCCCGGCGAGGGCGGTCATCTGCCCGCAGGCAAGGTCTATCCCTGGATCGCGAAGACCAGACATTCCACACCCGGTGTGGCCCTGATCTCTCCGCCGCCGCATCACGATATCTATTCCATCGAGGATCTGGCAGAGCTGATCTATGACTTAAAGAGCTCCAATACAGAGGCGAGGATCTCTGTAAAGCTGGTTTCCGAGGCCGGCGTAGGTACCGTAGCAGCCGGCGTAGCCAAGGCCGGCGCTCAGGTCATCCTGATCTCCGGCTATGACGGCGGTACCGGCGCAGCACCGCGCAACTCCATTCACAATGCGGGACTTCCCTGGGAGCTGGGTCTTGCGGAGACCCACCAGACCCTGATCATGAACGGCCTGCGCAATAAGGTCCGCATCGAGACAGACGGTAAGCTCATGAGCGGCCGTGACGTGGCCATTGCGGCTATGCTGGGCGCCGAGGAATTCGGCTTTGCTACGGCACCGCTGGTGACCATGGGCTGCGTGATGATGCGTGTCTGCAACCTGGATACCTGCCCGGTGGGCGTGGCTACCCAGAATCCGGAACTGCGAAAGAACTTCTCCGGCAAGCCGGAATACGTAGTGAACTTCATGCGCTTTATCGCGCAGGAGCTCCGGGAATATATGGCAAAACTGGGCGTCCGCACCGTGGATGAGCTGGTGGGCCGCAGTGACCTCTTAAAGGTAAGAGAGGATCTGACCCCTGCCCAGAAGCAGATCAGCCTGGGCAATATCCTGGATAACCCCTATGCGGGCAGAAAGGATGTAGCGGTCATCTACGATCCGAAGCAGAAGTATGACTTCCATCTGGAAAAGACCCTGGATGAGAGCGTATTGCTTAAGCAGATGGGCAAGTCCATTGCAGCAGGCAAGCCCATGAGCATGGAAGTAGAAGTCAAGAATACCGACCGTGCCTTCGGTACGATCCTGGGCTCCGAGATCACCAGAAAATTAGGCGAGCATGTGGCAGAGGATACCTACCGGATCCACTGCACCGGTGCAGGCGGACAGAGCTTTGGCGCCTTTATTCCCAGCGGTCTGACTCTGGAGCTGGTGGGTGATTCCAACGACTACTTCGGCAAGGGACTTTCCGGCGGCAAGCTGATCCTGTATCCTCCGAAGAGCGCTTCCTTTAAGCAGGATGAAAATATCATCGTAGGAAACGTGGCACTGTACGGCGCCACCAGCGGCAAGGCCTTTATCAACGGCGTGGCCGGCGAGCGTTTCTGCGTGCGAAATTCCGGCGCCATTGCCGTAGTGGAAGGCGTGGGAGACCACGGCTGTGAGTACATGACCGGTGGACGTGCGGTCATCTTAGGACGCACCGGCAAGAACTTTGCTGCAGGCATGAGCGGCGGCATCGCCTATGTGCTGGATGAGGAAAATGACCTTTACCTGCGTCTTAATAAGGAAATGGTTTCCTCCTATGAGCTGACCAACAAGTACGATGTCCTGGAACTGAAGGAGATCATCAAGGAGCATGTCTCCCTCACCGGTTCTGTAAAGGGCAAGGAGATCCTGGACAACTTCAAGGACTACCTGCCTAAATTTAAGAAGATCATTCCCCATGACTATGAAAAGATGCTCTCTGCCATCGTGGAAATGGAAGAGAAGGGTCTGTCTGCGGAGCAGGCACAGATCGAAGCATTCTACGCAGTCAAGAGCGGCAAGTTAGATTAAGAGGATCGCATCAGGGAATTCGCCTACGCGAAATTCCCTTCGCGCTGCCGCTGCAATGCAGCGGCATAGGAGGACATTGTAATGGGAAAGCCTACAGGATTTATGGAATATCAGCGGGAGGTATCGGCAGATATCGCTCCCAAGGACAGAATCAAGAACTTTAATGAATTTCACCGTCACCTCTCCGAGGAGGAACAGCGCCGGCAGGGCGCCCGCTGCATGAACTGCGGTGTGCCTTTCTGCCAGTCCGGCATGACCTTAAACGGCATGACCAGCGGCTGCCCGCTGCACAATCTGATCCCGGAGTGGAATGACATGGTCTATACCGGCAACTGGAAGCAGGCCTATGAGCGCCTGACAAAGACCAACGTATTTCCGGAATTTACCTCCCGGGTATGTCCGGCTCTGTGCGAGGCAGCCTGCACCTGCAGTCTCCACGGCGAGGCCGTGACCACCAGGGAAAATGAGTATGCCATCATCGAGCGTGCCTATCAGGATGGCTATGCGAAGGCCAATCCTCCCAGAACGAGGACCGGCAAGCGGGTGGCCATCGTGGGAAGCGGCCCGGCGGGCCTGGCTGCGGCGGACAAGCTCAATAAGCGGGGCCATCAGGTGACCGTCTATGAGAGAGATGACAGGATCGGCGGCCTTTTGATGTACGGCATTCCGAATATGAAGCTGGATAAAGCTATCGTGGACCGGAAGATGCGCATCATGGAAGAAGAGGGCGTGGAGTTTGTCACCAATGCGGATATCGGCAAGGACATCAAGGCAGAGGAGCTTCTGAAAAAGTACGACCGTGTGCTCCTGGCCTGTGGTGCCAAAAATCCCCGGGATATTCAGGCACCGGGAAGGGATGCCAAGGGCATTTACTTTGCCGTGGATTTCCTGGGCAGAAATACCAAGAGCCTTCTGGACTCCGGTCTGCAGGATAACAGCTATGTCAGCGCTAAGGATAAAAATGTAGTGATCATCGGCGGCGGCGATACCGGCAACGACTGCGTGGGCACGGCGATCCGTCACGGCTGCAAGTCAGTGACCCAGATCGAGATGATGCCCAAGGCACCGGATGAGAGAGCAGAGAATAATTCCTGGCCGGAGTGGCCCAGGATCTGCAAGACCGACTACGGCCAGGAAGAGGCCATCGCCGTTTTCGGCCATGATCCCCGGATCTATGAGTCCACGGTCAAGGAATTCACCAAGGATAAAAACGGCAGTTTAAAGAGCGTGACCATCGTAAAGCTGGCATGGAAAAAGGACCCCAAGACCGGCAGACTGGTCTCTTCTCCCATAGAGGGAAGTGAGCAGGTACTGCCCTGTGAGCTGCTGCTGATCGCAGCGGGCTTCCTTGGCACCGAGAAATATGTGGCGGACAGCTTTGGCGTGGCATTGAATGCCCGCACCAATGTAAATACCGAAGCAGGACAGTACCAGACCAGCGCAGAGAGAGTCTTCGTGGCAGGCGATATGCACAGAGGACAGTCCCTGGTGGTATGGGCTATCCGGGAAGGCCTGGAGGCTGCCAGAGCAGTGGACAAGAGCCTGATGGGTTATTCCAATATCATGGTGCAGTAGGGCGGCATTTGCAAAAGAAAGCAGTGCAGGAGTGAAAGGACAGGAGCTGCCTATGGGAAAAAGGCTTTCGGATCATATATCGGTGTGTTTCCTTGCGGTCTGTATCGCAGCAGGTCTGACGGCAGCCGGTGTGGCCGGCGGCCGTATCCTGGGAGATCTTTTATCTTATCGGCAGGCCCGGGAGGAATATGCCGGGCTGCAGGCTTCGTATATAAAGGAAGAAGAAACGCAGAAAGAAGAGTCCGAGAGCCATACGGCTGCAGATAAGGTGGCCTATCCTGACCTGGACATCGACTTTGCCGCAATACGCCGGATCAATCCGGATCTGGTGGGCATCCTCTACATTCCCTCCCTGGATCTTTGCTATCCGGTGGTGCAGGGGAAAACCGATACGGAATACCTGAAGAAGACCTTTTACGGCACGGAAAACGGAAGCGGCTGCATCTTTATGGATACAGCCACCAGTCCGGACCTATCGGATGCCAATACTTTTCTCTTCGGCCACAATATGAAGAACGGCACCATGTTCGGCAGCTTAAAGCGCCTGTACCAGGAGGAAAACCTGTGCAGGGAGGATCCTTATCTCTATTTCTATTCGGAGAAGACGGTCCGCAAATATGAGATCTTTTCCTATTACGTGACAGAGGCAGACAGCGATGCCTATCAGGGCATTGCGGATGAGGCAGACTATGATGCCTATGTCCGGAAGGCGAAGGAGAGATCCCTGTATGCTTCCGGAAGCGGCACAGATTTAAGCAAATATTTAAGCACAGATTTAACCGCAGCGCTGACCGGCCCAAGGCCGGCACTTCTGACCCTTTCCACCTGCAGCGGCCCGGCGGGCGGAACGCAGCGCTTTCTGGTGCACAGCGTCAGCTGCGGCGAGTATTCATTATAGGAAAAAAGAGAGACATCCTGCAGGTAATTCTGCACGGGATGTCTCCTTTTTTGCTGCCGGTATTTCTAAAAGTTTTATGTTTTTTTTAGAAATTGGTGTTGCTTTTTTTGGTGTATGTGTTATAGTTCCAATAGAACAAGGAAGAAAAGTTCTTACCTGAGAAAATGCAGACGAAAGAAAGCCACCAGGCAGCGGGCACCACGAGCCGCAGAGGCGGCACAGGATAGAAAAACGAATCCTGCAGCGGGCAGCGGCGAGTGGTGCGCAGTGCGCAGCGGGGCAGTCTGCATCGGACAGTCGACGGGCATCTGCGTTGGCAGAGCACATCGGGAGAGGAGGCAAGTTTATGAATATTCAGAAATTCACACAGAAATCTGTGGAAGCGGTAAACCAGTGCGAAAAGCTGGCTTATGATTACAGCAACCAGCAGATCGAGCAGGCGCATCTGCTCTACAGTCTGCTGACTATTGAGGACAGCCTGATTTTAAAGCTGGTGGAAAAGATGGGCATAGACCCGACAGAGTTTCAGCAGCAGGCACAGGAGGCAGTGGCATCCCTGACCAAGGTGCAGGGCTCTTCTGCCCAGGTCTATGTGAGCACCGGCCTTAACAAGGTCCTGCTGGATGCAGAGGATGAGGCAAAGAGCCTCGGAGATGAGTATGTCTCCGTAGAGCATCTGTTCCTTTCTCTTTTAAAGCATGCAGACGGTCAGGTGAAAAAGCTCTTTTCCGCTTACGGCATTACGAGAGATAAGTTCCTGCAGGCACTGCAGAGTGTGCGGGGCAATCAGAGAGTGACCAGCGACAATCCGGAGGCTACCTATGACACCCTGGCCAAATACGGCGAGGAGCTGGTGGAAAAGGCCAGAGAGCAGAAGCTGGATCCGGTGATCGGCAGAGATGCGGAGATCCGCAATGTGATCCGTATCCTTTCCCGTAAATCCAAGAACAACCCGGTGCTGATCGGTGAGCCCGGCGTAGGGAAGACCGCCGTGGTAGAGGGGCTGGCGCAGCGTATCGTCAGGGGCGATGTGCCCCAGGGACTGAAGAATAAGAAGATCTTTTCCCTGAATATGGGTTCCCTGGTAGCCGGCGCCAAGTACAGAGGTGAATTCGAGGAACGTCTGAAGGCCGTGCTGGAGGATGTAAAGAACAGCGACGGCGAGATCATCCTGTTCATCGATGAGCTTCATACCATCGTGGGTGCGGGCAAGACAGACGGCGCTCTGGATGCGGGCAATATGTTAAAGCCCATGCTGGCCAGAGGCGAGCTGCACTGCATCGGCGCCACTACCTTAAATGAATATCGTCAGTATATTGAAAAGGATGCGGCTCTGGAACGTCGTTTCCAGCCGGTCATGGTGGAAGAGCCTTCTGTGGAGGATACTATTTCCATTCTCCGTGGCCTGAAGGACCGCTACGAGGTTTATCACGGCGTCAAGATCATGGACAATGCTCTGGTCAGCGCAGCCGTTCTTTCGGATCGTTATATCACGGATCGTTTCCTGCCGGATAAGGCCATCGACCTGGTGGATGAGGCCTGCGCCCTGATCAAGACGGAGCTGGATTCCATGCCCACGGAGCTGGATGAGCAGCAGCGCAAGATCCTGCAGATGCAGATCGAGGAAGCTGCCCTTAAGAAGGAAGACGACAATCTGAGCAAGGAGCGTCTGGCGGATCTGCAGAAGGAGCTGGCAGAGCTGCAGGATGACTTTGCCGTCAAAAAGGCACAGTGGGAGAACGAGAAGGCAAGCGTAGATAAGCTCTCCAAGCTGCGTGAGCAGATCGAAGCTGTCAACGGAGAGATCCAGCAGGCACAGCAGCAGGGTGATCTGAACAAGGCGGCCGAGCTGACCTACGGCAAACTTCCTTCCCTGAAGAAAGAACTGGAGGAAGCGGAAAACAAGGCAAAGGATGAGGACTTATCCCTGGTGCACGAGCGTGTGACGGAGGATGAGATCGCCAGGATCATTTCCAGATGGACCGGCATTCCGATCAGCAAGCTGACGGAGAGCGAGCGCAGCAAGACCCTGCATCTGGCAGATGAGCTGCATAAGCGTGTGATCGGTCAGGATGAGGCAGTGGAAAAGGTCTCCGAGGCCATCATGCGCAGCAAGGCCGGCATCAAGGACCCCACCAAGCCCATCGGTTCCTTCCTGTTCCTTGGCCCCACCGGCGTAGGTAAGACAGAGCTGGCCAAGGCCCTGGCGGCAGCCCTCTTTGACGATGAAAAGAATATGGTCCGTATTGATATGAGTGAGTATATGGAGAAATATTCCGTATCCCGTCTGATCGGAGCGCCTCCGGGATATGTGGGCTACGAGGAAGGCGGTCAGCTGACAGAGGCAGTTCGCCGCAGACCCTACAGCGTGGTGCTTTTCGATGAGATAGAAAAGGCACACCCGGATGTATTCAATGTGCTGCTGCAGGTGCTGGATGACGGCCGTGTGACGGATTCCCAGGGCAGGACCGTGGACTTTAAGAATACGATCCTGATCATGACTTCCAATATCGGTGCCCAGGATATCCTGGACGACCTGGAAGCCGGCGGAGAGGCCGGCGGGAATGCGGACGGAGAGAATATTTCCGCTGCGGCCCGGCAGAAAGTCATGGATCAGCTCCATGCCCACTTCCGTCCGGAGTTCTTAAACCGGCTGGATGAGACGATCCTCTTTAAGCCACTGACCAAGAGCAATATCACCGACATCATCGACCTGATCATTGCCGACCTGAATAAGCGTATGGCAGACAGAGAGATCCGTATTGAGCTGACCGAGGAGGCCAAGAAGTTTGTGGCCGATGCTGCATACGATCCTTCCTACGGCGCAAGACCGTTAAAGAGATATATCCAGAAGTATGTGGAGACCCTGTCCGCTAAGCTGATCCTTTCTGATGAAGTCGATCAGGGAGACACCATTCAGATCGACGTACAGGAGGGCGCACTGGGCGCCTATGTGGTAAAGACACCGGAAGTGGTGGATTAGGATTAGAAAAAAGACTGTGTTTACGGAAAACAAATCCGTAAACACAGTCTTTTTTTGTTTATTTGCGAAGCAAATTCGAGATGCGGGATAAATAGATACGTTTATTTTTGACTGCCTGTCGTCCCTCCGCTTCTGCGCACCAGTGTCACGGAGAGCAGGATGGTGAGAAGCTCCACCAACGGCATGATGCCCCAGAGAATACCGCCGCCGAAAAGGACAGGCAGCAGCAGAATGAAAAGGCTCGAGAGTACCAGGTTGCGGCAAAGAGAGACCGCCAGGGAGGCACCGGTCTTTAAGATGGACTGCAGGTAATAGCAGGAGAGCACATTGAGACCCATCATGAGAAAGGCCGGGAAATACAGACGAAGTCCGTAGTCGGCCACCGTATCGAGGGACGGAGTCATGGTCAGGAAAACCCGGCAGATCTGTCTGGGGAAAAGGATGCCCAGGAGGGCGAAGACGATGCCCATAGCCCCTGCTGTCAGGTAAGCGAGCCGTGATACCTGACGGATCCGCTGCTTTTCTCCTGCACCCAGATTGGTGGAGATGATGGGTTGTACTGCCTGTCCCACGCCGGTAAAGAGGGAGTTAAACAGGATGGCGCAGTTGGCGATGACACTGTAGACCGCCAGAGCGTCGCTGCCGTTATAGCGCAGCATCTGAATATTAAAGAGAAAGACGGTAATGGCATTGGCCAGCTCGTTGACAGAGCCGGAGATGCCGCTGGCGGCGACGGTGCCCAGGTTATGGAGTATATGGGAGGGGCGCTCTAACCGCATGGTATTGCCGGCAGTGAAAAAGTGGGTGATATTGATGCTGCACTGGGTGATCATGCCCAGGGCAGAAGCCAGTGCAGCACCGCCCATGCCCCACTGAAAAGGAAAGACAAAGAGAATGTCCAGGATGACATTCAGCACACCGCCGGACATGACCGCTGCCATGGCCCGGTTCGGATCCCCGTCTGCCCGCACCAGGATAGAGAGAAAGTTGGAGAAGATGGCAAAGGGGAAAAAGAGCACGATATAGTGCATGTATCCCATGGAATAGGGAAGCAGTGTGTCATTGGCGCCCATAAAGCGCAGGATATTTTCCGAAAAGAGAAGGAAAAGAATCCACAGGATCACGCATACCACCGAAAGGGCCGCCAGAGACAGAGTGAAGATCTGATTCGCCCGCTTGTGGTTGCCGGCGCCCCGGTGCACATTCATATGTACGGCAGCTCCTACACCGAAAAGGATGCCCATGGAAAAAATAAAGCTGATGGGCGGCGTGGTCAGGTTAAGACCGGAGAGACCGTCAGCCCCCACGCCTTTGCCGATGACGATGGCATCGGTCATGGTATAAATGGACATCACCATGGCACTGCCCAGGGCAGGGATCAGAAAACGAAAATAAAGTTTGCGGATGTTGTCTTTGAGAAGGTTCATAGATACCTCATTTCTGAGCAGCAAAGCGGCGAAGAAGCGACGGAAATTTCCGATTCCTGTCTGCCGCCAGCCTGCATACTTTCTTGCAGTGAAACATTGCTTAGTATAAACTATAAAGTAACTTTATAGTAAAGGAAAAACATGCACATGAATTTCTATAAAAATATCCATGAAGTAGCCACTTTGTATAAATTGCCCGTCTCTACCCTCCATTACTGGGAAAAGGAGGGACTTTTTGAGACTCAGAGAAATCAGGAGAATCAATATCGTCTGTTTTCTCTGGCCGATATCATGAATGTATGGGAGATCGTATTCTACCGGGAAATGCACATTCCGGTGAAGGAAATCCGGAAACTGATCCATGACGACATTGATGCCATAGAAAACTGTTACGATGAGCAGGAGAAAACACTGCAGGAGCAGCTGCGCAGGACGCAGGAGATTCTCGCCAGGCTGGAAAGGCAAAAGGAAATGATCCGCAGGATACGGAGTCTGCGGGAGAGCCCCTTAAGAGAATCTGTGCCGGACATTGCCTTCTGCTGCCGGGATCCCTTTGATCTTTCCTCCATCCAGGCCTCTTTAGAGAATACGTATGATATCTGCCTGTGGATCGGCGGTCCGCATCATGGGCAGGCAGAGAGAGGGATCTTTCTTGCAGACAGCGATGCAGAGGTGATCTGGCAAAGGAAGGATACCGGGAAATATCTGGAGTTTCTCCTGAAAGCCGGAAGTGAGGATCCGGAGGAGAATGATCTGCAGGATACCCTGACGCGGGTGCGCAGCATGGGACTGCGGCCGGGGACGGTGATCGGACGGTATCTGATGATGGGAAGTGAAGCGGGAAAGCGCTACGAATATTACCGGGCCTGGATCGAGGTCACGTGATGCAGGCAGGGCAATGTTTTGGCTGTTCGCGGCTGCTGCAGGTGGCCTGCGGGCAGCCATGCTTTCTGTGTCTGTTACGGTTTGGGGACGGAGGCTGTGCGAGAATAAGGAAGCGCTTTTGTAAGAACTGTTTTTTTGAGAAGGAGCGTGTATAATGATAAAGGTATCAGGGGAAGAGGATTCTCCTGACGCAGAATCGCCTGCGGGAGCGCAGCGTGCGGAGCAATCTACGTACTCATACAGGACTGGTTGCCAAATGCCCAGCCATCCTCTCGTACAGGCACGCGGTCTGTCCGGCCGCCCGGCAACACTTTCAGAGTAAAAAGAAGGAGCAAGGAAAGAATGTTAAAACTATTTGGGAACCTGAGAAAACGGGAATGGCTGCTGATGGTGCTGTCCCTGGTTTTTGTCATAGCGGAGGTGGGCATCAATCTGGCCATGCCGGAACATATGGCCCACATCACCACCATGGTGCAGACAGAGGGAAGCACCGTGGGACAGATCATGAAAGAGGGTATGCTGATGCTGCTGTGCGCAGTGGCCAGCCTGGTGACGGCAGTGCTGTCCAGCCTGTGCTCTGCCAGCGTTTCCACCTCCTTTTCGGCTAACCTTCGCAGAAAGGTCTTTGCCAGAGTGCAGGATTTCTCTCTGGAAGAGATCGGTCATTTTTCCACAGCCAGCCTGATCACCCGATCCACCAATGACGTGAGCCAGGTGCAGATGGTGATCACCATGGGACTCCAGCTCCTGATCATGGCGCCCATCATGGCGATCATGGCCATCATCAAGATCTACCACAAGAAAGCTGCCTGGACCTTTTCCACCGCTGTGGCAGTGGTACTGCTTCTGGTGCTGGTGGGCAGCTGCATGGCCATCGTGATCCCCAGATTTGAAAAGATTCAGAAGCTGACAGATGATCTGAACCGGGTCACCAGAGAAAATCTGAACGGCCTTTCCGTAGTACGTGCCTACAATGCAGAGCATTACCAGGAAGATAAATTCAAGAAGGTCAACGACACCATGACCGAAATGAACCTTTCCACCCAGAGAATCATGTCTCTGATGTCGCCCGGTATCTCCCTGATCATGAGCGGACTGTCGCTGTCTATTTACTGGATCGGCGCTCTGCTCATCAGTGAGGCGGCTGCCGGCGACAAGCTGCAGATCTTTTCCGATATGATGGTCTTTTCCCAGTATGCATCCCAGATCGTCATGGCCTTCATGATGCTGGTCATGATCTTTATGATCACCCCTAAGGCAGCAGTTTCTGCCAGACGTATCCAGGAGGTGCTGGATATGAAGGCAGCCATCAGGGACGGCGATGTCACCGAAGGAAAGGACGGAAAGAAGGGCGAGATCGTCTTCGATCAGGTCTCCTTTAAGTATCCCGGTGCAGAGGATTATGTGCTCAGAGATATTTCCTTTACGGCAGGCAGAGGTGAGACCGTGGCGTTGATCGGCGCCATCGGCTGCGGCAAGAGTTCCGTGGTGAATCTGATTCCCCGGTTTTATGATGTGACGGAAGGTAAGGTCCTGGTAGACGGTGTAGATGTAAAGGACTATGAGCAGAATGCCCTGCGGGATAAGATCGGCTATGTGCCCCAGAAGACTTTCCTGTTCGGCGGAACCATTGCCTCCAATATTTCCTACGGCAATCACGGCAAGGGTGATCTTTCACCGGAAGCGTTAAAGGAGGCCCTGGATATCGCCCAGGCCAGTGAGTTTATTGATGCGCAGGAAGAGGGCAGCAATGCGGCGGTAGCACAGGGAGGATCCAACTTCTCCGGCGGCCAGAAGCAGAGAATGTCCATTGCCAGAGCCATTGCGGGCAAGCCGGAGATCCTGATCTTTGATGATTCCTTCTCCGCACTGGATTATAAGACGGATAAGGCACTGCGAAAGGCACTTTCCGAGAAATGCGGCGATGCCACCAAGATCATCGTGGCACAGCGCATCGGCACGATCCGGGACGCTGACAGGATCGTGGTTCTGGACAAAGGTAAAGTGGCCGGCATAGGCAAACACGAAGAATTGCTGGAGAACTGCGAGGTCTACAGAGAGATCGCACTTTCTCAGCTCTCCAGGGAGGAACTTGCATAATGGAAAATGAAAATAAGAAAAAAGCCAGAGCAGAGGCCAGAGAGGCGGCCAGAGAAGCCAGAAGGAAGGCTTTCGAGGAAGCAAGACGCAAAAAAGTAAAAGGACCGGGAGAAGGAGAGGCCGAAGGCGGAAATTCCGGCAAGCCCAAGGATCTGATGGGAACCTGGAAGAAGATCTTTCTCTACGGCAAAAATTCCATTCCGCTGCTGGTGATTGCGGTGATCTTTTCCGGAGCAGGCACAGTGATTTCCCTGGTCTCCCCGGGACTGCTCTCATCCTTGACCAATACGATCACGGCAGGAATGAAGGCGGATGCCTCCATGGACCTGGCCGGCGTGAGCAGGATCGGCTTCTTTCTGATCGGGTTATATGTGCTCAGTGCGATCCTCTCTGCGGCTCAGGGCTGGATCATGGCAGAGATCACGCTCCGTTTTTCCCAGAGACTCAGGGATGATATCTCTCATAAGATCAACCGTCTTCCCATGTCTTTCTATAACGATAAGACCATCGGCGACACCCTTTCCCGTGTGACCAACGATGTGGATACCATCAGCGGCACCATGAACCAGAGTATTGCGACCCTGATCTCCTCACTGATCATGTTCGTGGGAAGCCTTGTGCTGATGATCGTGACCAGCGGTCTGATGACTCTGGCGGCAGTGGGCGCATCCATTCTGGGATTTGCGGTCATCTTCCTCATTATGATGAGAAGCCAGAAGTATTTCAGCAGACAGCAGAAATGCATCGGCGAGATCAACGGACATATCGAGGAAGTCTTCAGCGGACATACCGTCGTCAAGGCCTTCAACGGCACCAGGGCAGCGCAGGAAAAGTTTGATGAACTCAACAATGATCTTCGTCACAGCGGCTTTATGGCACAGTGCCTTTCCGGCCTGATGATGCCGCTGATGAGTTTGGTAGGCAGTCTTGGCTATGTGGCTGTCTGCGTGGTAGGCGGATCCCTCGTATTAAGTCACCAGATCACCTTTGGTGCCATCGTGGCATTCCTTATGTATATCAATTACTTTACCCAGCCTCTGACCCAGCTGACCGAGGTCATCCAGTCCCTGCAGCAGGCCGCCGCAGCAGGCGAGCGTGTCTTTGAATTCCTGGAGGCTGAGGAGATGCCAGAAGAGAAGGACAAGACAGCGGCGCTTACGGATGTAAAGGGCGAGGTGACCTTTGATCATGTAAGGTTCGGCTATGACCCGGAGAAGGTCATCATCCACGATTTCAGTGCCCAGGCAAAGCCGGGCCAGAAGATTGCCATCGTCGGTCCCACCGGCGCCGGCAAGACGACACTGGTAAATCTGCTCATGCGCTTCTTTGAGGTGCAGGGCGGTCAGATCAGTATCGACGGCATTCCCACCGATCAGATCAGAAGAGAGGCGGTGCGCTCCCAGTTCTGTATGGTGCTGCAGGATACCTGGCTCTTTGAAGGTACCATCAGGGAGAATCTGATCTACAGCACACCGAACGTCACCGAGGAACAGATGCAGGAAGCCTGCAAGGCTGCAGGTCTGGATTATTTCATCGGCACGCTGCCGGATGGCTACGACACCATGCTCAATGAGCAGATGACCCTGTCCCAGGGCCAGAAGCAGCAGCTGACCATCGCCAGAGCCATGATCGCGGACAGACCCATGCTGATCCTGGATGAGGCTACTTCCTCCGTGGATACCAGAACGGAGCTGCTGATCCAGGATGCCATGGATAAGCTGATGGAAAATCGGACATCCTTTGTCATCGCCCACAGACTCTCTACCATCAAGAACGCGGACCTGATCCTGGTATTAAAGGACGGCGATGTCATCGAGAGCGGCAAGCATGAGGAACTGATGGAAAAGAACGGCTTCTATGCCGACCTCTACAACAGCCAGTTCGACGAGAACCAGGCATCCTGAATGGATGCATTATAAGTATCTATGCTGCACTCACTCGTCTCGAATTAGTTTCGCAGATCCCCGATGTTTCTGGCTAGAGGCGCTCTGCACTCTGGCCGCCTGCCAGGCAGATACCAGAACCTGTACAGATTAAGTAATTAAGTACGCCGGTTTACGGTATATGGATTGACAAATATCCTGAATATGGTATTTTTATGGAAAAAGTTAGCTATAACTAACAATGATAGATATAAGCATAAATGCAGCTGACAAAATAACAGAAGTCAATCATACAGAAAGAGAGGGAGAATGAGCGAACAGTATTTTTTGCAGATTCGGGATTTAAAGAAAAGCTTTGGAGAGGGAGAGACCAGACAGGAGGTGCTGCGGGGACTTTCCTTTGACGTGAAGAAGGGAGAGTTCTGCGTCCTCTTAGGGCCTTCCGGCTCCGGAAAGTCGACCCTTTTAAATATTATCGGCGGCATTGACGGAGCGGACAGCGGTCAGATCTCCATAAACGGAGATCTATTGGAAAGCATGGATGAGAAGACGCTGACCCTGTACCGCAGACGACACTTAGGATACGTATTCCAGATGTACAATCTCATCGGCAATCTGAATGTAAAGGAAAATATCGAAGTGGGCGCCTATCTCTCCGAGGATCCTCTGGAGGTGGACGAGCTGCTGCGGACACTGGGACTGTGGGAGCATCGCTACAAGCTGCCGAACCAGCTCTCCGGCGGACAGCAGCAGAGAGTTTCCATCGGCCGCGCCATTGTAAAGAATCCGGATCTGCTCCTTTGCGATGAGCCCACCGGCGCGCTGGATTATAAGACCAGTAAGGAAATTCTGGAGCTCATTGAAAAGGTCAACCGGCAGTACGGCAATACCGTGATCATGGTGACGCACAATGAGGCAATCCGGCAGATGGCCGACCACTGCATCCGCCTCCGGGACGGCCTGGTGCGCCACAATGACTTTAATGAATGCAGGATCCCGGCAGCGCAGCTGGATTGGTAACAAGTGAGACAGAAAAGCCTGATAGCTTTTCTGTCTCACTCGAAGGATGACGCAAGCGTCATCCTTCGGGGGCTCGAGGAGAATTCGCCTGCGCGAAATTCCCTTCGCGTTGACGCCGACAGGCAGCGGCGCAAGTATTGGAATATACAGAAAGGACTGCTGTGAAAAAAGAAAGAAGAAATCCCCTCCGTCATCGGATACTGCGGGAGCTGACGGGAGAGTGGAAAAAATATATTGTGATTGCTTTATTTATGGTCCTCACCATCGGCTTTGTCTCCGGCATGTATGTGGCTAACGGCAGTATGCTGAAGGCGGCAGAGGAGAGCGTGGAAAAGTACCAGCTGGAGGACGGGCATTTCGAGCTGAAGGAGGAGGCAGATCAGGACCTGCTTTCCGCGATCGAGTCCGGAGAAAAGGAGGACCTGCTCTCCTATTATGAACAGAAGGCCAGAGAAAAGGTAAAGGAACAGCTCGCAGAGCAGCTGGGCCCCTATCAGGATGCCTATGCGCCTATTTATGAGGAAGCATACGAAAAAGCACAGGAAGAAGTTGAGAAACAATCAGAGAAAAGGTGGAGGAACAGCTCACAGAGCAGCTGGGCTCCTATCAGGATGCCTATGCGCCTATTTATGAGGAAGCATACGAAAAAGCGCAGGCGGAAGTAGAAGAGCAGTACGATAAGATAAAGGATCGTTTCTCCCTGGAGGAGAAGGATGCGCAGATCCACACCCTGACCATCTGCGAAAACTTCTATAAAGATGTGACGGAAAAGCGGGAAAAGATCGGGGGCGATGCTAAGACGGATCAGGGAAAGATCCGCGTCTATGCCCTGCGGGAGCGGATGAACCTGCCCTGCGTCATGGAAGGGAGATTACCATCCGATGAAAATGAGATCGCCATAGATCGCATGCATGCTGACAACGTGGGGCTTTCCGTGGGAGATACGCTGACCGCCGGAGGAGAGAAATTCACCATCACCGGTCTGGTGGCCAATGTGGACTACAGCACCTTATTTGAAAAGAACACGGAGATCATGTTCGATGCCATCAATTTTGATGTGGGGCTTCTGACGCAGGAAGGCTTTGAAAAACTGGACAGCGCCGTGCACTACAATTATGCCTTCCGTTATACAGAGAAGGCGGGAAGCGGCGCCGCCAACGCGCCTGCCGCAGATGCGGACAAAAAAAGCTGGTCCGACGAGACCACCAAGGTGATCGTCACCCAGGCTCTGGCAGCCGATAATGAGCTGAAGAGTTATCTGCCGGTCTATGCCAACAATGCGGTGCAGTTTACCGTGGATGACATGGGAAGCGATGAGGCCATGGGCGGCGTGCTCCTTTATATCCTGATCGCGGTGCTGGCCTTTGTCTTTGCGGTGACCATCAGTAATACGATTCAAAAGGAAGCCTCCGTCATCGGTACCCTGCGGGCTTCGGGTTATACCAGAGGCGAGCTGCTGCGGCATTACATGACGTGCCCCATGCTGGTGACTTTTCTCTCTGCCGTGATCGGCAATCTATTGGGCTATACGGTCTTTAAGGATATTGTGGTGGGTATGTACTACAACAGCTACAGCCTGCCCACCTATGTGACGGTCTTTTCATCGGAAGCCTTTATCAAGACCACGGTCATTCCACTGATCCTTATGTTTGTCGTAAATTTCCTGATCATTGCCGTGCAGCTGCGGGCGACGCCTCTGCAGTTCCTTCGCCATGACCTTAAAAAGAGCCGGCGCAAAAAAGCCATGCGTCTTCCCCGGTGGAAATTCCTCTCCCGGTTCCGGCTGCGGGTGATGCTGCAGAATGTTCCCGGATATGGCATCCTTTTCCTGGGGATCTGGCTGGTCATGCTGATGCTGGCAATGACTATTGGCATGCCGGATACACTGGCGTATTATAAGGACAGGGCACCGGAGCTGGCTCTGGCAGATTATCAGACGACCCTGACCGCCTGGAAGGATGA
>CAVKQI010000002.1:49259-67961 GCA_963658405.1 bacterium | reverse complement strand
CTGCCATATTTAATCGCGAATTTGACTGCAAGCAGTCAATTCGTGTTGAAATATGGCAGGTGCTGAACAGATTTAAAAGTAGTCAGAAAAGTAAGACACCTGCTGTCCAAGAGCATCTTCGAGCATTTCCACGGTCTCTTCTCTGCATACCAGTCTGCCGATGCGGTGCAGGTATTCCGGGCGCTTGTAGCCTAGGAGCATGGTCACCATGGTCTGAATGTCCAGATGGTCCTCGGCGATCTCTTCGATGCGTCTGGCGCGACCTTTTCCTTCCTTGCTGATAGTCAGCTCAAAGCAGCCCCGGTTCCAGGCCAGAAGGGGATCCTCCATGCGGAATACCCAGCGTCTGTCCATGGTATCCGGACGGAAAGGGAATTCCTCGATGAATTTTTCAAAATCCACGATCCTCGCCATGAAATAGGGAGAAATGGACTCCTTGATATCCGCATCCTCCAGAAGGAAGGAAAGCGGTTCATCCGTGAAGGTATCGCCCACCACCTTGTCGATCATGGAAAGGTGCGCACTGACGAAGTTCCACAGACAGGTCCTGGCGTATTCATCGACAAAGATCATGTCCTTAATATGGAAGATATCGTCGGCGATCCAGTAGATCACATAGCCGTCCGGCTCGCCGTCTTTATTGTAGTAGACAGCAGCCATCAGTTCCTCCACATCCCAGAGCCAGTACTCGTTCCAGGCCAGATCGTCCCGCAGCAGAGCGCCGTGGGTCTGCATGGCAAACTTCTGATAGGTCTCCTTCATAATATCGCTGTCATAGGGTACCCGGCGCACCTCGCCCTCCAGGTGCCGGTTCTTCGGCAGCTGATAATCCATGATCTCATAGTGAATCCGGTCTGATATGATCTCCCATCCCTTATGCCGGTAGAAGGGGATGGAATAAGGATACAGATAGGAAATGTACTGCTTTCGCTCCCGCATGCGGTAGAGCGCCTGACAGAGCAGCTCGTACATCAGTCCCATATTGGCATATTCCGGGTAAGTACCTACCCCCGTCAGTCCGCCCATACTGTAAGTATGATTAAAGATACGCACATGCATGGGATAGACCGCCACCTGTGAAATCAGTTTATCCTTATCAAACCAGCCGATCACATCGGATTTCTGCATGGTGGGCGATTTCGCTCTGATGAATTCATTCTCCTCATCCCATCCGCTGCTGTGCAGTTCTCCGTCTGTCACCTGGAATACGTAGCGAAGCAGCTGGTTGTACTGCTTTAGATATTCCACACCGACCGGTTTCATAACCAAATCTTCTCTTCCCATAAGTCGCGGCAGCCATGGCCGCTATAGTCCTTTCCGGCTTTCGCCTCTGTACTGCAGATTTACCTCATCAAGCCGCAGCCCGCTGCGGCTTCCCGAAGAGGATTTCCACAGATACCGTGTATACTGTATCCTCCCCGCCCTATTATCCTAGCACATTTTAGGAAAGATAACATCTGCGGAAGTAGCAAATACCGTAACTCTATATCCCCGGACGCCGGGCGAGCGGGCGGGTCCTGTCGGCGATGTCCGCTTGGGGACGCCTCTCGGCTCAGGGGCTCGTGCCTAGCGGATGCTAAGCTCGCAAAGGACGCTCGCAAGCACCGAGGCGTCGCCATGCCCCTGCGCCGGACATCATCCGCCACCCGCTCGCTCGCCCGGCTGGACTGTGAACCACAGCAAATTCCCCATCGTAATTCGCAGATCAGACAGGACCCGCTCCCTCGTCCGGCATCCGGGATGTCAACGCTCTTTGATTGTTAACCATTTTAAATACAAGGTTGACAATTACCCTCATGAATGCTACTCTACCCACTGTACGTTTCTGTCAACCAATCACCCGGCCGTCTGAGACAGGCGGCACTGACATACCTACAGAAAGGCTTTGATCATGAAAAACAATAAGACCAAGAACCTCGTTCTCTGCGCTATGTGCGCTGCCATCACCTGCATCCTGGCGCCCATCTCCATTCCGATTGAGCCGGTGCCCATCTCCCTGTGCACCTTTGCCGTCATGCTGGCCGGCGTACTCCTGGGCGCAAAGTTCGGCTTTGTATCCCAGCTGGTCTATGTATTGCTGGGCGCTGTGGGACTTCCCGTCTTTTCCGGCTACAGCGCAGGCTTCTCCTGCATCGCCGGCATGACCGGCGGCTACATCGTCGCCTATCCCATCCTGGCCTTCATCACCGGCCTGCTGTACTGGAAGTTCGGCAGAGAAAAGAGCGGCAAAGAGCGCGCCCTCTGGAAATTCCTCGGCATGCTCATCGGCACCATCGTGCTCTACGCTTTCGGCACCGTATGGTTCTGCATCGTCAGCGGCACAGGCTTTGTTCCCGCCCTTGGCATGTGTGTCCTTCCTTTCCTGCCCGGTGATTTCCTGAAGATGGTGATCGTCATTCTCTTAAGCACCCCCATCGAAAACGCTATCCGCAAGACAGAGGCTTAAAATCACCGCAGCCAGGCCGCGGCCAAAGAGGTAACCATGGAAAATACAATTCACCTTCGCCCTCATCACGGTATCTGTCTTCTGAACTTTATCGGCAAAGGATATTCCGATGATTTCAGCCGCAATATGTCCCGGATGCAGCAGCTGCTCACAGAAAAACCGGATACGCCGCTCATTCTCACCAAGGGAGCGGACGATCTGTGTGCCCGCTGTCCCCATCGTGACGGCAGTGACTGCACTTCCCTGCATCCCCCTCTCTTTGATGAGAATGTCCTTCGTCTCACCGGGCTGCACTACGGGCAGGTCCTGACCTGGCGAGCCTTTTCGTCTCTGACTTCTCCTTTGAGTCTCTTTCGTCTCGAGGAGACGTGTCCGGACTGCGAATGGCTCTCCTTATGCAAAGAAATCACCGACAAGAGGAAGAAAGCGGCCAATTAAACCCCTCCGCACGGAGCGGCAGCGAATCAAGAAAATGTATCTGTTTAGCCGCAGCCATATCTCGAATTTGCTTCGCAAATCCTCGATGTGGCCGGCCAGAGGCACTCCGTGCCTTGGCCGCCTGCCGCATTTCAACGTGAATATGCCTGTAAGCAGTCAATTCACATTGTAATGCGGCAGGTGCTGAACAGATACAAAAAAATAAAAAAGACTCTCTCCCGATGAATGAGGTGTCACCGAAAATCAGTTTCGTATCTGACTTTCAGTGACACCTGCAATCTCAGGAGAGAGTCTTTTATTTTTATAAGAAAGGATTCCAGTACCTGCTGCCGTTGAGCACATTCAAGGTAATGGAGATGACGATCATCACCACACCGGCGATGATGGCCGCATAATCTCCCGCCTTAAAGGCCTGCGCCCGATACCAGGTGCGCTTGTCCTCTTTGCCGAAGCACCGCAGCTCCATGGCATTGGAGACAGTCTCGATCCGGTCCAGGCTGGACATGATCAGGGGCATCAGGATCGCCACCATGCCCTTCAGGCGCTTGACCAGTCTTTCCTTCTTGGAGAGCTCCACGCCTCTGGCCTGCTGGGCCAGGGAAATGTCATGGTACTCCTTCAGGATATCCGGTATATAGCGCAGCGCCAGGGATACGGAGTAGGAGACGCGATAGCTCACGCCCAGCTTATTTAAGGAAGCTGCGAATTCGCTGGGCTGGGTGGTGGACACAAAGAGGATCACCACCGGGATGGTGGCTGTATACTTCAGCACCACGTTCAGCTGATAGAGCAGCTGCTGGCTGGTGATGGTATAAGGCCCTGCGAGGGTAGCCAGCACCGTTCTGGAGTGATACAGCGTGGTGCCGTGCTCCGGCGCAAAAAGGTAGATCAGAATATTATTCAGGATCAGGAAGACAAAGGTAAAGATCAGCAATGCCTTCACATCCCGCAGGCGGATCTTTGAAATATGCAGCAGCACAAAAGCCAGCACGGACAGGATCAGCAGGTACCTGGTATCAAAGGTGAGCATAGCCGCCAGCGACCAGCAGAGCAGGCAGGCAAACTTGGCTGCGCCTGTCAGTCCATGGATCGGGGATCTGCGGGGGATATAGTTAAAAAATGTGATCATGCCCTGCGCACCTCTCTTTCGTAGTCAATGAAATGCTGCACGAAATCGGAAGGATCCTCCACGCCGCAGCGAAGCGCCAGATCGTAGAGGGATGTCTCCTTCAGACTGGCCTGCCCAATGATCTGCGGATTCGTCAGGATCTTGGCGGAGGCGTCATCGGCAATGATCTTGCCGCCGGAAAAGACCACCGCCCGCCTTGCATATTCCAGCATCAGGTGCATATCGTGGGTGATCATGATGACCGTGATCCCCTGCTGCTGCAGGGTGAGCAGGAATTCCATGATCTCCGTATAGTGCCTGTAATCCTGGCCTGCGGTGGGCTCATCCAGGATCAGCAGCTTCGGAGACATAGTCAGGATGGAAGCAATGGTCATGCGCTTTTTCTGTCCATAGCTCAGGGCGGAAACCGGCCATTTGCGAAAAGGGTACAGGCCACAGGTCTGCAGGGTACTCTCTACCCTGTCCTTTACTTCCTCCTCCGGCGTGCCGCGCAGGCGCAGGCCGAAAGCCACCTCGTCGTAGATAAAGGATTTGGAGATCATCTGGTTCGGGTTCTGCATGACATAGCCGATGCGGTCTGCCCGCTCCTTGATGCTCAGGGATGCCATGTCCTCTCCCTGGAAAAGAAGCTGGCCGCTCTGCTGCTTTTCAAAGCCGCAGACCACCTTGGAAAAAGTGGATTTGCCGGCGCCGTTGGTGCCGACGATGGCCATCAGCTCTCCCTCCCGGACCGTCAGCGACACATCCTTCAGGGCATGGAAGCCGTTTTCATAGGTAAAATCCAGGTGCTTTGCCTCCAGCAGCGGTGCCGTTTCCTTCTCTTCCGGAGATTTATGCGCCGTCTTTCCCCAGTCTCTGATCTGTGCCTTTTCCTGCTCTGTCAGCTCCAGGGTTTGGATGCTGTGGGGCTTTGCCTCCGCACGGATGGGCACACCGGCGTACTTCATGGCCGTGAGATACAGCGGCTCGCGGATGCCGTTCTGCACCAGCAGATCCGATGCCAGCAGTGCATCCGGCGTATCGTCAAAGAGGATCCTGCCCTCGTGCATCAGCACGATGCGGTCCACCTCCCGCCAGAGCACGTCCTCCAGACGGTGCTCGATGATGATCACCGCCGCCTGGGTGTCCTTCTGGATCTGCTCGATGATCTCGATGGCCTGCTTGCCGGTAGCCGGATCCAAGTTAGCCAGCGGCTCGTCAAAAAGGAAGAGCTTTACATCATCTACCATGATGCCGGCCATGGATACCCGCTGCTTCTGGCCGCCGGAGAGCTCTCCCGGCGCATGATCCAGATGCTCTGCGATATTCACGCGGCGGGCGGTAGCCTCTACCCGGCGCTTCATCTCCTCCTGAGGGACGCAGTCGTTTTCCAGGGAAAAGGCGATATCCTCTGCCACCGACAGGCCGATGAACTGTCCGTCCAGATCCTGCAGCACGGTTCCCACGGTTTTGGAGATGTCAAAGATGCTCTGCTGCGTATTTTCCTTTCCGTTGATCAGAAGGCGGCCTGTCTGGGTGCCCCGGTAGGTAAAGGGGATCAGGCCGTTGATGCAGTGGGTCAGAGTGGACTTCCCGCACCCGGAAGGGCCTGCGATCAGGATCTTCTCCCCGGCATGGATCTCCAGATTGATGTCATAGAGCGTAGGCTCCGCCTGTGCCCTGTACTGAAAGCCGAAGTGTTCAAATTTGATAAGGGTTTCTTTTTCTTCTTTCATAGATCTGTCCTGTTATGCTTATTTTCCCGCATCGGTTCTGTCCGCTCTGTTTAAAACGGGCAGCTGTCTGCAGGAAGAGGTAGTGTGAAAAATACGCTCGATAGCGTATTTTTCGCACAGCTATTTGTGCCGCAGGCGTCACAAATAGCCCTGATCGCAAAAGCAAATCTGAAATTTGCTTTGCGATTCCTCCGGCGAGAGCGCCTGCGGAATGGAGATTTTTATGCCGAAAGCGGTAGCTTTCAAACAATTAAAAGGTACCAGATTTTTCCCGTACACACAAGAAAGAAGGGCCGCAAAGTGCCCTTCTTTCTGTTAATCCGTTACTTTATAGACACAGGGGTGCCGACAGACAATGGTCCCTGTGAACCATAATGATGATCCCGATGCTGCCGGATCATTTCTCCTTTGTAAGAGAGCCGGTCTTCGGACGAGCTGCCACATAAGCTACGCAAAGCAGTGTGCCCACGATGGCGGTGGTCAGGATGTTGCCGCCTGCGCTCACCAGACCCTGCAGGAATACCTTGTTGGCAGGCTCGCTGTAGATCAGGATGTCCAGGATCGGTGCTACGACTGCCCAGCATACCAGATGTCCTACCACATGGCCGACATTGAACAGGATGCCGCTCTTTACATCGAACTCGCCGTCTTCCAGGTTCAGCTTAAGGCCAACCAGACCCATCACCAGACCGAAGAGGCCGGAGCAGATCACCCAGCTCCACCAGATGCCCCAGCCGCCGGCCAGGTCAGTCAGGAAGTGGCCGATAAAGCCCATCAGGAAGCCGGCCACAGGTCCGAACAGTACGGACATGATCGCCAGTACTGCATACTGCAGGCTGAACTTTACATTCGGGATGGGGGTGGGGATAGCTACATAGCTTGCCAGCACAAAGAACAGTGCTGCGCCGATGCCGATGGCAACGATTGTCTTTACGGAAAACTTTTTCATACTTACCTCTTTCTTTCGCAGTTTACTGCGTGATGCAATTTCTTATTTTTGCATCCTTAAGTTTCCTTCAGATATCCGGTTTTGTCAAGCCAAAGCCGTGCTGTCTCTGATGGACAATTTTCCGGTTATGTCCCGCCGTGCAGGAGATTCTGCACAATAAATGCCGGAATACCGATACGCCCTCTGCGGGGCCTGTGTATCCGTATTCCGGCAGCGAAACGCTCTTAAAAGCTCCTGTGCCCGAAACTTAATCCAGGTGAAATACCTTATGCAGGTCTGTGCATACCGGGCTGTTGTCCGGGTTGGTCTCCATGATGTCTGCCATGAAGTCCCACCACTTCCGGTTGATCGGTGTATCGGCGCTCTTAGCCCACTTCTCTTCGCTCTCGATCTCTATATAGCCGTACAGGATGTTGGTCTCCTTGTCCAGGAAGATGGAATAATTCTTTCCGCCGTACTCGTGGATCATATCCTTCATTTCCGGCCAGAGGGCATTGTGACGCTTCTCGTACTCTTCTGCCATGCCCTCATAGAGTTTCATCTTAAATGCTTTTACCATACTTACCTCTTTCTGCCGCTGCCTGCGGCGGCACCGCGCAGGAGAATTTCGCGAAGGCGAATTCCCCGACAGGATCACGACTGATGACATTGTAAAGAATGTAAAACTGCCTGTGCGCAGTTTACGCACAGGCAGCCGTCATGCTTTAGTATACAGACTTCCACTCGTCGATGTTGGAAGGCTCGAACTTGAAAGGAGGCCCAAGGATGATTTCGGTACCGCCATCGGATGCCTCAACGACTTCGTAGTCGCCTAAGTCGCCTGCGGTGAACTTATCTCCGGATGCGCCGGTGATATCGCCGTTAACCAGAGCCATGGAAGTATAAGCGCTCAGACGGCCGATATCAATGGGATTCCACAGATACATGTAAGGGCAGGAGTGAGAATCGTCGTCGCCGATGTAATCAGCCATCTCGGAAGGAAGACCAAGACCGGTCAGCTTTACATCAGAGCCCTGATCCTGCAGAACCTTTGCTGCTGCCATGATACCAACGGTGGTAGGAGCGCAGATAACCTTCAGATCGGGATAGTTGGAAAGTAATGCAGTAGTCTGGTCAACAGACTTCTGATACTCATCATCGCCGTAAACAACATCTACCAGCTCAAGACCTGCATAATCATCACCTTCCATTACGGACTTCATAGCGTCGATCCATGCGTTCTGGTTGGTTGCCTGGCTGGTTGCGGAAAGGATTGCCCACTGGCCTTCGCCGCCGGCGATGTCCTTAACAGCATCCATCAGAGTCTCACCGATGATCTGTACACCGGCCTGGTTTACGAATACTTCACGGCTTGCAGCGTTGGTGGAAGAATCCAGAGCGGATACGTGGATGCCTGCGTCCATAGCTGCGGTCAGAGCGGGCTCTAATGCGTCAGCATCGTTTGCTGCGATAGCGATGGAATCTACGCCCTGGGATACGCACTCATTGATCATGGCGATCTGTGCCTCAGCGGTTGCCTCTGCGGGCTCCTTGACGACACAGGTATTGCCGGCTGCCTCGATGACTTCCTTGAAGCCCTCGATCTCCTTCTGGTTGTAAGGGTTGCCTGCGCTCTTTACGATGATGGCGTAGGTACCGCCGCCGGATGTGGTGGTAGCTGCCGTATCATCAGCTGCCTCTGCAGTATCAGCTGCCTCCGTAGTTTCAGCTGCGGTGGAGCTTGCGGAGTCTGAGGAACCGGATGATCCACAGCCTGCAAGCATTGTGACTGCCATTGCTGTGCAAAGCAGTACGCTTACGAGTTTCTTCTTCATGCTTTTTTCCTCCCATATAGAATAGTTGGTTTTATACAAACGCCCTGCGGGCGAAAGTACCGTTCATTAAAGTGCCGTTTATTAAGGTACTGTTTATCAAGCCTTTGCTGTCTTTTTCTTAGCGGCAAAGATAGGCTTTAAGTTGGGGATCATAACGGCGATGATCAGCAGCAGGCCCTTGATGACCAGCATAACCTGTGCGGATACATTGATCAGGCCCAGGCCGTACTCCAGGAAACCTAAGATGAACATAGCCAGCATAGCGCCGATGAAGTTGCCCTTGCCGCCGTCTGTCATGACGCCGCCCAGGACTGCCATGCCGATGGCATCCATTTCAAATCCCTGTCCTACGTTGGATCTGGCGCTGCCCATCTGTGCTGCCAGGAAGATGGCGGTCACACCGGCAAAGAAACCGGTGAGTGCATAGATGAAGAAGCGGATGCCGGCCACGTTGATGCCGGAGTAGAAGGATGCCTTCTGGTTGCTGCCGATGGCATACATTCTTCGGCCGAAAGTGGTCTTGTGCATGACGATGCCGAAGATCACTGCGCATATGACGAAGATGACGAACATATAAGGTACCACGCCGCCGATCTTGCCCCAATAGAGATTAGAGAACCACTTGACGCTGGTAAAGCCGCCGGTTGCCTGATCCTCCAGGATCATCTCTGCGATGCCGCGGAACATGATCTGCGTGCCCAGGGTAACGATCATGGGGTTTAACTCGGTGAACTTCACCAGGATCAGACCGTTTAACATACCGCAGAGGGTACCTACCAGCAGGCAGACCACCATGGCCAGTCCCATATTCTGGGTGGCATTAAAGGTGATGCCGAGGAGGCAGGCGGACAATGCAACGGTGGAGCCCACGGAGATGTCGATCTCACCGATCAGCAGTACGAAACACATGGGCAGCAGCAGGAATGCCTCATAGATAAAGGTATTGGTTGCTGTAAAGAGTCCTGTGACACTCAGATACTTGTCTGAGATGCAGGCGTTCATGATATTGATGGCGATAAAGATGACTACCAGAAAGGTTTCCCAACGAAGGAGCTTTGTCTTCCAGTCTCTTTTGCCAGTTAATGCTATATCTCTTCCTGACTTTCCTGCCATGACTAAATCTCCCTTCCTTTCAGTGCGGCTCTGTCCATGGATCTCTGTGCCAGCACATTGACGATGATCGCTACCAGGATGATCAGACCCTTGATAGCGGTCTGCCAGAACTGGGAGATACCGATCAGCGGAAGACCCTTGCCGATGACTGCCAGGATCAGAGAGCCTAAGAACACACCGACGACGGAACCGCTGCCGCCTGTCATGCTCACGCCGCCTACTACGCAGGCTGCGATAACATCCATTTCCATGCCCTCACCCATGTTGCCCTGTGCAGATGCATAAAGGGAAGTATAAAGGGCGCCGGCCAGACCGGAGAGAAGACCGAGGACTGCATAGCATCCGAGCTTTACCTTAGCCACCTTGATGCCGCTGACCTCTGCTGCCTCTGCATTGGAGCCTACAGCGTAGACTCTTCTTCCCAGGGAAGTCCATTTCATCACGATAAAGAATATCACATAGATGGCGATCATGACCCATACCAGACTGCTCAGTCCCAGGATATTGGTCTGGGCAAAAGCCTTGTAGGAATCGGTGAACTGATAAGCGGCTACCCACTGGCTCTTTGCCACGATATAGGCCAGACCGCGGTAGGCATTCATCATACCCATGGTACAGATGATGGGCGGAACCTTGCCGTAGGAAATGATCAGGCCGTTGATCACACCGCAGAGGAGACCTACCACGGTGGAGATCAGGATGACCACCAGCACCGGTGTGCCCTGATGATCTCTCAGGAAAAGCGATGCGCTCATACCGGCAAATCCGAGGATGGAACCTACGGAAATATCGATGCCGCCGATCAGAAGGATCAGCATCATGCCCGCTGCGATGATAAAGGTAACTGCGTAGTTCTTAAACATATCTGCCAGCGTGGAGGGCATCAGGAATGTGGAATTCCGTAATGCGATAAAGCCGCACAGCAGGATCAATACGATGATCAAACTCACTTCTCTGGAGCCGGTGAGTTTTTTAAGCAGAGATTTCTTTTCCATTTATTTCCCCTCACCTTCTGAAGCCTTTAAGGATTTCGCCATAGCGAACTGCAGGATTACTTCCTGCGTAGCTTCTTCTCTTCCGAGTTCTCCTGTGAGCTTGCCTTCGCACATCACCAGGATGCGGTCGCACATGCCCAGGATCTCCGGCATTTCCGAGGAGATCATCAGGATCGCATAGCCCTTCTGTGCCAGCTGACCCATGATGTCATAGATTTCTGCCTTTGCACCGACGTCTACGCCCTTGGTAGGCTCGTCCATGATCAGGACCTTCAGATCGGAGGCCAGGATCTTGGCCACGACTACCTTCTGCTGGTTGCCGCCGGAAAGAGTGCTTACCTTGTCGTCCAGCGTGACAGCCTTGGTATCCACTTCCTCTGCCAGCTGCTTGGCTGCCGCTCTCTCTGCCTTGTCATTGGTAAAGAACTTATTACCGTACTTTTCGATCTCTGTCAGAGTGATGTTGCGGCCGATGCCCCAGTCAAGGATCAGGCCTAAGTCGGCACGGTCCTCGGTCAGAAGGCCGATACCGTTTTTGATGGCATCCCGGGGAGACTTGACCTTGATCTCCTTGCCCTCCAGATAGATCTTGCCGGAGGTGAGTTTTTCTACGCCGTAGATGGTCTGAATGACCTCGGTTCTTCTGGCGCCTACCAGACCGGTCAGACCTACGATCTCGCCGGCATGGATGTTAAAGGAAACATCCTTGAAATAGCCTTCTCTGCACAGATTCTCTACCCGGAGCACTTCCTTGCCGATCTTGACGTCCGGCTTCGGGAACATATCGGTGATCTCACGGCCAACCATGGCGGTGATCAGATCTGCGTTGGAGATCTCATTTACATTGTAGGTACCGATATAGCGGGAATCACGGAATACGGTGACTCTGGAAGCTAAGCGGTACATATCCTCGAATCTATGGGAGATAAAGATAATGGATGCACCATTGTCTCTTAACTCCTCTGTGATACGATAGAGCTCTTCGGACTCTTTCTTGGTCAGGGAAGCGGTGGGCTCATCCATGATGATGATCTTGGCATTGGCGGAGAGTGCCTTGGAGATCTCTACCATCTGCTGCTGTGCCACGGAAAGGGATCCCATGATCGCTGTCGCCTTAAAGTCTGCATGAAGTCTTCCCAGGAGCTCATTGGCTGCCGCATTCATCTCTTTCCACTGGATGATGCCGTTTTTCTTTTTCTCATGGCCCATGAAAATATTCTCAGCCACGGTCAGGTGAGGATAAGCGGTAACATGCTGATAGATTGCAGCAATACCTGCTTCCTGTGCATCCTTCGGTCCCTTGAAGTCTACCTTCTGACCGTTTAGGAACATCTCGCCTTCTTCTGCCTTGTGTACACCGGTAATAACCTTGATGAAGGTAGATTTGCCTGCACCGTTCTCGCCCATCAGCGCGTGAATTTCGCCTTTTTTTAACTGAAAGTGCACGCCGTCCAGTGCTCTGACACCCGGAAATATCTTTGTAATGCCCTTCAGTTCAAGTACATATTCTTCAGACACTTTCCCCTCTCCTCTCCTTACAGCTTTCATCGCTCACTGTTTCTATGTTCTCAGTATAGGGTGAAAAATTGCTGTACTCCACGGTAAAATCTTTCGATACGGGGTAATTTTTTACTTATTATTCATTTTCCGTTCACAGATATTGTTGTGTTTATGTCCTGTATCTACTACAATGAAGTTGGTTTTTGGTAATTTCGCACAATTTTCATGTGGGGAGATGTGGGATTATCCATGAAGATTGGGCTGCGGTGCATGGCAGACCCGTCTATGGGGATCATCTGCCCGGGATGGGCGAAATTTCTCTGGGGATTGTAAGCGGGGGATGTATATGAAGATTTTGATCGCCGACGATGAGCGTCTGACAAGGGAAGGATTGATGCGGGGCATAGACTGGGTCTCTCTGGGCATTGACCGGGTGCTGGATGCCGAGAACGGCGTTCAGGCTCTTTCCTTATTTAAGCAGGAGCGGCCGGATATCATCCTGACCGATGTCCGGATGCCCCAGATGGACGGCATCGAGCTGGCCACCGCCGTCACCGGGCTGGTGCCGGAATGTCCTGTCATCTTTATGAGCGGCTATTCCGACAAGGAATACCTCAAGGCCGCCATCAAGCTCCACGCCATCCGCTACGTGGAAAAGCCCATTCAGCTGGAAGAAGTGACAGAGGCGGTCCGCGAGGCCATGGAGAGCTGTCAGCGCTCCCACGAGGCCATGCTCTCCTATGATCTGCTGCAGCGGGAGGCCACCTCGCGTCTGGCACTGTCCATGACAAAGACGGGATTTAAGGCCGATGCGGAGGTGCTGCGCGCTCTGTGTCTTTCCTCGGAAAAGGGAACATTCTTTACCATGACGGTCCATGTCTTTCCCTCTCTGGCAGAGTATCCGGAGGAGACCGTCCGCAGCTTTCTGGACAGGATCGCCCGGTGCTGTCAGCAGCTGGGCGTCCGGCAGGTCCATACCGCCAAGCATCAGGACTACCTGCTGGTCCACTTCCTCTATCCTGCCCGGATGGATTCCTACCTTTACAGGGAGCTCACGGAGCAGGCTGCAGCCTGCTGCACGGATTTTGAAGACTTTACCATGTGCTTTGGCAGGCAGGAGGATACCCTGACCGCGCTGCCGGATTCCTACCACAGTGCCGTGATCCTGCAGCAGAATGCCTTTTTTTCCACAGACAGGGTGCTCCACTACCGGGAGCAGGAAAAGCCTGTGGACGAGAGCCTTCTTTCAGACCTGCGCCATGCCTACCTGCAGGCCATCGATGCCGGCAATCTGGAGGAGATACGGGCGCTGGTGGTGGAATTTTATAATACGATCCTTGATAACCGCAGTTTTCTGCCGGATGTGATCCGTGACGTCTACTATCGGCTGCTCCAGGATCTTCATCAGATGGCTTATGAAAACCGTCTCAGTGATTTTCACGAGGGAGAGAGCCGGGAGAGTCAGCTGGCCCTGGTCTCCCGCTGCCGCCACGTAAAGGAACTGCAGGATCTTTTCCTCCGGGACTATGACCGGCTGCTGGCGGCCTACCATGCGCATCCGGAGGATACGGAGAGCTCCACCATTTTCCTGATCCGAGACTATATCCGCCAGCACTATGCCGACCAGAATCTGTCCATCAAGGCCATCAGCGACCACGTGCACCTCTCCACTTCCTACCTGTGCACTTACTTTAAAAATGAGACCGGACAGACCATGAACCAGTATATCGCCGCCTACCGCATGGGCAAGGCCAAAAAGTTTCTCTCCGATCCCCGCAACAAAATCTCGGAGATCTCCGCCATGGTGGGCTATGCCGACGGCAATTACTTCGGAAAGAGCTTTAAGAAATATGTGGGTCTCTCCCCCTCCGAGTACCGGGAGAGCCAGATGGCCGACGCAGAGGGCCGCGGCAGACAGTAGAAATCGCAGATCGCAGCAAAGAATTCGCCTTCGCGAAATTACTGATCCGCTGCCGCGGCAGCGCAGCCGCTGATTGAGGTGACCATGAGAAAGTTTCTGCACGGTATTTATCATTCCTTCTTTTATAATCTGCACCTGAAGTCCAAATTCCTGATCACCCATCTGCTGCTGGCCATGGTGCCGGCGCTGGTGATCGCTATTTTTACCTACGGGAAGTTCTCTGCCCTCATCACGGAGAACACGCTGCGCAATTTTGAGGCGATCAGTGAGCAGACCGCCATGAACTTAGAGGGCATGATGGCCCAGATCACCTCGGTAGTGGATGCAGTCAGCGAGCAGGATTTTCTCATGGATTTTCTGAAGGCGGAGTATGAAACCCGGGAGCGGGGCACCGTCGCTGCGGTCTCCTCCTTTTCCCTGAAGGGAGAGGATGTCCATACCTTTCTGGATTCCACCAATTACATCAAGGACAGCCACGCCGTCAGCGCCATCCGCATCTACATGGATGAGGCCCACCTGCGGCAGCTCCGGCATTTTACGGGCTCTACGATCTTTGCCTCCCTGTCGGAGACCAACGGCACCTACTGGCACGGCATTTTCAGCCATTATGACCAGAGCACGCTGATCTGTCCCGCCATGTACTTAAGCCCCAGCGAGATCAGGAAATACGGGGACATGGCCATCATCCGCAAGATCTGGCTGGGAAATGAACGCTATGCCTTTATCGCCGTCTATTTTCACCAGGAGAGTATCAATTCCTTTCTGCTGAACAACAATCCCTTTTCCGACAGTGCCATTTATCTGATCAATGAGCGCCAGGCCATCGTGGCCACCACCAATCCCACCCTCTCCGGCACCTATTTCATGGACTACGAGGACATCCCGGAGCGGCTGAAGACCACCCAGCGGCTGGTGCGGCAGAACTTTGCCGGGGAGAGTGTCTACGCCGGCTACAAGCGCATAGACGGCACCGAGTGGTATATGGTCACCGTCATTCCTGCCGACAATATCACCTCCGAGGGCACTTCCATCCTGCTGGAATTCCTGCTGCTGTACGGCTTTTTCCTGCTGATCAGTATCGCGGTCTCCATCGCCCTCTCCTCCTCCGTCATCAACCGGCTCTCCAATGTTATCCATCAGATGAAAAATGTGCGCTTCGGCCCGCCAAAGCTCCTGCCGGCCCCGGAGAGCAGCGACGAGATCGGAGAGTTGGTAGACACCTATAATTACATGTCTGCCAAGATCAATGACCTTCTGGAGGAGCAGATCCGGACCGCCGAGGAGCTTCGCATGTCCGAATTTAATGCCCTGCAGGCGCAGATCAATCCTCATTTTCTCTACAATACGCTGGATATGATCAACTGGCAGGCCCAGTCCGGCCAGACAAAAGAGGTCTCCGAGGCCGTACAGCTTCTGTCCCGTTTCTACAAGCTCACCCTGAACAAGGGCAACAATGTGGTGCCTCTGCGGGACGAGCTCGAGCACGCCGATCTGTACATGCGGCTGCAGAATATGCGCTATGATGACCGGATCGATTTCGTCATTGATGTGCCGGAGGACATGCTGGAGTGCACGATCCCAAAGCTGGTCTTTCAGCCCATTGTGGAAAATGCCCTGCTCCACGGCATCCTGGAAAAGGAGGACCGCACAGGCAGCATCGTCATCGCCGGCTGGCGGGAGGATCCCTATCTGGTCTTTGTAGTCTCCGATGACGGCGTGGGCATACCCCCGGAAAAGCTCGTCACCATTCTGACCGGCGAGGGGCAGAGCCGGAAGGGCAGCAATATCGGGGTCTACAATACGCACCGCCGGCTGCAGCTCTACTACGATGAGACCTGCGGTCTGACCTACCGCAGTGAGCAGGGGGGGATGACGGAGGTGGAGATACGGATCTATGGATAGATGCTTGACCTTTTATGCAAAAGAATATATTATGAGGTAGAATGTATGTTCGGTTTTTCTTGCATGGGAGGTAAAAAGTGAAGGAGCGCATCTATATCGCCATTGATCTCAAATCCTTCTATGCCTCTGTGGAATGCCGGGAACGGGGTTTGGATCCCCTCAATACCAATCTGGTGGTGGCAGATGAGAGCCGGACAGACAAGACGATCTGTCTGGCAGTCACGCCGACGCTTAAGTCTTACGGCATCCCCGGCCGGGCCAGGCTCTTTGAGGTACGCCAGCGGGTGCGGGAAGTCAATATCGAGCGAAAGCAGCGTCTCCACGGCCGTCCCTTTACCGGCCAATCGCATTTCGGCACGGAGCTGGCAGCCGATCCTTCCCTGGCCCTTGATTTTCTCATCGCGCCGCCCCGGATGGCTCACTATATGGAATACAGCACCCGGATCTATTCTATCTATATGAAGTACGTAGCGCCGGAGGATGTGGTGGTCTATTCCATCGATGAGGTCTTTATCGATGTCACCGACTATCTGCACACCTATGGTCTGTCGCCCCATGATCTGGCCATGAAAATGGTGCTGGACGTCCTCCATACCACCGGCATCACCGCCACCGCCGGCATCGGCACCAATCTCTACCTGTGCAAGGTGGCCATGGATGTAAAGGCCAAGCACATCCCTGCCGATGAAAATGGGGTCCGCATCGCTTATCTGGATGAGATGACTTATCGCCAGGAGCTGTGGGATCATAAGCCCATCACGGATTTCTGGCGGGTAGGGAGGGGCTATGCCAGGCGTCTGGCCGCCAACGGCATGTTCACCATGGGCGATGTGGCCCAGTGTTCGGCCTATCATGAGGATCTGCTCTACCGGCTCTTCGGCAAGAATGCCGAGCTTCTCATCGACCACGCCTGGGGCTGGGAGCCATGCACCATAGAGGCCATCAAGGCCTACCGTCCGGAAAGCAACAGTCTCAGTGCAGGTCAGGTGCTCCACTGTCCCTATGAGGCAGACAAAGCCAGGCTGGTGCTCCGGGAGATGGCCGACGGCCTCTCCCTTGATCTGGTAGACAAAAAGCTGGTCACGGACCAGATCGTGGTCACCATCGGCTACGACATCGAGAATCTGACAGATCCCGTCAGACGCAAGGCCTACAAAGGCGAGATCATCACCGACCATTACGGCAGACAGGTGCCGAAGCACGCCCACGGCACCGAGAATCTGGGCAGGTTTTCCTCTTCCACGCACCAGATCATGGAGGCCGCCGGCACCCTCTTTGACCGCATCGTCAATCCCGCCCTCCTGATCCGGCGCATGAACATCACTGCCAATCATGTAATGGAGGAAAGTGCCGCCCCGTCCGCAGAGCCAAAGTATGAACAGCTGGATCTTTTCACCGATTATGCCGCCAGAGAAAAGGCAGATAAAGAGGAAGCCGACCGGGAGGCCAAGGAGCGAAAGATGCAGGAGGCTGCCATCGCCCTCAAAAAGAAATACGGCAAAAATGCCATTCTCCGCGGCATGAACCTCCAGGAAGGTGCCACCGCCATGAGCCGCAATGCCCAGATTGGCGGGCATAAGGCATAGCAAAGCGTTGCTGTATCCGGTTATCGGTTATGTTATCCGACTGTGCAGGATACGGAATTTCTGTCGACACCTTATTTACAGGACACGGATACTCTTGCTTTGCCGGTGCACGAGTAGATTTCATTGAGGCATCTGGACATTGATGGCATAAATTGGGGATTAGATACGAAAGATCAGATATGAAGCAGGAAAAAGATAGTTATAAAGATAAATATCAGGACATTATCCACCTTCCCCACCATGTTTCCCCCACCAGACCCCCTATGTCCATGGCGGACCGGGCGGCGCAGTTTTCTCCTTTTGCCGCTCTCACCGGCTATGAGGAGGCGGTGGATGAGACCGGGCGGCTGACCGAGCGGCGCATCGTGCCGGATGAGGATATGCTGGTACGCATGAGCGAGACGCTGCAGAGGATCGCTGCCCACCTGGAGGATCATCCTCAGGTCACCCTGACATGCTTTGTGCCGGATACACGCAAGGAAGGTGGCTCTTATACCACACTGACCGGGCATGTGAAGAAGCTGGATGAATTTGCCCGCACCCTGACATTTACGGACGGCACCACGGTTTCTCTGGATGAGATTGTAGAGATTTCCTGATCTCCCTGTTTTTATCTATCGGATTATTATTGAATACTTCACAATTTCATATTTTTTAAAAAAGAAACAGGACTTATCTCACCACCTGAAAATTGTGAAATAAGTCCTGTTTTCTCTGTTGTTATAGAAGGTATGTTTGTAATTTAATATTGCGATGTGTACCCGCCCCGTGCCGCGGGGTGCTACTGCATGGATCGCATCCTTGGCAAAACGGTACTCGCTGCACAGGTGCGAGCCATGCAGTAGTGCTCTGCGGCACGGCCTTTCGCAACACTGCTTTTTTATTGTAATTCTATTACGTTTCCGTTAATTCTGTTTCTTTACGCCGGATTATTCTCAGCGTCTTGCGTCGCTTGCCAGCTGTGCTGCTGCATAATAGCTGCCGTTCATAGCGGTCATTGCTGCTGCGAAGTACGCACCGTTCTCCTCAAAATATGCCTTGATGCGTTCCTTCCAGGACTTCTGTTCTCTGCTCACTGCCTTGCTGTTGGAAATTGCTAATGTACTCATGTTATTATCCTCCTTCTTCTTTGTGGATTCTTCTTTTCTTCTCTCTTTTTCTTTACAATCCGTATTCTACGCTTGTTTCAGGAGG
>CAVKQI010000002.1:46583-48881 GCA_963658405.1 bacterium | reverse complement strand
CCGGGGAGGTTCATGCCATTCATTCCGGCTCTACGCTGTACATGTTCCTGTGCATCCATGTGGACAAGAAGCAGCTCTCCGTCTACTGCCCCGACCTGGAGCTCTACCGGATCCGCTGCCGCCCCATTCCCCTGGATGATCCCAATTCCACCCACTACATCCGTCTGTGCCGGCTGGCCCAGGATCTGATCCGCAATCATATCAAAAATGAAAGCACCAGCGCCATGCGCTCCGACGGCACGGCCTTGCTGATGCTTGCAGATCTGATCCGTTATTTTTCTGTCTATGCTCCCTCCGGCACCGTCACGGCCTTGAAGCAACCCAACGATACCATCCGGGAGATCATCACTTATGTCAATGAGCACTACAGCGAAAAGCTGACCCTGGATGACATGGCGGCCTTTACCGGCTTTACCAGGGAATATTTCTGCCGTTTCTTTAAAAAGTACATGGGCATTACCTTCCTTCGCTATCTGGACGAGGTGCGGATTTCCCATGCAGGACGACTGTTAAAGACCTCGGATCTATCTGTGGCCGAAGTCATGGCCAGGAGCGGCTTCTCCAATCAGACGATCTTTAACCGGCTCTTCAAGGAGCTCTACGGTATGACCCCCAGAGAGGTACGCAGGAATGCCCGCGAGGCTTAAACTGTATCGGCACTCCTGCCAATGCTGCGTAATCCTGATAGGCTCCCGTGGAAGTGCGGACCTTGATCACGTTTTTCCTGGCAGACATCCGGGACAAAGTCCATATATACGGATGTGCGGTCTTTTTAAAACGCAAAAAGGTATCTTTCTATGGTCATCTTTTTATAAATGCAATCGATCCATTCCTTCGGTATGCTCTCCATCCCGTAGAGGATGCCGGCCAGGCCTCCCGCCACCGCACCGATGGAATCCGTATCCTGTCCCAGGTTGACTGCTTTGATCAGGCAGTCCCGGTAGTTATCCGTGGTCAGCAGGCACCACATGGCCGCCTCAAAGGTATCCACGACGAATCCGGTGGATCGGATCTCCTGGCGCCTGCAGTTTTCTATCTGCCGTATCCGCTGAAAAACAGAGGTATCCGAGATCCGGGAAAGGATAGACTCCTTCAGAGGAATTCCGGCCAGCAGGTCCCGGGCGATCTTTACATAGCACACACAGGCCTCCATGCAGTTGGGATGGGCATGGGTGATGGCGGAGACCTCCCGGATTTCCTCATCGGTAATATCCGGTACAAACGCCAGGGGAATGGTCCGCATCAGGGATCCGTTTCCCTGACTCCATTCATCCGATAGGCCCCTTCCGGACTCTATGGCCTCCTCACAGGTAGAGCCGATATCAAAAGCCTCCCCTATCTGGGTATACTTTCCCTCATACAGCCATGCCTTAAAGTTGCGGCGGATACCGGCTGCATCCACATATCCTCTCGTCCGGATGCTATCGCAGATCGCCAGGGCCATACTGGTATCATCAGAAAAAGTGCCCTTTCGTGTTCCGGAAAACGCATCCGGCAGCATGGTCTCCACCAATGGATACTGATCCCGGTATTTGAATTGTACCGGCAAACCAAGGGCATCTCCCACCGCCTGTCCGTAAATAGCATCTCTTAAGGTTCTCTTCTCCATATATACCTCCTTACGCAGCTGTTTTGCAGTGACAGCCTGCTGCTTTTTTCCGTATTTCTGCAGCCTTTCAGTACGCATGCAGCACTTTCTGTATTCCTGCTGCCTTTTCTGTTTTTTAGTATTGTTTCTACAGCTTGTGAGGATTATATACTAAGAGTCCCAAAACCTTGTCGCTTTCCGGGCGAACACCTCATTCGTCCCGGTGCTTCCCTCTCAAAAATGTATCTATTAGCCGCCTTCCGATTTCAATCGTGAATATGTCTGCAAGAAGTCAATTCACATGGAAATGCGGCAGCCGTTAAATAGATATTCCAAAACTATGAAATCACGCAGGACAATCCGTGCTCTTCCAGCTGAATATCCAGCTCGATCATGTCATAGATCTTATTTTCGATGAAATAAGCAAAGATGATATCGGTCTTGTCACAGGGGGAAAAGGCGTAGCCGGCCCTGGCCAGCAATGCCTTTGCCTCCTCCATGTTCAGCATGGCCCCGATACAGAGGCACAGCGCCGTCAGCTTGTTCGGATGGTAGTCCGCATTGTTTTTGATCTTAGAAAAGATCTTTCTGTCCACGATGGCCCGCTCATATACCTCTGCATTTCCCATGTCCTTTTCCCGGATCAGCTGCAGAAGATACTGGGAGAAGGTGTCTGTCCTGCAGCGCATCCGCTCTTCCAGTCTGTCCTC
>CAVKQI010000002.1:0-46555 GCA_963658405.1 bacterium | reverse complement strand
AAGGAAGTCTGCTCGCAGGAAGTCTCCTCATGGGATTTGCTCTCAGGAGCTATCTTCTCAGAAGATAGCTTCTCGAAAGATGCTTTTTCAAAAGACTCTCTCCCTGCCGTCTCACGCGCTGACTGCGGATCCTCTGCAGATTCCGGCTTTCTGTTAAGATAGCAGGCACCATATTCCCTGGCGTCTGCCGCCTCCACATAATGACTGTCTATATAAGGCTCCAGATCCGGATACAGCTTCTTCCCCAGCCGCGTCGCCCCGGCGTCAAAGACGACCAGATAGATTTCCATGTCATTGTCCCTGAGAAAGCCCTGTATCTCATCCACGGCGATCCGCATCCCCTCCTCCTTGGGATAGCCAAAGCTGCCGGTCCCAATTAGCGGAAAGGCCAGCGAGCGGATGCCCTTTTCTGCGGCGATCTGCAGGCTTTTCCGATAACAGGAGCGGAGCTTTTCCTCTTCTCCATGCTTTCCGTCCAGATAGGCGGGGCTGACAGCATGAATGATATACTTGGCCTTCAGGCCAAAGCCCGGCGTAAGAAAAGCCTCCCCCTCCGGCATGAAGCCGATCTTTTCTTTCCGATACTGCAGGAGCTTCTCATAACCCGCCGCCTGATAGACTGCACTGTCACAGCCCGTCCCCACAGCGACATGGTCATTGGCTGTATTAACGATGGCCTCCGCATCCATTTTGGTGATGTCGTTGCGTACAATCTTAAAAGGCATCTGTCCTTCCTCCCGCTCTCATCCTTGTTTTCCGACGCAAAATCCCGGGGAAATTACTCCCCGGGATTTTTCCTCAAATTTCCTTGGTAATGCCAAGCTTTTGCGCCATATTTTCCACTTCGGCAGCTACTGCTTTGGCGACATCCGGATTGAATGCACCCGGAATGATATATTCTTCGGAGAGCTCCTCGTCCTTTACGATCGCTGCGATGGCGCGCGCTGCTGCGATCTTCATTTCCTCTGTGATATCGGTTGCCATTGCATTCAGGGCGCCGCGGAAGATGCCGGGGAATACAAGTACGTTATTGATCTGATTGGGATAGTCGCTGCGTCCGGTGGCAATGACGCGTGCGCCTCCGCGTTTTGCTTCTTCCGGCATGATTTCCGGTGTCGGGTTGGCCATTGCAAATACGATGGCATCCTTGTTCATGGTGCTGACCATCTCCGCTGTCACAATATTCGGGGCCGATACGCCGATAAATACGTCCTTCCCCTTCATGATCTCGGCAAGCACACCGCGCTCGTTCCGTTTGTTTGTCTTTTCTGCCATTGCGCGCTGTGCATCATTTAACCATTCTTCGTCCCTGGATACCGCCCCGTTCTTGTCCACAAGCACGATATTGCCGGCGCCGAACTGGAGTAAGAGCTTTGCAATGGAAATGCCGGCAGATCCCGCTCCGTTGATGACGATCTCTGCCTCTTCCATTTTCTTGCCCACTAATTTCAGGGCATTTAAGAGTCCGGCTGCCACAACGATGGCAGTTCCGTGCTGATCATCATGGAAGACCGGAATGTCCAACTCTTCCTTCAGCCGTCTCTCGATTTCAAAGCAGCGCGGCGCGGAAATGTCCTCCAGATTGATTCCGCCAAAACCCGGTGCGATTCTCTTTACGGTCTCTACGATCTCATCCACATCCTTGGTATCCAGGCAGATCGGGAAGGCATCCACATCGCCGAACTCCTTAAAGAGAATGGCTTTTCCCTCCATAACCGGCATGGCTGCCTCCGGTCCGATATCCCCGAGGCCAAGGACAGCGGTACCGTCTGTCACCACGGCCACCAGATTTTTCTTTGCCGTATAGCGGTATACTTCGCTCTTCTTAGCCGCGATCCTCCGGCAGGGCTCTGCGACACCGGGGGTATACGCGGTGCTTAAGTCATCTCTTGTCTTTACCGCCACCTTGGATACAACAGAAATCTTTCCCTGATTTTCCTCATGCATCTTCAAACTTAATTCATTGTAGTTCATTTTTACCTCTTTCTGCCGCAGCTTGCTGCGGCTATACAAACTTTTCTGCACTGTCAGATATACCTCTGCAACGTCTTCAGCAGCTTTTCCATATCCACCGGCTTTGCGATATGATCGTTCATGCCGGCTTTCAGGGCCTTTTGCTTATCCTCGGTGTAGGCATTGGCGGTCAGGGCGATGATGGGCACGGTTTTTGCGTCCTCCCGGCTCAAGTCGCGGATCGCCTCGGCGGCCTCATAGCCGTTCATCTCCGGCATCATGATATCCATCAGAATAAAGTCAAAGCTGCCGGGAGCCGAAGCGGCATAGGCCTCCACAGCCTCCCTGCCGTTCTCGGTCATCACTACTTTCGCGCCGGCATCCTCTAAGATAAACTGGAGGATCTCCGCATTCAGGGCATTATCCTCTGCGGCCAGCACCCTGCATTTTTCCAGGTCCACCGGTTCTGGCTCGTGCTTCACCTCCTGCTCCCGATAGTTCTGATCGATCTCAAAGCGAAGCACCCAGATAAACCTGGTGCCCTCTCCGGGACGGCTTACCACCTGAACGCTGCCGCCCATGGCATCCACCAGTCTTTTTACGATGGAGAGTCCAAGGCCCGTGCCCTTTAACTCCCCATGCGTATCCACATTCTCCTGGGAGAATGGCTCAAAGGCATGCTTCTGGAATTCCTCGCTCATGCCGATGCCCGTATCTTCTACCATAAACTCACAGGTGATGTATTTTTCCGACTGCTTCAGGATCCGGGCGGATACCTCCACTCTGCCTCCGGGCTTATTGTATTTGATGGCATTACCGATGACATTCATCAGGATCTGGCGCAGATGCAGGGGACTGGTGAATACCCGCGGCGGATTAAAGTCATCCAGACCCGAGCCATCCAGCGTGACGCCTTCCTCATTGGCCCTTGCCTCCAGAATGTCCTTGCAGTTATCCATGGTCTCCCGCAGATAGACCGACTCTCTGGCCAGCACCACCTTCCCTGACTCTAACTTACTCATATTCAGCACGTCATTGATCAGTGCCAGCAGATAATCCGTGGCCATCCGGATCTTGCGGTGATACTTTCGGACCGTCTCCGGATCATCCGCAAAGCGGTCGGCGATATCCAGAAGGCCGATGATACCATTCATAGGTGTGCGGATGTCGTGGCTCATGCGCGCCAGGAAATCACTCTTTACCTCATTGGCCAGCCGCAGCTCCTCGTTCTTCTTATTCATTTTCCAGACATACCAGCATCCGAAGAACACAAATGTCACGGCTATGGACAGAATGCAGACGATCACTATGGCATGGATCGGATAGGCCTGGACAAAAAGACGGAAAGACAGATTGGTCGCATGGGTACTGTTCAGATCCAGAAAGCTCGTCTTCTCCACATCGGTGAGACTGTAGAGATAATCATTGAACTGCCAGATCAGCTGTACATCGCACTGCTTTGACAAGCCGATGCAGATATCCTGCACCTGCCCCGGCACGAGAGACACCTGCAGGCTGCTGTTTCCCTCATCGTGAGAATAGTACTCCAGAATAGAACGGTCTCCGATGGCTGCGTCCGCTTTTCCTTCCCTGACCGCAGTCAGACACTCCCCGGCATTGTCATAGAGCTGTACAGATGTATAGGCTGAGGTATCCAGCATTTCTTCCATACCGTCCACCAGCGCTATCGTATCACAGCTATCATTTCCCTTCTGATGGGCCATCAGGAAATTGGACTCCATCACCTTCTCACTGGTGAGAAAACCGATGGATACGCAGTACCGGGAGGTAAAGGGAGTGCCGATGAGCATATCGTAGTCTTCCTGCTGCAGTATGCTCTCTGCTTCCCTGCGGCTCTGACAGAAGGTATATTCCGTCGTCATATCACTTTTGTCGGCGAAGTCGTCAATGATGGACACCAGCATGCCCGCGGCCTTGCCGTCCTTTTCATAGACATAGGGGGCGTCATTGTCCACGCACAGTACCCGCAGCGTTCCCACAGAGGACAGATAGGCCTTCTGGCTCTCATCCATGGAAAAGCCGTTGTTTTCGCCTCCGAAATACTTATCATACAGTTCATTCTGGTAGTTGGGCTGTGCCTGATTCAGCGCGCTGATGGCTTCATCCAGCTTTTCCGTCAGCTCTGTATCGCCTTTCGTGGCGGCAAAATAAAAGGATCTCGGATTGAATCTGGCCACGATCCGCGTCCCGCTCACCGGGGACAGGGAGCCTCCGGAGATCGCATCCACCGTTCCCTGCTCCAGCGCTTCCAGGAGTGCCTCATCATCTTCAAAGTAGCTGAGAGTATAGGCATAATTCTCAGAATGCAGGTATCTCTTTACTTCTGTATTGGTATTATTCGCCTTGGCCAACAGTCCTACCCGCAGACAGCTCTGGAGGTTCAGATTATCCTCCCGCAGGCTCCCTGTCTCCAGGGCACAGAGCGTAGAATAGACCGTGCCGTAGCTTAATTCCGGGAATTCCAGCATCTCCTGTGTGCTCTCGTTTTTAAGCATCGGTCCTAAGAGATCCACCTTTCCTGCCTGCAGATCATCGATGGCATGCTGGATCGCCTGATTTTCGTCCTCCTCTTCATAGGGGACGTATTCTATCTCCCAGCCGGTATACTCCGCCAGCTTTTCCAGATAATCATAGTTATAGCCGGTGGGCGTACCGTCCGCCCGGTATTCATTGATCCCCTCCTGCAGGGGAAAGGCCACACGGATCACCTGCTTTTCTGTTTCGCTCGCCTGCTTCTCCCCTTCCCTTGCAAAGGCAAGGATGCCCGGCAGCAGAAACAGAAGGCCGAACAGTAAGACTGGCCCGCAGATCCATGGCGCTATCCTTTTTCTGTCTTTGACAACCCTTTTTCTTTTTTCCGCACCCATTTTTAACCACACAGCACCGGATAAAGGCCCATCTGCAGGATAGTCTGCAGTTTCCGTCAATCCGGCTCACTCCAGTATTTCGTACAGCTTCGGCACGATGACATCCAGAGAATCCGGCTCCATCATCTCATCATGCTCCCTGGGGGTCAGGATCACCGTCAGCTTATCTTTTTCGCAGTAATTCTCGTAATTCCCCGCCTGCTTTTTCATCATCTCCTGCCAGTAGCGCAGCACTTCTCCCTCTGCCGCTGCCGGCGTGTGCTCCGGCTTAAAGTAGGTCACCTCTCCGTGATACATCTTCGGCACATGGTCGTTGAGATCCCGGGTGACCTGCGCAGCATTTTCGATCACTGCCTCCAGCATACCATTTTCCCGCAGCTCCTTAAAGAGGGGACAGGTCTCGAAATAGCTGCGGCCCACCCCGGCCTGCATCGGCGCCGCCAGAGCCCGCATGCTGTCACTGGCCAGAGCATGGGCATCCAGCAGGATCAGATGCTCTACTTTCTCTCCCCGCTCCTCCAGCTGGCAGGCCATCTCATGGGCCACCACGCCGCCGTAGCACCAGCCTCCCAGAATATAGGGGCCCTCCGGCTGGTATTTCTTTATGATCTCGATATACTTGGCTGCAATCGCCCTGATGCCGTGCTGAACGTCATCCCTGTGATAGAGGTTATAGGGCTCTACCACGGCAAAGGCATATTTCTCCCGGATCCGTCCGGCCAGCTGGTAATAGGCGCTGCTGCCGGTATTGCCCGTGTGGACAAAGAAGATCTTTTTCTCCGGCTGATCGGAATAGATAAAAATCTCCTTGTCTTCTTCCTGTCCGGGCAGGGACAGGGCATCCGCCTGCCGGCTCTGCGTAGCCGATTTCGTCTCTCCGGCGTCCGCTTCGTCCGCCTGCACGGCCTGGTCAAAGAGCTCCTTCCAGGCGGCGATCTCCTGATCCTTCGGATAGTAATGCAGCAGCAGCTCCATCATCTGGGCAAAGAGCCGGCGCAGCACCGGCTGCTCATAGGCCGCCTTATTGGCGGTCACCAGCAGACAGGAGGGTCCCTCCGGCTGCTCTAAGCAGGATACCCGGAACATCGGCGAAAACTGCAGATCAAAGGGCTTTGTCTCCTCCTCCCGGCACAGTCTGGCATAAGCGGAGGCCACATCCCTTTCCTCGCTGCGGATCATCGTAAACGGGATCCGGCGATCTGTGATGACGCACTGGAAAATAGATACATTCCGGCAGGCTACGGAGGCCCGCATCCCGGGATTTTGGTCCGCCAGAGTATCCAGCACCTGCCGCAGGTCCTCTTCCTTTAACCGACTATCCAGGACAAAGAGAAAACGGCTGTCCGAGACCAGTCTGTCCGGATGGATCAGCTGCTGGCAGAGCAGGTCATCCTGTCTGGCACTTAAGGGCCGTACCTGACAGATCTTCTCTCCGTGTTCCAGATAGGCATATTTCAATGCCTCGTATTCCTCTACCGTCCAGAGTCTTTCGTAGTGGATCTGGGCTGCCTGCGCGATCTCCCGCAGGGAATCCAGCGCCAGGATCCGGGCGCCGCTGATCCGTATGCCCTGCTCTCCCAGCACAGAAGCCAGCTCCATGGCCCGCAGGGAGTCGCCGCCCAGCTGCACGAAGCTGTCATCCGGGTCGATGGCGCCTTCTAAGTGCAGCACAGCGCCTGCCGCCTCCACCACCCGCAGCTCTGCCTCACTGAAGATAGCCCCCAGGAAATGTACCTGCATGGCGGGCTCCGGCAGCTCGGCCCGGATCACCTTGCCGTTGGCATTGCGGGGCATGGTCTCCACCGCCGTCCAGAGATCCGGCATCATATAGGCCGGCAGGAATCTGGACAGAGCCTGCGACACCTTCTTTTCATCAAAGGTCACCGCTGACTCATAGTAGCAGGCCAGATGGTCGATACCGTTGACCGTCCGCAGCACCACCACTACCTGTCCTGCGGCCATCCCCAGCTGTGCAAAGGTCTTGGATACCTGGGTCTCCACCTCACCGGTCTCGATACGAAAGCCCCGGAGCTTTACCATATTGTCCATGCGGCCCAGGATGTAGTAGATACCCTTTTCATCCCGGCGCATCCGGTCTCCGGTATGGAAATACAGCTCGCCGTCTATCCGTGTCCACTTCGCCGCCGTCTGCTCCGGCAGATGCAGGTACTGATGGGACATCCGGGGATCGGAGAGGAGCAATTCACCGGCCTCTCCCTCCTTTACCGGCTGCTGATCTTCATCCACCAGAAGGGCGTGATCTCCCCGGGTCAGATACCCGATGGGCATGATGGTCTCATTGCCGTACACCCGTATGGAAAAGATTGTGGCCAGCTCGGTGCTGCCGTACATATTGTAGACCCTGGTCTGTGGAGAGCAGGGGGCGAAATTGCGCAGCTTTTCGCCGCCGGCAAAAAGCGTGACGCCGCCAAGGTCATACTCCTCTGCCATAGCTGCCGTCAGACTCGAGGGCATGAAGATATGGGTGATGCCCTTTTCCCTGATATAGGCATAGAGGACGTCCGTATTCTGCTTTACATCATTGGGAGCGATGTGCACAGTGCCGCTCCCCTGCAGCGCGCCGAACATAAAGACATTGGTGGCCACAAAGGTAAAGCCGGACATGATGCCCATATGGCTGTCCGGATCAAAAACAAGACCTTCGTGCCCCAGCATCCAGTCATTGACATTCTGCAGAAGGGCATGCCGATGCACCACACCCTTGGGCTTTCCGGTCGTGCCGGAGGTATAAAGGATCATCACCGGATCATCAGATACTCTGGGCACCGGAGAAAAGTCCTGCAGTGTCTTTGCCTCATCAAAATAAAAGACCTGCCGACCTTCCAGGGCCTCTTTTCTCTGCCCTGCCAATGTGCGGTCCGCCAGGACAAAGCGCGCCCCGGCATCCTCCATCATGTAGGAAAGCCGCTCGTCGGGATACCCCTCATCCAGGGGCAGGAAAATGCCCCCGGCCTTCATGACCGCGATGGCCCCCAGCAGGATCTCCTTCTGCCGGGAGACAAAGACAGCCACTGCCTCCCCGGCGGTCAGACCCGCCTGCAGGAGGGCATCGGCCAGACCGTTGGTCAGCTCGTCCGCCTCCCGGTAAGTCAGCGTCCCCTGCTCATCGCAGAGCGCCGGATGCCCCGGCGCCGCCTGCGCCGTTCTGGAAAAATGTTCATGGAACAGTAAATTCATTTTCACCTCGTGAGGAGAATTCGCGAAGGCGAATTCTCCGATACGCTCTCCCGGTATGCTGCCTGCAGCATGCCGGCAATCATCAGACAACGCCATCAGGCGTTATCTGATGATTTTTCTTCAAATCCACCCATGGCTTCCAGGAACCGATGCTCATACTCTGCCCCGCACACCGGCCAGCTAAAGCCGTACCGGGCCAGGATCTGCGTGGTATAGGAGACACTGAGTTCGTCCAGTCCCAGGGAAGACTTGCTGCCCTGTTCATCATTCATGGCATAGGCCATAAAGGGTCTCATGGCATCGCAAAGCTTCGGATCCTGCAGCGCTTTCTGCAGAGCCCCCGCAAATTCCTCATTCTCTGCATAGCGGATCTCATAGCCCCAGTCCCGCAGACCGTCGATGACATCTCCCATCAGCGGCCGGTGGTTATTGCTCATCATAAAGCATACGCAGGCTCTCGGCGTCTGTCCCAGCAGCAGCACTGCCTCTGCCACCTTGTCGATGGGGGAGAACTCCGTGCTGGTCACCGCTTCCTCATAGGGCACCAGTCTCAGGAGGGCAAAGCCCTTCAGTGTATTCATATAGTTATTGGATCCGGCATTGATCTGGAAATGACCGTCGCTGTCGCGGGGCGCCAGATTACCGGCCCGCAGTACCTTGGCATTGAGATCTTCCTTCAGGATCTTTTCGTAGATCAGCCTCTCTGCCAGGAATTTGGAGCGCACATACTGATTGTCCTCGTAGATCTGTCCTACATAGAGCATGTGCTCGTCATAGAGCAGGCCGTCCCTGGGCACGCCTGCAGCGGGGTGTCCGAAGACACTCTCCGTGGAGACATGGACCAGTCTGGCGCTGTTTTTCTGACACCAGCCGATCAGGTTGCGGACGATCTCCAGATTGGCTCTCTCGATCTCATCTCCCTTGGCAAAATGCTTGACGCTGGCCGCGCAGTTGATGACGGTGATCTCCTGTGCCTCCATATGGAAATCAGCCAGTGCCTCGGGCTCCATGGCATCTCCCTCGATCAGGAAAATGCGGGTATCGAAAAGGGCTTCATACCCCTCTCCGAAGTAATACTGCAGCAGATCCCGGAAGCGCTCCTTTGCGCTCTGTCCCTTCTTTGCCCGGATCAGGCAATAGACCTTGCTGTCGGTCTTTTCCATGAGCTCGCGGAATACATGGATGCCCAGATAGCCGGTGGCGCCGCACAGCAGCACATCGCCCAGCGGCTGCTGCTCTCCGCTGCGGAAGGCCTCCACCGTATTGCCCCGAAGCAGGGCATTGATGGCATGGTAGTCATAGCCGTCCCGGCCGATCTCTGTGGTGCCGGGTCCGTAGAAGGAATCTCCCTCTGTCCCTGCCGCTGCCGGTGCTGCGCTCTCCTGCTTTTCTGCAGCCGAGGCACTGCTCTCTGCGCCGACAAAGGCTGCCAGCATCCGGGGCGTGGTATTGTCAAAGATGTTCTGGTAGACCACGGCATAGCCCAGCTGATTGGCTGCCACCACCACACGCATGGCGCTGATGGAGCTGCCTCCCAGCTCAAAGAAGTCGTCGGCAGCGCCTACCTTTTCCACACCCAGGATCTGACTGAATATGGTGCAGAAATCCTCCTCGGCCTTATTGGCAGGTGCCTCATAGCCGGCCTTCTTGATCTCCGGCTTCGGCAGGGCCTTTTTATCCACCTTCTGGTTGATGGTCAGCGGGATCTTATCGATCTGCATGGTGACCAGCGGCACCATATAGGCGGGCTTGCGGTCCCGGATAAACTGATGCAGGGCATCGATATCCACCGTCTCATCGCTGACGATAAAGGCCGCCAGGTACTTGCCGCCGTTGTCATAGCTGTAGGCCTGCACGGTGGCATCGGTGATGCCCGGATACTCCCGGATCACCGCCTCTACTTCCTTGGTCTCCACACGGAAGCCACGGATCTTGACCTGGCCGTCCTTTCTGCCCACAAATTCCACATTGCCGTCCTCCCGGTAGCGGACAATGTCACCGGTGTGATACATGCGGAACTCATTCCACGGGCAGCTGGTATAGGCCTCTGCTGTCTTATCCGGCCGGTTTAAGTACCCTCTCGTGACCTGCGGGCCGCACAGGCAGAACTCTCCTGCGGCGCCGGCAGGCAGGCGATGACCGCACTTATCCAGCACATAGCCGGCGATAGTCACCATGGGTCTGCCGATGGGCACATTGGGTTCCCAGAAACGGATCGGGAAGAGGCTGACACCGCAGCAGTTCTCTGTGGGGCCGTAGCCGTTGATGATCGTATAGTTCAAGGCGGAAGGATCCAGCGGCGGGAGTTTTTCTCCGCCCATTACCAGAAAGCGCAGGGTCTTCATCTGCGGATAGTTCTGTACGAACTGCACGCCCACCTGGGTAGTCAGAAGCACCTGGGTGATCCCCGCCTCGTCGAAATAGGCGGCCAACTCATGCAGGTTCATCCGCACATCCTCCGGGATCACGCACAGGGTGGCACCGTTTAACAGGGTGCAGAAGGTATCGGACATGCAAACATCAAAGCCGAAGGAGGCAAAGGACGCTGTCCGTCCGTCTGTGGTATAAAATCCCTCATAGTTGGAGCCGTAGGCAAAGGTCACCATGTTGCCGTGCTCGATCTGGCATCCCTTGGGCGTGCCGGTGGAACCGGAGGTATAGAGCATGATCATCAGGTCATGCGCCTTCGGCGCAGCGGGCAGGGTGTATTCTGTCAGCCCTGCAGCGGCATCGGCCAGCTCGTCCACGTAGAGGATCTCGCCCTGGTATTCATTGACCAGCGGCGCCAAGTCTCTCTCGGCGATCAGAAGGCCGGCGCCGGCATCCTGCACCATAAAGTTCAGCCGCTCCTGCGGGTAGCTCGGATCCAGCGGCTCATAGCCGCAGCCCGCCTTCAGGATCGCCAGCGGCAGCAGGAAGACATACTCACTGCGGGAAATGATCACAGAGACCACCTGCTCCGCCAGATCTCGCTTTCCTGTTACCCGGCTGACCCGCTCATAGATGCAGGCTGCCAGGCGGTCTGTCACCTCATCCAGTTCCCGATATGTATAGGATTTCTCTTTATAGACCGCTGCCTCCTTGTCCGGGAACTGTGCTGCGATCTTCTTAAATTTAGTTATGACGGAATCTTCCGGATCAAAGTCAAGACGCATGGGCTGGTTGTAGCCGTCCAGCCTTGCCCAGTCTTCTTTGTCCGTCAGGCTCACATCACCCACCTTCACCGGGCGGATGAGCTGCTGCGCTGCCAGGGCGATGCTCCGGGCGAATCCCTTTGCAAAGGCTTCACTGAAGAGGGCCGCATCGTAATAGATCTGCACGGTTCCCTTCTTCCCTGCCTCGCCGAAGATCTGGATGGAAATGGGGAGCTTGGCCTGATCCGGAGACAGGTCCTCTGTCTCCACTGCACCCAGGGCTGTCTCATATTTACCCAGGACGCCTACCTGATACGCATAGGAGATCTGGGGCTTAAAATCATATTTGGCTGCGATCGCCGCAAAGGGATGATTCTCGTGTCTGATCACACCGGTAAAGAGCTCTGCGATGCGACGGATAAAGTCCTCTGCCGACTCCTGTGCATCCAGATGGGCAGCCAGCGGCAGGGTATTGACGAACATGCCGACCGTGCCGGCAATGCGCACATCGCTGCGGCCGCTGGAGATGGTGGCGATGGCCACCTGGTCCTCGCAGATATACCGGCCCACTGCCAGGAAGGAGGCCGCCAGATAGACGGCTGCCGGTGTGATGCCATGGGCTTTTGCATAGTCGCTCACAGCTGCCAGATCCACCGGCACCTCTGCCATTCCCTCCGTGTGGGGCTTACCCTTTTCATAGACATCCGGGATCAGCTGGGAAGCTTCCTCCGCGCCTGCCATGACCTGGTCGAAGAATTTCTCATTTTCCTCGTCCAGATGCTGCTCTCTGGTAAAATCAAAGGAGGTATAGGATTCCGGCGCGATTTTCTCCCCGTCCAGGGCCATGCAAAGCTCCCGGAACACCAGATCCACAGATGCGCCATCCGCTGCCAGGTGATGCATATCCAGCAGGAGATAGAGTCTGTCTGCCTGCACCAGCGCAAAGCGGCACAGCGGCCCATGGGCTAAATCAAAGGGCTTTGCGAATTCCTTTTTGTAAGCGGCAAACGCCTCCGTGCTCATGGCAAGCACCGGGATATCCGGCACAAAACCGGGGATCTCCACCTGGAGAATATTCTGATCTTCGTCTGGTGCAAAATAGCTGCCAAGGGCAGGATGCGCCGCCGTCACCTGCTTTACTGCCTCTGTGACGTCCTCCTGCTTGGTCCCTGCGGGCAGGGTCAGGCAGGTGGGGAGATTGTAGAAGGTACTCTCCGGATTTGCCAGGCACTCGGAATACACGCCCTGCTGGGCAAAGCTAAGGGGTGCGGAGCTGCCCGATGCCCCTGCGCCGGAAGCACTGGCATCAGACCCTTCATCTCCTGCCTTCATCCACCTGGTCAGGATTGCATTCTCGATGGTCTGCAGGGTGGCACCATCCAACAGGTCAAAGGCATTTATGGAAATGCCATAGGTATTGTAGAGCAGGGCTGCCAGCTTAATGCTGTTGATGGAGGTCAGACCGATGGCGATCAGTTCATCGGCAACGCCGAATTCCTCTGTCCCCAGCAGCTCTGCCAGCAATGCCTTGATTTCTTTCTCCAGAATATTTAAGGGTGCTGCGGATGCTCTCTGACTGCCGGTCTTTGCCTTTAATTCCGGCTTCGGCAGGGCATTCTTGTCCACCTTCTGGTTTACGTTATAGGGAATGTGATCAATCTGCATGGTGACATAGGGCACCATGTAGGCGGGCTTTCTCTCGGCGATAAAGGCATTCATGGCCTCTATATCCACCGGTTCCTCCGCACAGACATAGGCCGCGATGAATTTGCCGCCATTTGGATCGTCAAAGGCCTGCACCGTGGCATCCTGAATGCCTTTAAATTCCCGGATCACAGCCTCCACTTCCTTGAGCTCGATGCGGTAGCCGTGGATCTTGACCTGGTGATCCCGTCTTCCCACGAATTCGATCTCCCCGTTTTCACGCCAGCGCACGATATCTCCGGTGCGGTAGCATCTGCTAAAGGGAGGATCGGTTTCTGCGGCGAAGGGATCCCTGATAAAGACCTCTGCCGTCTTGTCCGGCCGGTTTAAATAGCCTCTTCCCACCTGCGGGCCGGCGATGAGCAGCTCTCCGGGCGCACCCACGGGCAGTCTGTGGAGATAGCGGTCCACCACATAGAGCCGGTTGATGTCGAAGCCTGCGCCGATGGGAATATTATTTTCCTTCTCCAGGACCTTCTTGGCCGTGACGCATATGGTGGCCTCCGTAGGTCCGTAGACATTGATCAGGGTATAGTCCGTGGGCGGATCCAAAGACGCGAGCTTTTCTCCGCCGGTCAACAGATATTTCAGGCTGCTCTCCCGGATATTGGAGGCGAACTGATAGGCCACGGCGGTAGTGATCAGCGTGCTGCGTACGTTGTGATCCGTAAAATACTGATTCAGTGCGATCAGATCCAGCCGGATCTCCTCCGGGATGATATGGACTGTCTTTCCTCCGGTGAGTGCAGGATAGATATCCGACATATGGGCATCAAATCCGAAGGAGGCATAGCAGGCCAGATCATCCCCGGGCTCTAAGTCCAGGAAGCGCTCATACCAGCCGCACCAGGCCGCGATATTACGCTGCTCTAAGATCACTCCTTTGGGCACGCCGGTGGAGCCGGAGGTATACAGCAGCACCATGGCATCCTCCGGCCGGACGCCGGGCAAAGTGACCTCCGGCATCTGTCCTCTAAAGATTTCCTCAAAGGTATCTGTGGATAAGCGTCTTCCGGTATATTCCTCCAGCACATCCCCATAGCAGGGCTCTTCTATCACCAATGCCGCGCCGGCATCTTTGACCATAAAATTAAGGCGTTCCCGGGGATAAGCGGGATCTAAGGGCTGATAGGTGCAGCCCGCCTTCATGGCCGCCAGCGGCGCGATCACCATATTTTCATTGCGGGAGATCAGGATGGAGACCACCGGCTGTCCCTGGATGTCTGCCTGCTGCACCTGCGTCAGGATCGCAGCACCCAGCCGTTCCGTCATCTCGTCCAGTTCCTTAAAGGTATACTGCTTTTCCCTGTAGACCAGCGCCGTCATGGAAGGATATTTCTCCACTGTCTTCTTAAAGAGCGTGACGATATCCCCCTGTCCCTCGCCGGCAGCAAAAGAAGCCGGATTGAAGCTTTCCACCACTGCCAGCTGCCCGTCATCGCAGATCTCTATGTCCTCTATCCGCTCCCTGATCAGAAGCTCTCCCAGGATATGCTTATAGCTTTCCAGGAAACGATCTGTCAGCGCTTCGCTGTACAGGTGGGCCGGATAGGTGCAGACTGCCTCATAGGCGCCCTGCTTTTTAAAGATCTGCAGGCAGAAGGAGATCCCGGGCGATGCGGACCCCTTTGCATCTACCGGTACAGTGCATGCGCCTGTCTCCAGGGCATAGTGATGGAAATCCTCCTGATAGGCAAAGAGAATATTGCTCTTTACACCCAGATTCCTGCTCAGATCCGTAAAAGCATAGGCCTTACTCTCGCTGGTCTTTATGTACTGGGTACGCAGCTTGGTAAGGAATGTCTCCGTCTGCTCCCCGGCCTCCAGCGAGATACCCACCGGCAGTGTCCTAACCAGCATGCCAAGGGCATTTTTCAGTGTCTCGGTATCTCTTCCCTGATAGATCGTGGTAAAAAAGACCTTGTCATCGGCGCTGAATTTCGACAATGTCAGGGCAAAGGCTGCCATGAAGATCGTAGACTTTGTGGTATGGGTCCCGGCTGCCAGTGCCTGCAGGGCAGCTTCGTCCACAGAAAGGGCGATCCCGCGATCCTGAAAGCAGACTTCCTTCTGCTCTCTGTCCGGCAGGGGCATGGAATTGGTCTCCTCATAGGCAGAGAATTCCTGCAGATACCAGGCTTTTTCCTCTTCAAAGTCGGCGCTGCCGCGGGCCTGCTCTTCCTGACCGTGCATGGCAATGACGGCATCGTCATTTCCTGTCAGTGCCTCCCTCGATCGTTCGGGATCCACCTTCGGATCTAAGGGGGTCAGTGTCTCGATGTTGTAGTTGGAATCCTCTCCGGAGAGCATCTCTGCTCCGTAGACGCCCAGCTGATTCTGCTGCAATGTATATTTCATAGTCTGCCCTTCTTTCCCATGGAGCCCGGGGCGCATGCCGGCTGCGGCCGACAGTCCTCCCCGCCTTGCCATGACAGGATCATGCCAGGATCTCCATGACGTGATCCATGTGCACCATATCAAACAGATTCTTGATCTCCGCGCTGACATTTCGCGCGGTCAGTTTCCCCTGGTTTTTCTTCATTTCCTTGGCGATCATAAAAAGGATCCGGAAACCCGCCGAGGAAATATAGTCTACCTTCTTAAAATCGAGGACCAGCGCCGCCGGCGCTTCCTTTAATACATCCTCCATTCCGGCCGCAAAATCTCCCGCCGTGGTGGAGTCGATCATCCCATCCAGATAGACCACTGTTTCCTGTTCTTCTTTCTGTGTCTGTATTGCAAACATATGCGCACCTCTGTATTTTTCGTGACGTATTACTGTTTATAGTATACGGATTTTGTTCTCTTTTCCATGACATTAAAGTTCTATATATTCCACCGTATATTCTCCGGAAGAAAGTGCTTTGCAGGCTGCACCGTCTGCATCGACTGCCGCTGCGGCTTCTGTCTTAGTTGTTTTGTCCGCCTTTCCTGTTATATCCGTCTTTACTGCACTTTCCGGCGATCTATCTCCCCTGCAGCACACCGTTCCCTGATACCCTTCCCCGCAGGGAATCTCGTAAAAGGTGACCGGACATCCTCCCACTATCTGGCTGCCGAAGGGAAGATGGATGGTAAACTCATCCGGCATATGCCGCAGGCCTTCGCCGGTCATCTTCAGATAGCTCTCCTTGCCGGTCCAGATCCTGTAGAAATACTGCCTCTGCGCCTCTCCTTCCAGAGCAAAGAGCCTGTCCTGCTCCTCTCCGGAGAAGCACCTTCGTGCCACCTCCAGGGGCGGTGTTTTCCTTTTCTCGATATCACACCCCACCGGCGCCGCGGCCAGCACGCACAGGACCTTTGTGCCGGAATGACTCAGATTAAAAAAGCAATCCTCTGTATTTATCAGGTAAGGCTTTCCGCCCGGCATGACGGCGATCTCCCTGTCCGGGATGCCTGCCCGCTCCAACGCCTCCTGCAACAGCAGTCCCGCTCCCAGAGAGAGCCTTTTATCCGCCGGGAAGCGGAAGCGGTCCGCCTTCTGACGCCGCTGCCCGCTGACTCTTTCCCTGGCTGCCTGAAAGTGAAGAGGATCAGACAGGCTTTCCACATCGGTTATATATACCTTCATCCTGCACTTTTCCTCCCGATATGCATTTTCTTAGTACGGACATGCATTACACCTTCTGCTGCTCTGTATTCTCTGTACTTTCTGTCTGTGCAGTGCTCAGCTCTTCTCCGTGCTCATTGCCCTGTGCGCTGCTCTGCTCGCCGCCCTGCTCATTGCCCTGCACACTGCCCGGCTCGGCGGCCTCACTTTTCTTGATCACCAGCTGCACATTATGCCCGTCCATATAGGTATAGTGCCATACATCCGCCATGGATTCAATCATGAAACGGCCCAGTCCGCCCACCTGCATAAAGGGGTCATATTCCTCGATATCCGTGATGTCCTGCGTGGGATCAAAGGGCACGCCGCTGTCTGTGAACTGCAGCAGACAGCTCCCATCCGGCAGGATCTTTTTGCGGATCAGCACGGCGCCTTCCTTTTCCCCGTAGGCGTAGGAAGCGATATTGACAAAGAGCTCCTCCCCCATCAGACAAAGCTCTTTTCCGGTCTTCTCCGGGATCCGCGCATCCTCCAGGATCCAGCTGCGCAGCTTTGCAAACTCCGGCACCTTCGCCGGCAGCAGGAGTTCTTCTGCTTTTGAGGTAAAGGAGAGCATGGTGATGTCATCATATTGCTCGCAGTCTGCGGTAAATTCCCGCAGTGCTTCCCGGGCCCTGTCCACGGCGTCCCGGCCGCTGCTTGCTCGCAGGCAGGCTTCCAGCCGGTCGTTGCCAAAGAAAGCGGCATCGGCATTTTCCGCCTCATTTACGCCATCGGTATAGAAATAGAGGGTGCTGCCAAGGGGCAGGAATTCCTCTGCGGTATCATAGACCTCATCTTCCAGGATCCCCAGCGGCACGCCGCCGGAGCCGGTGAGCTGCCGCACCTTGCCGTCACTGATCAGATAGGGAGGATTGTGACCGGCATTGCAGTACCGGATGACGCCCCTGCTCATATCCACATAGGCCAGAAAGACCGTCACAAACATCATATTGGCATTGGTGCGCTCCAGCTCCTGGTTCACCGCCGTCAAGACGTCATGGGGGTCCGTAAAGCGCTTGGCAAAACCGCGGATCAGTGTGATGGCGCTGGCCATAAAGACCGCACCGCTTAAGCCCTTTCCGGATACGTCGGCAATGAGGAGGACTGTCTGCCCGTTGCTGGTAAAATAGTCAAAGAAATCGCCACCGATACTCTTTGCCGGGATCATGCAGCCGCTGATCTCACAGGTCTCGTCCTCCCAGTGGGAATCCGGCAGAAAGCCCTGCTGGATCTTTGCCGCTGTCCGCAGCTCATAGGCCTGCCTGTTCTGTATCTCCGTATATTTCTGGATGCGTTCCACATTATTCCGGATGTTCACCGCCATTTTATTAAAGGAGGCCTCGATCTGTCCGAATTCATTATCGCAGTGGAGCTCCAAAGGCGGCACATCATACTGTCCATCCCTGCCGAATTCTCCCATAGCGGCACTGATCTTTTCCGTGGGCTCGATGACACTTTTTTTCATATAGGCATAGAGGATCAACGGACTGATCACGCCGATGAGCAGAGAAAAAAGGAGCCTGCGGGGAAGGCTCTTCATCAGGGACTTTTCCATCCTGGAGATACTCACATCCGCGCCTACCACCGCAATGACATCATTCTTTTCTCCGTACAGGGGCACATAGGAGGAGATGACGTGACCGTACTCATTGTTTATCTCCACATCCTCCCGTTCGCTTTTCCCGTTCATCACTGCCAGCATGGCATCGGAAAAGCCGGAGCGCTTCTGCACAGGATCCTTATGGATGCTCTCCACCACGTCACTGACTTCCTCGTCTCCCACCAGATACATATAGTACATGGTGCCCTCTTCTTCATCAGGGACCACGATATAGAGGAAAATAAGCTCATCATCCTCCCGCAGCTTTTCCATGGTGGTCAGCACCTTCTCCCGGAACCTTTCACTGTAGAAGACATCTTCCTCGTACCAGGAATAGGAAAAGGACAGGGACTCGGCTGCCTGAAAAGCCAGAAGCTGGGAATGCTCATAGGCATCCTCACTGGCGGTTGTCACTGTGGAAAATACCATGAGACTGGTAAATGCAAGGGCAATGAGCAGAATCAGCCGCAATATGGATCTGGCAATAGAATGTCTCATCCGAAGGTTCTCCTTCTCTCTTACTCCGTCCCGGGGACGGACGATCTTCGCTTATTTCGACCAGGATACCTTATCCCGCTCTCCTTGGTAGTCAAACAGGCCGTCGTTTTTTTCTTCCAGTGCCTTGATCATGTGGTAGGTATAGGCACTGTAAGGCGTGGGGATGCCCAGCTCTTCTCCCATTTTCATCATAGCCCCGGCGAACATATCAATCTCCGTATGACGGCCGGCATCCAGATCCTGGAGAGTGGAATATCTGGCCGATGCTCTGACAGCGCTTCCCTTTCCGGACTTTCCGGCGATCAGACCAAGGTCTATGCCCTTTGCCTCTGCCAGCGCCTCCACTTCGCCGCGCAGTCCTTCCCGGATCGCATGCATGTGAGGGCTGTCCTCATAGCAGCCTACTCCCACGCCCAGGATGGCCTGGGGGAGATTGTTGCATACATTCAGCCGGAACTTTCCCCAGATCTCCTCCCGGATATGCGGCGTAACGGTCCAGTGCAGTCCCGTCCCCTGAAAAAGAGCATCCACTGCCTGCACCCGTTCGCTCTCAAAGGGCTCCTGCAGCTCGCCGAAGTAAATGCCCACGGTGGTCTCCGGATCGAACCAGCAGCCGTCCTCTCTTCTCTGGGATGCCACCTTGATAAAGGAATACAGGACAGGCTCGCTGCCGATCCTGCCGGCGATGATCTCCTCGCTGTCCACGCCGTTCATCAGACTCATGACGATGGTATGCTCGGTGACGATCGCTGCGATATCCTCCAGTGCTCCCTGCAGACTTCCGTACTTCAGGCAGACGATCAGCAGGTCGGCCCCTGCCGCTTTCTCCGGCGTCCAGACAGCCGGCGTATACGGTGTGCCGTTGATCCAAAGGCCTTTTTCCTTCAGGCGCGTTCCCCGCTCTCCGTCGGCCACTATGCCTAACGCAATATCCTCCTTCTGAGACAGGCCCCAGATCACATAGGATCCCACGGCTCCTGCTCCCAGGACGGCCACCTTGCGGATACACCTCTTTATATTTGTCTGCTGCTCCTGTTCCTGTGCGCTCAAAATGCTTCTCCTTCTCTTCCCGGCTCTTTCGTTTTCTATCTATGTCCTGCTGCAGCTGCTGTCTGCTCCCGATTCTCGCCTGCTTTCTGCAATCTGCTGCATACTTCCGATTTCTGTCTGTTCTCCGGTACGATTCCTATCTGGTTCTGTCTTCCTGCTTCCGCAGCACCTGATCCAGCGTTGCGGCAATGGTTTCCATGCTGATCGGCTTGGCGATATGTCCGTTCATGCCTGCCTCAAAGGATTTCTTCCGGTCCTCGTCAAAGGCATTGGCGGTCATGGCCACAATGGGAATATTGGCCTTTCTGTTATTCTTTAAGGTACGGATCTCCCTGGTCGCGGTATAGCCGTCCATGCGGGGCATCTGGATGTCCATGAAGACCACGTCATACTGATCCTCCGCGGCCCTGCTCATGATATTGACTGCCTCTATGCCATCCTCTGCCGTATCCACTTCCATGCCGGCATCCTCCAGAATATAGCAGGCGATCTCCCGATTTAATTCATTGTCCTCCACCAGAAGCACTCTCTTCCCGCTGTAGTCAAAGACCGGCTCCTTTTCCTTTTCACCGTTTCGTATCTTTTCATCCCGTCTGGTCAGCACAGCCCGCAGCTCGGACATGAAAATGGGCTTGGCGATAAAATCCGTCACCCCGGCTTCTCTGGCCTCGTCCTCAAATTCTGTCCACTCATAGGCGGTCAGCACGATAATGGGAATCTCATCTCCCACAAGCTTTCGGATCCGGCGGACCGTCTCGATACCGTTCATATCCGGCATCACGTAATCGATGATATAGACCTTATACTCGTCCTTGATCTCCGACGCCTCACCGGCCCGGATCACTGCCTCCCTGCCGGAGGTACACCACTCCGGCCGCATGGAAATGCTCCGCAGCATCCGGCTCACACTCTGGCAGGTATTCACATCGTCGTCCACCACCAGGGCTCTGGCGCCCTGCAGCTCGGTGATCGGCCGGCTGGATACGGTATTCTCTGCCAGCTTAAAGTCCACAGTGACGATAAATTCCGATCCCTTTCCCAGCTCACTCTCCACCTGGATCGTGCCGTTCATCATATCCACGATGTTTTTCGTAATGGACATGCCAAGGCCCGTGCCCTGGATGCCGCTGACGGTAGAGGTCTTTTCTCTGGCAAAGGTATCAAATACATGCTCCACAAAATCCGGGGACATGCCCATGCCGTTGTCCCGGATGCGAAACTCGTAGGTGCCGTATCCGGACATGGCGCAGTGCTTTTCCGTCACCCGGATGATGATGCTGCCGCCGCATCCCGTGTATTTGATGGCATTACCGATGATATTGAGCAGCACCTGATTCAGCCGCAGCTTGTCGGTGATCACGGTCTCATTCTCCACATCCAGGGAATCGATATAGAGATTCTGCTGCTTGGCCGCCACCTGTCCCTGGATGATGGTCCTAAGATCATGGAGCACATCCGGGAGATGGACCACATCCTCCTCCAGCCGCACATTGCCGCTTTCGATGCGGCTCATGTCCAGAATTTCATTGATCAGGCTCAGCAGATGACTGCCGGAAGTGTGGATCTTTCTCAGATAATCCTGGACCTGCTCCGTATTGTCCATATGCGTCTGCGCCAGAGCCGTAAAGCCGATGATGGCATTTAACGGGGTGCGGATGTCATGGGACATATTGCTCAAAAAGCTGGATTTGGCCCGGTTCGCACGCCTTGCCTGCATCAGGGCATCCCGCAGGGCATTTTCCTGGCTGATCTGTTTTTCCACGATGTCATGCACATCCCGGAAGCCCAGCACGATATACTCTTTTCCGTCATTTGACCGGAACTTAGCGGAATTGGCCTGCCAATGAGCCCGGCCCTCTCCCACGATCCGATCATAGTTCAGGGAATGGATGCCGGTATCCGGCGTCTCCTCCAGAAGGCTCTGCAGATTGGCATGCTGCAGGCAATAGTCTCTGTCCTCCTCTGCCACAAACTCCTCGATATAGGACCGGATGGCTTCGTCGTAATTTTCATGGAGGGATGCCTTATCCAGGGCATTGCGGATCAGCTGACTCTCATCTGTCTTAAAGACGGTCCAGCGATTGGCCGCCGCATCCAGCAGATAGAGAGATTTATACTCACTGCCCAGGGCATTGATGACCTGGAGCTGCTTTCGCAGCTCGCTCTGATAGACCTCTTCCTTTTTCCTCTGCTCCCGCTCTTCCCGCAGGTGCTCCTGGATGATCTCCTCCACGTTCTGAAAGCCCGCGATGAGATAGCCCGGCTCATCCATCCGGAGGATGTCATACTGGTAATGAACCTCCTGTCCGTCTATGATGGCCCGGTAATTGCCGGTATATTTCTCCTGCCCTGCAAAGACCCGGCGCAGGTTCTCACAGGAGAGAGCCTTGCTGAGCGGTTCCCGATCATCCGGGTGCACTGCATCGCGGATCCAGTCATTGATGACCTCCTCATAGGGAAGGCTCCGGTTCATCATGGCATAGATCCGGTCATCGTCGTATTTATCCTCGAACTTGATCACTCTGACAGTGGCATCATGGAGATTTACCAGATAGACGTTGCGGAAATTCCGGGACAGCCTCTGGGAGATGGCCAGCTGCTCCAGAGACTGCCTTTTCTGCGCATTGATATCCCGGATCGTCATGAGCACATGCGTGACCGTGCCGTCTTCCATGCGGTTTCTGGCTACCAGGCGGCAGTCATGCCATTTTCCGCTCGCGGACCTTATCTCTGTCTGCACGAATTCCTTATCCTGCAGCCGCTCCTGCAGGGTAGAAAAATCCGTGAAGGCCTCTGCGGCGCTTCGATCGCCTGGCAGCACATTTTTATTCAGCAGCAGCTGCCTAAGCTGCGCGATGGTCCCCGTCCTTCCCTCGCCGATGAAGGGATGCGCCGGACTGATCACCACCTCATAGGTCATGCTCTCCAGATCAATATCCACAATCTCTTTGTAAAACTTGGCGATGGCAGCCAGTCTTTCCACATTGTCCCCGGACTGCGGCGTATCATCTCCTGCTGTCTCTGTCTGCTTCTGCTCTGCAGGATGGGATTTCTCCTCCTGCGGCTGACTTTGCTGCTCCTTCCATTCCTTCTGCATAAATCTGTTCTCCCCACTCACCTGTTGCCGGCCTCCGTTTCCCTTCTCCTGTCAGATCAGAAAGGAAACAGCGGCTCTGTGGACATCGGCAGGATTCTCTGTTTCTTCAGATAGTCCCTGTGCTTTTTATAATCCGGCATCACTTTTTCCACCTCACTCCAGAAGTCTACCGAGTGATTCATTTCCTTCAGGTGGCAGAGCTCGTGCACCACCACGTAGTCAATGACTTCCGGGGGCATACGCATCAGCTGGCAGTTGAAATTCAGGTTGCCGCTGCTGCTGCAGCTTCCCCAGCGGGTCTTCTGGTTCCTGATCGTGATCCTTCCACAGCACACGCCCATCTCCACGGCATAGTGAAGGACCCTTTTCGGAATGATCTGCATCGCCTTATCTCCCAGTTCATCAAGCTGTGCCTTCGTCAGCGTCTCCGGCTGAGAGGCCTGGTTCTTTTTGATCTCTTCCAAATGTTTCCGGATCCAGGGCTCATTCTCCTTCAGGATCCTGTCGATTTCGCTCTGCGGGGCATACCGGGGCGCTCTGACGGTGACGGAGAGATCCCGCCCCAGCTGGATAGCCAATGTCTTGCGGTTTGATCGGATGATTCTGACGTTCATGGGTGAAGTTTCCTCTCTGTGATATCTGTTTGGCACCGGCCATACCCGGACTTTCCAAAGGTAAATGGAGATGGTGAACAGACACTGTATATAAATATGCAGTCCGGCCATGTCTCGGTGCGGCGCAGAATGGATCGCCGCAAAGCATTACATTATGGGACTGCTTAATGTATCCAGTATAACAGCTAATCTGCCGCTCTGATTTCAACCGAATATAATTTTTTTCAGAGCATTCCATAATCCGGCGAACGGTCGTAAGACTGTATCCGCATATCTGTTGATCAGGTACATGTATGGCTTTTCAAAAATCTGCTTTCTGATCAGATCAATGATTGTACATATGACGTATACAGCAGCGACTGCACCCAGGGAGTAGGGAATCAGAAACAGGGAATCCTGATACGAAGCAGCCCTGCACATTCTCTCCCAGAGCAAATATCTGACCAGACTCTGATCATGAATCAGATAAACGCCGAAGGTGGCAGAAGCCAGTATATTGATCCATTTATGATATTTCATCTTCTGTGCTGCGAAGGTCATAAAGAGTGTGACAGCCATCAGCAAGATCGTGATTTTTTCCATCTTATAAAACCAGGTTATATAAGCGGAAATCTCGCTTCGTCTGACACTCAGCAGCGTAAAAATGACACTCGTGGCATAAGTCAATGCAGCAGTCACCATGCACAGGATCCCATGATGCTTTACCGAGAATCTGCTGTTAAATCCATAAAGCCCGGCATATCCGGCGATTGCATACAATGTACAGAACCACACAAGATCATTGCTTCCAAAGGAGGAGGATGTAAAGGTCGGAATGACAGACCACATCACAACAAGCATGACCAGCAGAGACTGGTACAATTCCTTTTTCAGACTGCACAGAAACAGATTCAAAAACGGATGGATGATATACAGCACAAAATAAGCACTGGCAAACCACCAGGAAGACCGTGTTACCGGGAAAAATGACAATACCAGAGCGCTCTTTCTGAAATCCCCAAATCCCAGTATACCTAAAACCAGGTACAGCCCCACAGAGTAGAAAAGGATCTGCCCCCACAACTTCAGGATTCTTTTAAAATTAAAAACAGGGCCGCTGCTGTTTATCAGAAAATAGCCGGAAATAAGAACAAACAGGTCTACACCGACCTGTCCTCCCATCGCGATCAGATTCCACCAAAGATGCGGAACGGTCGCCCCGACGGACTGCCAATCAAAATTGCTGTGATAAGCGAAATGTTGAAAAACGATCATGATCATCGCTATTATCCGCAAAAGTTCAAAATTACTCTGTCTTTCAACATTATGCTCATTCATTCTCCATCGCCATCCTTATTCCCTTATTCTAGGATTTCTTACAGGACTCTCGCTCAATCTGTACCCCTATCGCCCCAGGCGGACCGGGGTTCTATAAAGCCTCCTTTATGATAACACATTTCCTTCTCCACTTTCGTCATTCTCTCGCAACTATTCAGCACCCATTTGCAAAATCGCTGCTGCGCCGCTTTCCTTTTGCTCCTGCGGCATTCCCGCCAAAAGCAGAAAAAGCAAAGCGCCCGCGCCGTAATGACGAGGGAGCCTTGCTCTCTTTATTTATGTGTCATGCACAATATTCTTTTGCGATATCCGTTTACAGGATCGCTGCCAGTGCTGCCGCTACGATTCCTATGACCAGAAGGAACGGCATCAGGCAGCAGCCGCAGCCGCCTCTCCTCGGCGGGGGCGGTGGCGGCGGTCCCCAGAGGTTTCCCGGGCGTCTCATGCCCGGACCGCCCATACCAGGGCCACCCATTCCGGGGCCGCCCATTCCCGGTCTTCTGCCCGGGCCGCCCATTCCGGGGCCGCCGGGTCCTGGTCCATGTCCATACATATTCTGCCTCCTTATCCGCAGACGTCACCGATTGCTGTGCGTCTGCATCCTTATACCGCAACTGCTGCGGCAGCATGAGGAGAAATTCGAACAGGCGAATCCTCCTTCACTGAAAATGCTCTTTCTTTCGTTCCTGTTGGATTCATTATAAGAAATCGGGAAAATAAATACACCTCTCATTCGCAGAATTAAGTGTATTTATTTTTCGGATTCAGGGCATGGAATTCACTGTTTTGCGGTCAGCTGATGCAGCACCCTGATCAGTACTGCTGTATCCAGCGGCTTGGAAACATGGGCATTCATACCTGCCTTTCTGGCCCGGATGCGGTCCTCGGTAAAGGCATTGGCTGTCATGGCGATGACGGGAACGGTCTTTGCGTCCTCCCGGTCCATGGCCCGGATCACCGCTGTCGCCTCATAGCCGTCCATCACCGGCATCATCACATCCATGATGATGGCATCAAAGCTGTTCGGATCGGAAGAAGCAAAAATTTCCGCCGCCTCCTGTCCGTTCCAGGCCTTCGTCACCACAGCGCCCTCCGTCTCCAGTACGAATTCGGATATTTCCATATTCAGCTCGTTGTCCTCCACCAGCAGGACTCTGCAGCCGCTGATGGAATTTTCGGGTTCCTTTGCTTTTTCTGTCTCTGCACCGGTTTCTGTATGCCGGTCGGTATCGATCCGGAACGGGATCGTCACCACAAAGGTAGTTCCCTTCCCTTCCTCGCTCTCAAAGGTAATGGTTCCGTTCATCTTATCCACCATTCCCTTTGTGATGGACATGCCCAGTCCGGAGCCACCGTATCTAGTCTGCACGTTTTCATTTTCCTGGGTAAAAGGTTCAAAAATCTTTTTCTGATAGGCTTCACTCATGCCGATGCCGGTGTCTTTACAGACAAATTCTATGAGGGCCGTTCCTTCCTTTTCACAGGGCAGCTCTCTGCAGCGGACTGTGATGGTTCCCCCGGGCTTATTGTATTTGACGGCATTGTTCATGATGTTCATGATCATTCTCTTTACATGTGATACACTGCCGATCAGATAGCGGTGGGTGACACCGCAATTTTCCTGTATCACCCGGATATTCTGCTCCTCTGCCAGCTTATCGATGACCACCAGGACCTCATCCACCACCTGACGCAGGTCAAATGGCTGGTCTTCCAGTACGATCTCTCCGGACTCCAGCTTACCCATGTCCAGGACTTCATTGACCAGCTCTAAGAGCAGATGAGAGGCATCCCTGATCTTCGCCCGGCACTCCGCCTGCTTGTCCAGATCGTTTGCATAGTAATCTCCCACCTGCACCATGCCGATGATGCCATTGATCGGCGTGCGGATATCATGGCTCATGCGCTGCAGGAACTGGGTCTTGGCTGCATTGGCCTCATCGGCTCTCTTAGCCGCTTTTTCCAGTTCCTTGCGGTACTCGATCTCATTCGCCATCTCCTGCCTGCGGTGTTTTCTGTCAGAGCTGCCAAGCAGCATCCACAGCACCACCACCAGGCAGACATACAGAACCATGATCATCACGGTATTCTGCCCCAGTCCCGCATATACCATCGAATCCGGCATATAGGTATAAATGTAATAGTCTCTCTGTTTGATCATGACGCCGTAGCTGTGCATGCTGGAAATATGCATCATGCGGCTGCTGTCTGCATGCTTTTTGAGGGCCTGCACGATGGCATTGTCTGCCGTACTCTGTCCTATCATCTCCTCATTATTGCAGGCGATCACCAAGCCCTCATCGGCCACCATGACCGTACCGTCCACGGCTGTCTGATAGCCCTCCAGCAGACTCTGCAAAGTCAGGGAATAGTTCTGTGCACATTGCGGGGTAATGTAATAATAGGTGACTACATAGCCCGGGGCATCGGCTCTGGCCGTCGCCGCCATATTGATATAGCCGCCGGTATCCAGATAGATTCTCTGGGTATAGCTCCGGAAGGCACAGTTTTCTCCGATACCTACAGTTTCTTTGCTGTAATGCCTCAGCAAAAGCGCCTCTACTGCCGCATCCTCCGCATATTTGCAGACTGTGCTGCCCTCCTCATCCAGCACCAGGATCCCCTGCAGCCATAATTTTTCCGCATAGCTTTGCAGCAGTTCCTGTGTCAGCGCCTCATTGCTCTGCACATCCTGCCGGAGATTGTCCCGCACCTGATTATTGCTCTCCACGGCCCGCAGCAGCGCCTGTGTCTCTGCACCGTTATTGTAGTGGGAATAGGTCGCACACTGTACCTTCATATACTTTGCCGTCTTCACCATCCGCTCCTGTGCCCGTTCTTTGTAGATGCCGGCCAGCAAGAGTATGGCTCCCCCAAGGACCAGAAAGCCGGTCAGAAAGGCAGAGAGGAGATACTTTTTTCTTGTGGGATTTTTCTTAATACGCAAGCTGATCCACCTCCAGGTACTTTTCGGGGTTTTTCAGGTATTTCCCGATGATCTTCACAGAGGTGCCGTCCTGTCTCATCTCTTCCAGTGTCTGATCCAGCTCTTCGCAGATTCCTCTATCGTCATCCTTTGCAAAGGCCACGCCGATGCCCACGGTCATCAGATACTCATCCAGTATCCGGTAGCTGACATTATAATCCTTCATATACTGCAGGATGGACGTCTCATGGGCCGCGATGGCATCCACATAATCCTTTGCCAGGAAAGTATACATCAGCTCTCTTTTTTCCAGGCTGATGATCTGATCCACCTGCGGGATCCTGCTGTCCGTCCGGTTAAGGAATACGCCCTCCGGCTTGGTGGTGGACTGCACGGCGATTTTTCTGCCTTCCAGGTCAGCCAACGTATAAATGTCGCTGTCCTCCTTCACGGCCACCACCTGATTGCTCACCATATAGGAGCCTGCCCAGCGGTAATCCTCCAGGCGCCCTTCCATGGAAAAACATCCCATGATGCAGTCGATGCTGCCGTCCTCTACCAGCTCTTTTTTCTTTTCCCAGTCGATATATACAAACTGTGCCTCATAGCCCATCCGGTGAAAGGCTTCCGTGACCAATTCCACATCTATGCCTGTCGCCACACCGTCCTCATTCAGATAGTTGTACGGCGGATAGGAATCACTGCCCACCTTGATCACCGGCAGCGCTGCGGCATCCTCTGCCTTGCTTTCGCCGGCACAGCCGCTCAGCGCACACGCCAGCATAGCTGCCGCCGCCAGAGCGCCGATGAGCTTTCTTAACTTTTTCACTTTCTGCTTCTCCCTTATATTTTACGCTTATATTTCACGATGTTGATTTGTAACTGTTCAGAGCCAGGCAAATTTGCAAAAATGAGCGAGTAATGCTTGCATTAACGAGCCCATTTTTACAAATTTATCTGGCGAGAACGCCACATGAGCAAAAGGAAAGCTGCGCAGCAGCGATTTTGCGAATGGGCTCTGAACAGTTACATTGATTTCAGAAAATCTTTTGCAGCCATCCGATACCGGATCGCTGCGAACCGCGTTTCCGTAAACCGGATATTCCTGCTATCACAGCATAAAAAAGCACTATCCTACCAGACAGTGCCTCCTTTTAGCTGCAACTGGCTGCCATTTTACAGGCCCTATAGCTTTGCGTCTCCGTCTTTCGACGGATTTGCCCGATGTTCAATTATGAATTACATATCTATTTCTTGAAAATCGTTTTTATTTTACCAGTAATGTATACCTGTAGGCAAGTGGTTTTCACGGCCGGCGTCCGGGTAATGAGCATCCCTGCCCTCTTCTCACAGTACATGATAATACACGCAAATATCCTCATAGCTTCCATCTTTCATGCAAAAGCCTGCCGGAATGGTACCCAGCAGTACGAAGCCCAGTCTCTCATAAAGATGGCGGGCATGTACATTGGAGGCCACCACTGCATTAAACTGCAATATCCCGAATCCATGTGCCTTGCCCTGCTGCAGACAATCCTTTACCAGTTTTTCACCGATATGAAGGCCTCTGGCCTCCCGGTCCACCGCATAGCTGGCATTGCAGATATGTCCGCAGCGTCCTATATTGTTCGGATGCAGAATGTAAAGTCCGTAGATTTTCCCATCCTCTCTATTCTCCGCTACAGCCGTATAGGTCTGCTGCGCAAAAAAAGCTTTTCCGGTCTGTTCTGTCAGGTCTTCCTCCTGTGGAAATGCCATACCGTCTTCCACGACCTGATTCCAGATGCGAATCATGTGGGGAAGATCCTTTTGCTCGTATTTTCTGATGATGATATTCTCTGTGTTGTTCACTTGTTCTGTCTCCTTACTGTGTCACATTTTTTTCGGATCGCCAATCAGCAGCTTTCCTTTTCAGCGAACTTAGCTTTTCAACTCAGCCTCAACTCAGTGCTTCAACTCAGCCTTTCCTTTTTACCTTTCTTTTTATCTGTTCCGTTCTTCTGCATTTTGAACCTATTCGGTTCATTTTATGTTGTTTCCCGCACCAAATTGCGATAGTATAATTATATAGGAGGTGATGCTATGTCTCAGGCAACTTTCAGTGTCCGTATGGACGACAATCTAAAAAATCAATTCGAGGTTTTATGCAACGAATTTGGCATGAACATGTCTACAGCCATCAATGTCTTCGCCAGAGCGGTTGTACGTGAACGCCGTATTCCCTTTGAAATTGCTTCTTCTGAGCCGGAGATCACCAGGCAGAAAGCTCTTCAGGCTTTCATGGCTCTGCGGGAGCAATCCGCAAAGGACTTTCCGGATGGACTTTCCCTTGATGAGATCAATGATGAAATTTCAAAGGTGCGCAGCGGAAAGGAGGATGTTTAATGGCCTACTATACAGTAATTGATACCAACGTCCTTGTTTCTGCACTGCTCTCCCGACATTCGGATTCTTCCACTGTAATTCTTGTAGAGAGAATGCTTCTCGGTGATTTGATCCCTGTCTACAGTGCAGAAATTATGAAAGAATATCAGGAAGTCTTGCAGAGAAAGAAATTCCGATTCAGCCGTGCGCAAACAGATTATCTTCTCTCGGCAATTTCCCGCTTTGGTCTGATGGTGGAAGCCTCCCCTACAGATGAGCTTCTTCCTGACCCAAAAGATCTCCCTTTCTACGAAGTCGTTATGGAAAAAAGGAACTCCGACGACGCCTATCTGGTCACCGGCAATCAGAAACATTTTCCAATTAAGTCATTTATCGTGACGCCCAATGAAATGCTGGACATTCTTGATTCCCTTACTGAAACCAATAGCTGATTAAATCATCAGAGCCTATGTAACAGTTGGTCTTCCCGTCTGTATCTTCTACACATCCAGTCCGATATCCATACTTCCCGATCGAAAGCCCTCCAGATCCATGGTAATGTAAATAAATCCGAGATTCTTCAGGTTCTGTACAATCTCTTCTTCATGCTCCAGGAGTTTTCCGAAGGAGGCTTTGTCCACTTCGATGCGCACTACGTTTCCGTGGAGGCGCAGGCGCACATTTCCTCCCAGGAGTTCTCTTAAATATCCTTCTCCCTTTTCGATCTGCTGCATGACATCATAGCCGATGGGGGTATTATACGGCAGTCTGGTGGCCATGCAGGGTGTGGAGGGACGGGAGGCCACTGAAATCCCCCATGCCGCTGCCATGGCCTTTACCTCAGCCTTGGTAATGTGCAGCTGCGCCAGAGGGCTGACAATTCCCAGCTCCTTTAGTGCCCGGATACCCGGACGGTATACGTGGTGGTCGTCTTCATTGGTGCCGTCCATCACGGTCTCTGCACCCAGCTCTTCTGCCATCTGCTTTAAATTTTCAAACAGATGTCTCTTGCACAGATAGCACCGGTTTACCGGATTCATGCGGATCGCTTCCTGCTCCAGCTCGTTTACATGGATCACCTTGTGAATGCCCCCCAGCTCCGCCGCCACCCGGGCTGCGATCTCCAGGTCGCAGGAGGGATGCAGGCGGCTGTCAAAGGTAACTGCATAGACCTTGCCGCCGTCTCTTTTGGCCGCCTTCACGGCCGCTTTCAGGATCAGGCTGCTGTCCACGCCGCCGGAAAAGGCCACGCAGATACTTCTCCCGCCCGCTGTATACTTTCCCATCAGCGCTTCCAGCTGCTTTTGCCGTTCATTTACTGTGTATTCCATATTTACCTTTCTCTACCGCAGCTTGCAGCGGCAGTCTGAGAAGAATTTCGCAAAGTCAAATTCTCCGAAAGAAATGCCCGAAGGCATTTCTTTTGATCACGAATGGATGACGTCTGCGACATCACATATTCTGTTCCACAGCCGCCTTCACTGCTGCTTCATATACAGCATGAAAATCTGCATCCGCCTGCTGCTCACACAGTGCAGAAATACTGTCATATTCCGGATAGCAATACTCTTTTCCCTTGTGGCTGCAGATCTTTACCTCTGCCGTACCGTAAGCAGTCTCCACGCGTATCTTTCTTCGCTCCAGCGCGGTGCGCTCTGCCGGAAAGCGGCGGATGCCAATGGACGTGGTATGGGTAAAGATAATGTCCTCCATGACCTCCCGGCCGCTTTCCCGGCACAGGACAGAAAGCATATAGGCCGGACGGTTCTTCTTCATGTAGATCGGTGTGTACCAGACATCATTGGCCCCGGCTTTTAACAGCAGGTGCATAGTATAGCCCAGTGCTTCTCCCGTGCAGTCATCCAGGTTTGTCTCCAGCAGTTCCAGAGTGTCCTCTTTATCTGCTTTGTCTGCTTTGTCTGCTTTTTTTCCTTTTTCTTCTCTTTCCCTTTTGCCTTCTCCCGCATCTTCCATAGCTTCTTCAATGAGCATGGCCCGGAGGATATTGGCATGATCAAAATCCTTCTTTCCGGCGCCGATGCCGATCTTTATGATGCGGTAATGCTCCGGCATGGCAGCGTCCGTCTGCAGTGCCGCCGCGATAGCTGCCCCGGTGGGGGTGACCATTTCTCCCTGTGTCTTCGTAAAACGCAGCGTAAGTCCGTATGCCCTGGCGATATTCGCCGTGGCGGGCACCGGGACCGGCAGCGTCCCGTGCTGACATTTCACATAGCCCTGTCCTTCTGCCAGCGGAGAAACGATCACCTTCTCAATGCCCAGATCATCCAGGCAGACCGCCGTGCTGACGATATCTACGATGGAATCTATGGCCCCCACTTCATGGAAATGAACCTGCTCGATGGGCAGACCGTGGGCCTCGGACTCCGCCTCGGCCACGATCTCAAAGATACGCCTTGCCAGCAGTTTTACTTTGTCTGAGGACTGCAGCCGGTCAATAATGTTATAAATATCATGCAGATTACGGTGAACATGTGGATGGGTATGTACATGATCCTGCTCTGTGTGAACGTGTTCGTGCTCCTGACATTTTTCAGAACTGTGCTCTGTATCTTCATCATGACCGGAGGTGCTGCCATGTGCAAAGTCACGCTCTGTATTGTCCTCATGGGCATGGTCATGCGTGTGCTCTTCCTCTTCCAGATGCACATCAAAATCATAGGCCCTGATGCCGCATTTTTCTGTGGTCCCGAAATGCAGGTGATAGCCCTCTACCCCCAGGCTGTCCAGTGCCTGCTCCAGCACCTTTCTATCCGCACCCAGATCCAGCAGAGCCCCCACTGTCATATCTCCGCTGATTCCCGAATTACATTCCAGATACAATGTCTTTTTCAATGTTTTTTACCGCCATTCTGTTTATCTGTGTCGCTATATATCCTGCTCCGTAGCCGTTGTCTATATTGACCACCGAGATCCCGTTTGCGCAGGAATTGATCATGGTCAGCAGGGCTGACAGACCGTGGAAGCTGGCGCCGTAGCCCACGGAGGTAGGCACGGCGATCACCGGGGCATCTGCCATTCCTGCGATCACGGTGCCCAGTGCTCCCTCCATTCCCGCTATGGCAATAATGCAGTTTGCCCTGCAGATGCGCTCTCTCTGACTCAGCAGTCTGTGGATGCCTGCCACACCCACATCGTAGATGCGGTCCACCTTTGTACCGAAATATTCCGCTGTCTGTGCCGCTTCCTCTGCCACCGGGATATCTGCTGTGCCGCCGGTGCAGACGGCCACGCAGCCTGTCCGCTCCTTATCCGGCTTTTCCACCTTCACGATCCGGGAGACGGGATCATACACCGCCTCCGGCACCAAATTGCGAATCAGTTCATACTGCTCTCCGGTGGCTCTGGTTCCCAGCACTTCACCGTCTCTTTCATAAAATTTCAGGAAGATCTCCTGCAGGTATGCATCCGGCTTTCCCTGACAGAAAACGGTCTCGCCGAAACCGGAGCGGAGCTTTCTGTGATGATCGAGCTTGGCATAGCCCAGATCCTCGTAGGGCAGATCCTTTAACTTTTCCTCTGCCTCCGCCACATCCATCTGCCCCGTCCGTACCCGCTCCAATATCTTATGTACGTCCATAGTCTACCTCGTTATACTATCGTATCTGTTTAGCCCGCATCTCGAATTTACTTCGTAAATCTTCGATGTGGCTGGCCAGAGGCGCTTCGCGCCTTGGCCGCCTGCCGTATTCCAATCGTGAATATACTTGCAAGCAAGCAGCCTGCAGGCAGGCAATTCACGCTGAAATATGACAGGTGCTGAACAGATACATCATACATCTTCAGCCCCCGCAGCTCAAATGGCATTTCCCTGCAAAATAAAAAAGCCACCGGAACTGCCATTCAGTTCCGGTGGTGTGTTCAGATCTTATCTTTTTTCTGTTCTTCCGGCTGCGAGGTCTTCTGTGATCTTCGGAAGTTCTGCATCCAGCTTATAGAATTTCAGTACCAGCATAAGTGCCAGGCATACGATGACAGGGATCGGGATCAGGCACAGCTTCATGCTGAGAATGGCAGAGCCTGACTGCACCGCTGCGCCGCCTACATAACCGCTCATAGCAAGGGCCGTGTAGTAATTGGAGCTGCCCAGCACATACTGAGAGTAATATACCAGCACGCCGGAGGAGATACCGCTTCTGACAAAGAGCAGAATGGATACACCTAAAACCATCAGCCAGTATTTGTTCTTGAATAATGCCTTTAAGCCTTTGTCTCCCCGGGATTTTTATGCGCAGCATCCGCCGAAGCGGCCGCAGATGTGAGAGCATATCCTTCTCCCACGATCCGCATTACCACTTATCAAAGAATTCCTTGCACCGCTGCTTATAATCCGGCGCTTCGTCGTAAACCGCGTGTCCGTAATCCTCCTCATAAATATAAAGTTCGCAGCCAAGGGCAGCAGCTGTCTCTTCGGCCGCCGCCGGCGTCACGATCCGGTCTTTCCTCGCACCCAGCACCAGTACCGGACACCGGATTGCCGAGAGTTCCTTTCTGCAGTCAAAAGATAGGCAGGATCTTTCCTGTATCTCCAATCGTCTGTACTCTTCCTCGGTAATGCCCATGTTCAGGCGTATCAGCGCATCCCTGTACTCTTCCAGCGTCTTCCCGGAAAAGACATCCTCCAAAAAGGCTTCGATGAGCCCTTTTTCATCGCGGCTCTCCGTCAGCCGAAGCCACTTGTTTACCACTGACAAAAACGTGTCATTGGGTCCGGAAAGGGTAGACCCCAGGACCATGCTGCCCACCAGCTCCGGATGATCGATGGCCAGATACTGCGCCATCATTCCTCCCTGGGATATGCCCAGCACAGAGGTATTCTTAAAGCCGAGTTCCTTCATGGCCCCTGCCGTCTCCTCTGCCAGTTCCCGGATGGTGCAGCCGTCCTGCATTTCCTTTGGTCTGTCAAAGAGCCAGACCGTATACTCCTCTGCAAAGATCTGATACGCCTGCGTGACCAGCTCCGCCAGTCCCATGACACTGTGAATGGCCAGACCCGGAATGATCACCAGATTTCTGTTTCCTTTTCCAAAAGAAAAATATTCTATTCCTGCTGCTTCCTTCATTTTTACCTCTGTACCGCTGTCTTGCAGCGGCAACGCGAAGGGAATTTCGCGAAAGCGAATTCCCTGATGCGATTCCGAATGGATGACGTTCCCGTCATCCGTTCGAGTTTTTAAGAAATGCCATCGGGCATTTCTTAAAAACTTTTCCTCTTTATGCCGCTGTCTTGCAGCGGCAACGCGAAGGGAATTTCGCGAAGGCGAATTCCCTGATGCGATTCCGAACGGATGACGTTCCCGTCATCCGTTCGAGTTTTTAAGAAATGCCATCAGGCATTTCTTAAAAACATCTGATCTCCCTGGCTGCCTGCACAAGATTCTTAAGGCTTGCGGTCGTCTCCGACGTTCCTCTCGTCTTCAGGCCGCAGTCGGGATTGACCCACAGCTTTTCGGGCTCGATCTTGTCCAACATTTTGTGGAGTGCCGATTTGATCTCCTCCACAGAGGGCACTCTCGGTGAGTGTATATCGTACACGCCGGGGCCGACCTCTGTCTTGAAATGATTTTCCTTCAGGGAATCCAGGATCTGCAGATCAGAACGGGAAGCCTCAAAGGTGATCACATCGGCATCCATATCATCGATTGCCTTGATGATATCCGTGAACTCACTATAGCACATATGCGTATGAATTTGTGTTTCTGCTTTTACGCCGCTGTGGACAAGGCGGAAGGCGGGGATAGCAAAATCCAGATACTCGCTGTACCAGTCGGACTTTCGAAGAGGGAGCTTTTCACGCAGGGCAGCCTCGTCCACCTGAATGATCCGGATGCCGTTTTTCTCCAGATCCAGTACCTCATCCCGGATGGCCAGGGCAATCTGGTAGATGCTCTCCCTGATTGATATATCCTCTCGGGGGAAGGACCAGTTAAGAATGGTCACCGGACCGGTCAGCATGCCTTTCATCGGCTTGTCGGTAAGGCTCTGCGCATAAACGGACCAATCCACAGTCATCGGCTTATTTCTGGAAACATCGCCCCAGATGATCGGCGGCTTCACGCAGCGCGTGCCATAGGACTGCACCCAGGCCTTCTCCGTAAACAGATAGCCGTTTAACTGTTCGCCGAAGTACTCCACCATGTCATTTCTTTCGTACTCTCCGTGAACGAGCACATCCAGACCGATCTCCTCCTGCAGCTTCACGCATTCCGCGATTTTCTGACGGTTGAATGCCACATATTCCTCTTTTGTAATGCTACCCTTTCGGAAGGCGGTGCGGTTTGCCTTGACGTCCGCGGTCTGCGGGAAGGAACCGATGGTAGTCGTAGGGAACAGCGGCAGACCGAATTCCTCTTTCTGTATCTTTTCTCTTTCTGCAAAAGCAGGAAGTCTCGTGAAATCCTTCTCCTCTATATGGGCGACTCTCTCCTGCACAGCGGGATCATTGCAGTCCGGTCTGTTTCCGTGCAGCAGGACATTTGCCTTATACAGCTCTTCCTTTGCGTAGTCTGTTTCGGCCAGCACCTTAAGCGCCGCCAGCTCCTGCAGCTTTTCCTCTGCAAAGGCAAAGTAGTCCAGATATTTCTGCGCCAGTCTGGTCTCGTTTTTCAGTGTATACGGGACGTGGAGCAGGGAGCAGGAAGTACCGATCACGGTCTCCACGCCCTTTGTTTTTAAAAGGTCCAGCAGCGCCAGGGTCTTTTCATAATTATTCTTCCAGATATTCTTGCCGTTTACCACGCCGGCGAACAGGACCTTTCCCTCCGGGAATCCGTTTTCCGATACCAGCGCAAGACTTTCTTTGCCTTCCACAAAGTCCAGTCCGACGCCGTCAAAGTCAAGGGCCAGAATGTTTTGATAGCAGTCACGCACATCCCCGAAATAGGTCTGCAGCAGGACCTTTACCTTACCCTTCGCGGAAAGGATGCCCCGGTAGAGCTTTTCAAAAAGAGCAATGTCTGCTTCATCCAGATCATGCACCAGATAAGGCTCGTCAAACTGCACCCACTCTGCGCCCAGCACATTGAACTTTTCCAGCAACTCGGAATACGCAGTGATCACATCCTCCGCATAATCCTGTGCTGTCTTTGTCCCTGTATAACGTAGAAGCTTTAACAGCGTAAAGGCACCTGTGATCACGGGCTTAGTGACGATCTCCAGGGATTTGGCCTCCTTAAATTCCTCAAAGGGCTTTGTGCCTGCCAGACGGATCTCTGTGCCATCGTCGATCTCCGGCACCATGTAGTGATAGTTGGTATTGAACCACTTCTTCATGGCCAGCGCTTTTACATCGCCCTTTTCGCCCTGGTAGCCTCTGGCCATGGCAAAATAGGTATCCAGCAGCGGCAGCTGCAAAGAAGCATAGCGGGACGGAATGATATTGAAAAGCACCGCCGTATCCAGCGTATTGTCATAAAATGAAAAATCATTGGACGGGATAAAATCAAGTCCCGAAGCCTTCTGGGTCAACCAGTCGGCTTTTCTGATCTCTTTCGCCGTGCTCTGCAGCTCCTGCGCTGCAATCTCTTTTCTGAAATACTTTTCCGTGGCAAATTTGAGCTCTCTCAAAGCGCCTACTCTTGGGTAACCGATAATGGATGTACGCATAGTAATCTCCTTTTTGTCAATAAAAACAGCCTCTCTGTACTTGTTGTTAACCAATGTAGTACAAAAAGGCTGTTATGTGATAATACTTATTCTGTATTCTGTGCCATAGCTAAAATCTATGGCGCAGGTTTTCTAATCGTCGTACCCGATCCAGGTCCTGGTGGGGAAATCCCGGCTGCCGATCAGCGCATCGATGTCCATTCCCATGATGCCAGATGCCTTCTCCTTATAGACCGAAGCCTGGTCAGTATCGATATACTTGTAGTAATCATAAGCCGGCTTTTTATTGCCGTTCACATCGATCAGTCCCTGGGCGATCCGGCTCTCTATCTCCTTGGGATGATCCGTCTGCCGGTAGAGCATGAAGGAGTCAATGTCCTCATTTGCGGCAGCCTGCAGGTACCCGTAGGCAATGGAGGCGCACTGGAGATCATCGCCGAAATAGGAGGTAAAACCGATCTCCGACAAAGAGATGCTGCGCACCTGTCCCGACGGATTCAGCATTTCCTGGCGATGCATGTAGTCTGTCAGGATGTAGAGATTCTGCATGGTGATATACGGGGTAGCGAGATCCTTGTGTACCCATCGCTCCAGACCCAGCCATGCATAGGGATCGTACAGCGGCGAATCATAGGGATGGAAAGACAGTCCCCAGTCAATATTGCCCTCCCGGTTCACGTAGTAGGCAAAACGGTCCAGATATTCTTTGGACAGGAAGCAGCCGGGATTGGATTTTCTTCCCCATTCCTGGTCAATGGAATTGTACACCCGGCAGTTTGCATTGCCGGCCTTCAGCCCGTTGTAGAAAACGCGGAAGGCCTTGTGATAGTTATTCACATTTTCATCCAGATCCGTGCTGCTGGTATAGTACCACTCGGTTCTGGCATTGACCTCATTGCCGACGATCCAATTGTCTACCTGTCCTGCGCCCTGCTCTCCGCTGTAGCGGGATCCCAGGAAATAGGCAATGGCCTCCAGATGTCTGCTGCCCTCCGGCTCCGCCGTATTAAAGGCATATCCCGGGCTCTCGTGGTCGTCCCGGGCCAGCGGATGGATCAGGTCCTGCGCGTCCTCGTCCTTGTCGTTTAGGATATTCACGGTAATCTGCAGGCCCAGCGTGGTATAGTGCGTGAACAGGTTATCGTACTGGCGCAGCGCCGCCGTATCAAAGGCATAGGTCTCCCCGTTATAGTCCATATAGGTCGTGGGATATGCCGGATCCGACGTCTCTCCCACGATCTCTCCCGCATAGATATTGTAGGTGACCTGTTGAATGCCCAGATTCTCGATCTCGCCTGTATCCAGGCGGTCCGGATCCGCCAGAAGACCCTTGATGCCGTGATCATTACGCGTACCGGCTCCGGTCGCACAGGCCTCCGGGTTGGTGATGTAATGCTCATCCGATACCTGCACCAGACTGCCGCCGCGCTTCACCGCTACGATAAACTTCTTTGACAGATTGGAGCCTTTCTCCTTAAATTTCAGGGGAAAGGAAAAAGAAGCATTTTTCCCGGTCTTCGCAGTGGCGACCATGGTTCCGGCTGCGCCGTCCTGCCATACTTCGTCCGCATAGAGATAATACTTGCCGTCGTCGGAAGCAGGTATCTTCGAGGCAGATATTTCCACCTGCACATCGCTCCCCGCAATTTCCGCGCGCACGATCTCCACGGCCCGCTCCGCTGCCTGTGCCCGCATCCCTGCGGCCGGCCAGAGATAGACCGCTGCCAGGGCGATCATCAGCCCCACCGCTGCCAGCAACGGATTTCCATAAATTCTCCGCTTTTTCTTCATACGCTTTCCCCTTTTCTTTTGCTTCCCCTCACTGTCTTATTTCTTCCCGTTATGCTTTTCCTGCCATGATATCGGGGGCAACTACGCTACCGAGGTATCAGGTACCTGTGACAGTGCATTTCTTCAATATTTTTTCTTGCAAATTTATGCTTTTCTTCAATGTTTTCTCTACGACCGAATCTGCTTCCAGATATCCGTCAGTCGTTCCACCGAATAGGCTGCATTAGCCGGGCTGGTGGATGGGAGTATGACAGCTTTCATCCCCAGTGTTTTTTCCTGATATCTCTGAAAGCATTTTCCGGAGGCTGCACCATTGCAATAGATCCTTTGGATACGCGATTGCGAGAGGATCGGCTGCAGATCCGTCGGCACGACATTGCGGATGCTGCTGTCACTCGAACCAATGATATCGCAGCTGTAGATGCTGTCCCAGAGCGCTATATGATGGCGATGCAGCATCTCTTTTTTCTCTTCAATGGTAAGCGGCAGCTTCTCCTGCAGGACATTGGCCATCACCTTCCAGAAGCGATTCTGCGGATGTCCGTAGAAAAACATCTGCTCCCTGGACTTCACCGACGGCAGACTGCCCAGGATCAGAATTTCCGACGCTGCATCATACAGCGGCAAAAAAGGATGAATGATATGCTGGTAACTGGCATTCATGGATACCCTCCTGCAGTGAGATCACTGATGGCATCCCCTTTGGTCTTCTGTCATCTTCCATGGATGCTGCACTGCATAAATATGTGAATGTTAATCCTGCTGAAAACTTATTCCCCGTTCCTGTATCTTCTGCGATAATATTCCATTGTCCGATACTCCAGGATATCTTTCATATGCCTCTTAAAAGCATCATTTTCCACAATGTCTTTCAGATTTTCCCTGATCGCCAGGGCATAGCCTTCCTTATCGATAAAAAAGCCCTTTCCGGACGACTTCAGGAATTTAATCGGCATATTTTTGGCCTTGCTAAGATGCTGCCTGTCTGTCATTGCTTTGTAAGCTTCATATGTGATATCTGCTGCAAAGTCCTTCCAGTTTTTCCCGGTATCAAAGAACTTCTTCCATGCCGCAATCACCTCTTCGTCGGTGACTGCCAGCCGGATATGACCATCATTATAAAAGCTGTAAAGGATTGGCATCTTGTAAACTTTCTGCATATCCGTGGTCTCGATCAGAGCAAGGAATTCTTTTCCCAGACCAGAACAAAGCGCTTTCTCCACCGCTGACAATTCCTGCAACTCACCTAAAAAGTCCAGATACTGTCGGAATGGATTTTCCTTTGCATGCTTCATACAATACTGATAAATATCATCATCCATGTAAGTGAACAGTTCCATTCGTGTCGGCACCCTGCCATCCAGCAGTTCCTTAACACGATAAAACTCTCGCCTTATCCGTTCTTTTGCTGTAATAGATTTCCTATCCAGTTCTTTGAACAGATCGATCAGCCGCATATCAAAATCTACAATGCAGTCATCCGGATAATCCATGCTGCTGTAATTCACGGTGTGCTTCTTATCAGAAATCTGTCCACCGCATAATAACAGCGGCGCCCTGCCTGCCTTCTCATAATTACCTATGAAGTCAAGCACATTCAGATAGGACTTTCCACGGCTGGTTCTGAGTCCTCGACCTAATTGCTGCAAAAATACAACCGGGGATTCCGTAGGTCTTAAAAACATGACCATATCAAGAGATGCTATATCCACGCCTTCATTAAACATGTCTACAGAAAAAATCACTTTGATTTCCTGATTCTTCAGCTTTTGTATTGCAGCATCTCTCTCTTCTGAAAAGTCGCCGTCTGCATTGCTGTATACTGCAGCAGCCTTAATGCCTCTGGCACAGAATTCCCTGGCCATTTCCTCTGCATGCTGTCTTGAACAGCAAAACCCCAGTGCTCTCTTTGATGGATATTTCTTGTAATATTTGTATATCAGATCATAACGCCTTACGTTTCCGATATAGGCCGCATTCAGTTCCTTTTCATCATAATGCCCTTTTACAAGATGAATAGATGAATAATCCACATCATCATAAATCCCATAGTAATGAAACGGCACAAGCACGCCTTTATTGATTGCCTCTTTTAAAGAAATCTCATAAGGCACATTGTAATCGCATATTTCATATATGTTTTTGCCATCCATTCTTTCCGGGGTTGCTGTAAGTCCCAGCAGGAATTGGGGCCTAAAATAATTTACTATTCTCTGATACTGGTCATTCACGGCGTGATGGAACTCGTCAATGATCAGGTAGTCAAAATAATCCGGTGCAAAAAAGCTGTCTGTGAGATATTCCTCCCTCCCAAGTGTGGCAACTGATGCAAAGATTACAGCCTTATCCGTATCCTTATGCTTGCCGTCAAAGAATCCGTAATCATCTGACTGTCTGACATTCTTAAACGACACGGACGCCTGCTTTAATATTTCTTCCCTGTGCGCTACAAATAAGACCCGCTCATACTTAGCAGAATCAAATGCCGCCAGATATGTCTTTCCCACACCGGTAGCCGCCTGCACCAAACCCTTAACGGCGCCTTCTGCTCTGCTGTCCTCCAGGGCATACAGTGCCTCTATCTGCGGTCCTCTCGGCTGAAACAGGAGTTTTACTTTCATATCCGCACTGTCATCGAAAGCATCGTACTTTGCCAGATCCTTTGCGACGGCCGGTTTGTGCCACTCCCTGGAATATTGATGCAGCACCTCATCGTCAATGATTATAGAGTGGTTTTCAAATAAATCCTCGAATGTATTGTAGAATAAGTCAAAATTTGTCTTATCTTCCCGGCTGTTGAAGCGATAATTCCACTCAATGCCCGATGTCAGAGCACTCCGTGATATGTTGGAAGAACCGATATACAGCTCTTCATAATTATCATAATGAAATATATAGGACTTAGGATGGAAGGAGCGGTCTTTTTCGTTATAAAACCTCAAATCCACACGATTCCCAAGCTCTTTTTTTATCAGGCATAATGCAGAAGGCTGCGTAATGCCGAGATAATTTCCGGTAAGGATCCTTACCTGTACGCCCCGGTCAAGCGCTGATCTTAAGTCATTTAAGATCATCCTGACACCTGATTCCATCAGGAATGACACGATGATATCAATCTTCTTGGCATGAAGCATGCTCATTTTCAACTGATAATACAGATAACGCTTTCTGTTATGATCACCGGTCATAACATCCGTGTATTCTATTTCTAATTCGTCAGTTTCCTGGTTTTTCGCAAAATCAGATTGAGCCATTTTTCCTCACCCCGCCCCGGTCTCACATCGGCAGTAAGCCACTCTTCTTCTATCTTCAGTCCTCCAACCTCATCCAGGAGATCGTCAAAGGATTTTTCTGTCATATATGTGAAATATCTTCCGTTTTTTTCTCCCCGGAAAGTGCCATATTTAAACGACGTATATATGACACCATTTTCTCTGACTGCTGTCCTCATTTTACCAAGTACCACGGCCAGTTCCTCATAGGGCAGATGCAAAATAGATGAACAGGCCCAGATACCATCATACCTATCTGTCTCTGCTAATTCCTGGAAATACATCTGTTTTACTTCTATCCCGGTATATGCCGTCGCTATCCTGCACAGCTCCTCCGAGCCATCTACCGCATCCACCGACATACCATGCGCAAGAAAATATCTGGTATCACGTCCGGAGCCGCAGCCGAAATCAAGGATGTGTGCATTTTCTCCAAGCTTCCCGATAAACAGATCCTGTATCTGATTCAGATCTGCATTTACCGTGCTGTTACAGAATTCCGCAGCATTCTGATCATAATATGAAATTGTTGCATTATAATAATTGTTGCTCATGAATTCGGTGTCCTGTTTTAAGTCAAAGTTTGCCTGTTTTTATTAAATTTCCGATATTCCTCACCGCTGCAATCCTCATACCATTATTGTGTCATATTTTCATTCGAAATACCATGCAGCAGAGGCTATTTTTCTCAGGACAGATGTCGCAGACTCTCTGCATGCTCTCTGTATTCTCTGCATTCCATCTTTACGACATAAGAAAAGCATCTGCCGTTTCCGACAGATGCCTGCTCGAATCATATTCTGTTTGCAAAATTGCACCGCTGCATCGCCACACCATTCTGCATGATCTGAAACCCATGCTTTTCATAAAAAGCGGCATTCCTGCGTTCCTCCGGCATGAGCTCGATGTAAAGGTAATCCTTGTATTTTTCTTTTACCAGTTCCACCATGTGCCCGGCTATTCCCTGTCCATGATAATCCGGGTGTACCAGAACATAATGCATATACGCCACAAGCTCGGAATCATCCAGGACGCGCACCAGGCCGATGAGTCTGTCTCCATCCCAGGCGGATATCACAGTTGACGAATGCATCAGCGCCTTATAAAGCCTTGTCGGATATTGTCCGGATATCCAACCTACAGACAGGAATAATTTCTCCACCTGCACGGCATCAAATTTCTTTTCTTCTGTATATATGATCATACCCGTCTCCTTATGCCGACCTTCTACCTGTGGTCGCATTTTTTGCACTGAATCATCGCAGCATCTGTATCTTCGTGATAGAAGATCCCTGCCCAATGACAGATGCTCTGCAATATCGGCACCACAGATTTCCCTTTCTCCGTAAGGGAATACTCCACCCTGGGCGGAATTTCATCGTATGATCTACGCGTGATCATCCCGTGCTCGATCAGCTCCTTCAGCGTGGCCGCCAGCACGGCATCCGTTATATTTCCCATTTCCTTCCGGATTTCACTGTAGCGCAGTGTTTCTTTAGAGGACAGCACGCAGATGATTCTTGAATCCCATTTTCCTCCGAATATTTCCAGTCCATATTCCAACGGGCATCGGATATCGCTCTCCAGCTTTTTCTGATACATGACAAGACCACCTTTCGCTAAGCATTATAGAAAGAGCGCACATCTTGGGCAAGTTACTATGAAATTTAATAGTAACACACAAATTTACTTATATATTCTTTCTCTTTAGCGAGGCATCTATAATCAGCCTTGTCAACTGTAAGACTTACAAATTCCATGGAGGTATTGATCATGAACTGTGAAAACAAAACTGTAAAAGCTTATCTTGAGATCACCATGAACATTCCCGTATAAGGTATAAGGTGTCAGGTATCTGTGGCTGCGCCTATCCCCACTACTGTATTTTCGATATGATGCCATCCGGCGTCAGTGTCTGCAGGCACTCCATGGCGTTGTCGTCATGCATCATCTGCCAGACCTGCTTCATGCCCGGTGCCAACGGCTTTTTCAAAAATTCCTCGCCGGAGATCCAATAGACTTTTCCTTCCTCAGAAGACAAAAGCTCCCCTTCGTACTCATTTGTCTTATACATAAAACCTACATTTCGGACTCCATCCCGCATCCAGTGATAAATGCCCGTAAGCCTGGGATGCTTAATTGTCAGTCCTGTTTCTTCCCTGATTTCCCGGATGACGGATTCTGTAAATGTTTCTCCCGTTTCTACATGGCCGCCGGGAAATGTGGTTCCGGAATAATTTCTGCTCACCTTGTCCAGTGCCAGGACATTTCCGGCCTCATCATAGACCATGCACATATTCATAAAAATCACTTCTTCCGTTCGTTCTTTTTTCTCCACGGGTTTCTTCACTCCCTTTACTTTCTCTCTGCGCAGGTTTTCTTAGCTCCTGCATGATTCACACAGGATTAAGACAGTAACTTCAATCCTACTATGCCACTTACGATCAATACCACACATATTATTTGTGGTATTGATATTGATTCATGAAATATAAAAATTCCCAACAGTGTAGTGCCGATAATTCCAAAACCTGTCCACATTGCATATGCCGTACCGAGAGGTAATTTCCTAAGTGCAATTGACAAAAAAACTGCACTTAGAATATACCCGACACCCGTAACTACGCTTGGCACAGGCTTTGAAAAACCTTCTGATAATTTCATAGAATATGCCCATGAAACCTCAAATACTCCTGCCAGCAATAACATCAACCAATGCATATCCTCACCTCCTTCACAACAAAAAACGCCAGCCTTTCCATGTCTTCTAAGGCCTAATGACATGAAAATCTGACGTATTTCCTGCTACCCGGCGGCAGCGCTTTCACATAGCTGAAAGTGTATTCGATATATCCATCGTTGTCAACATCTTTGCTCCAACTTCCAGATGCGCATTCCCGAATATAAAAGAATCTATCGTCCAGACTCGATGTTTTTCGTAAAATTTCCATATGATGTGTAAAACTGACCTGGGTGAATATTCCCATCGGAAATTCGCTAACCATCGGCAAGAGATTTGACGAAATTTTTAACTGATTGTTCTCTATTTGCTCTAAATCGCTAGCTATGGTTAGCGATTTGCCATTCATCGAATTATCAGGTTCGTTTTGCATATGAGATGTCAGGTACCTGTCATCCCCTTCCGGACAAAACATTTTTGACATGGATGTCACGCGGTCACTTATAATCAGCAAATATGCTCCTGCATGCGGAATCACAAAACAAATATCCGGATATCTGTTTATTGTCTTCGTCAGGATCAGGTTCATAACAGCCCTGTCTCCTCTAATGCCATAACTGTTTACTCCATTTCTCCTTCATTTGCCTTTTCCATCTGCACTGTCTCCTGACCTGTGCCGTCAATAAATTCTGCCTGCAATACAGCCTGTGGACGGTTTACAGAAACTGAGACATGTTTTCCTCTGGCCATGGCTTCCTCGTTAAATATGTCGAGAAGCTGCAGCAATACTTCCTTCGTCAGATAGCCGCCTCTCCAGTGAAACAGCAGCACTTTTCCCCTCTTTGCGGCTTGACGGCTTCTGTTCCGCACCTCATCTGTTGTTGTCCATGAGAGCTTCTTCTCTTTATAGTAGAAATGGTCTCCGTCAACACAGGACGGCACCTTCCATATGACAGGCTCGTGATCTCTGAAAATCTGTTTGTCCGAAAGATTCACATAGTCATAACGCAGTGTGCCGGATTTTGACAGCGTGTTGTCGAAAGTGGTATCCAGATGATAATATTTCCCGTCTATACGGATAACATTCCAGGCATGCCTGTATTTGATGTTTTTCTCCGGATTGTTTTCCGCCAATGCCACGATACACCAGATTCCAAGCTGATCGCACAGAGCCTTCACCGCTTTCGCAATGCCTTCACAAACCGCCACGCCATTTCCGAGTGCTCCTATGATCTCATGAGAATATTCTTTCTT
>CAVKQI010000001.1:37003-68418 GCA_963658405.1 bacterium | reverse complement strand
ATCTGCCGTTCCACGATGGCGGAATATATGCTGAAAGACATGGTGCGGCGTTCGGGAAGAGAGGATGCGTTTTTTATTGATTCTGCAGCGACCAGCACGGAGGAGATCGGCAACGGGGTGCATTATGGCACCAGGGAAAAGCTGAAAAGGGAAGGAATTCCCTGCGGTGATCACAGGGCGCGGCAGATGACGAAGAGGGATTATCAGGCATTTGATCATCTTCTGGGCATGGACAGCGCTAATATACGAAATATGATCAGAATAGCAGGGGGAGATCCGGAGAAAAAGATCTGCCGCGTTCTTGATTTTTCGGAGAGCCCCAGGGATATCGCGGACCCCTGGTATACAGGGGATTTTGACGAGACCTATGAAGATCTTACAGAAGGACTGGTGGCATTTCTACAGAAAATATGGTAGATTCCAGGATAGCGGTGAGGCGATAACAGTCTGGAAGGAATGTCAGGCAGCCTTTTTTTCTGACATTCACAGATGCTGCATTATACGGCAGAATAATGAGGGAATCATGAATCAGTCTGAAAAAACAGTAAGAAAACGGCAGAAAGAGCAATACGTAGTGGAAGAGATGATCCGGCTGTACTGCCGGAAAAATCACGGAAGGCAGCCTGGTGGGAGGGGGCAGATGTGCCCGGATTGTCAGGCGCTTTTAGATTATGCCAGGCAAAGGAGTCAGAAGTGTCCTTTCATGGAGGAGAAGACATTCTGCTCGAACTGCAGGGTGCATTGCTATAAGCCGGAGATGAGAGAAGAAATTCGAAAGGTCATGCGCTTTTCAGGGCCGAAGATGCTGCTCTATCATCCGGTCCTCGCGGTATGGCATTTGCTGTGCAGTAGGAGAGAGAAGCTGAAAAGAAAGGACTGATGGCATTTCTTTCAAACACGAAGGGTGACGGATACGCTATCCTTCATTATTCGTCGGAGAATGCGCTTTCGCGAAACTTTTCTCAGGCTGTTGCTGCAAACGGCGGCATAAAAAGGAAACAGAAACCAACCGCAGAAATGAGGTATTTATGATCAAGAAAAGATTGGTGCGGCTGTTGGCAGATGCCCGCAAATATATTGTATTTACGATCCTATGGCAATGGGCAGCCCTGCTTTCTCAGGTGGCGGCTGTCTTTGCCGTTGCCGCTTTGCTGGAACAGGTCATAAAGGGGCAGGTGACGGCCAGAAGCGCAGGGCAAACGGCACTGGTCCTGGCCCTGGCGGTAGGGATCCGGTTTCTCTGCGACCGTATGGGAGCGAGATCGTCCTATCTGGCCAGTGTGGACGTAAAGCGTATCCTGCGGGAAAAGATCTACGGAAAAATGCTGGAACTGGGCGCTTCCTACAGTGAGCAGGTATCCTCCTCGGAGGTAGTGCAGGTGGCGACGGAAGGCGTGGAGCAGCTGGAGACTTATTTTGGAAGGTATCTTCCTCAGCTTTTCTACAGTCTGTTGGCGCCGGTGACGCTGTTTATCATCCTCTGCCGCGTGAGCATGAAGGCCAGCCTGATCCTCCTGATATGCGTGCCTCTGATTCCGATCTCTATCGTAGTGGTGCAGAAGATCGCGAAGCGCCTCCTTGGTAAATACTGGAGCCTCTATACCAATCTGGGCGATTCTTTCCTGGAAAATCTGCAGGGCCTTACGACGTTAAAGATCTACCAGGCAGATCAGCAGAAGGCAGAGGAGATGGATATCGAATCCCAGAATTTCCGCAGGATCACCATGAAGGTACTGACGATGCAGCTCAATTCCACCAGTGTCATGGATATTGTGGCCTATGGGGGCGCAGCGATCGGCATGGCAGCGGCGGTGTCTGAATTTCTGAAGGGAAATATCGGCCTGTCGGGAACCTTGTGCATTATTTTGCTGGCCAGCGAGTTCTTCCTGCCCCTTCGTTTGCTGGGATCTTACTTTCATATCGCCATGAACGGTATGGCAGCCAGTGACAGGATTTTCCGGATCCTGGATCTGCCTGTGCCGGAAAAAGGAGAGGAAGCGCTGCCGGAGGGGGCATTGGATGCGACCTTCCGGGACGTGCATTTTTCCTATGAAGAGGACAGAGAGATTTTAAAGGGCATCGATCTGGAACTGCCGGCAGGAGGCTTTATCTCGCTGGTGGGTGAGTCCGGATGCGGAAAAAGCACGATCGCCGGGATCCTGGCCGGGAAAAACCGGGGCTATACCGGGGAAATCTGTGTAGGCGGTGTCAGTCTGTCCCGGGTAAGGGAAGCAGAGCTGATGAAGCGTATCCTGCTGGTGCGCCACGACAGCTATCTGTTCAAGGGAACAGTAGAGGATAATCTCCGGATGGCAAAACCGGACGTCACGGTGCAGGAGATGGAAGAAGTCCTGGAAAAGGTCAATCTGCTGGGATTCCTTCATACGCAGAATGGCCTGCAGACAGCATTGCTGGAAAAGGCGGGTAACCTGTCCGGCGGGCAGCGCCAGAGACTGGCCATTGCCAGAGCACTGCTGAAGGAAGGCGTGGAGATCTATATCTTTGATGAGGCGGCCTCCAATATCGACAGGGAGAGCGAAGAGCTGATCATGGAGGTGATCCACGAACTGGCCCGGACAAAGACGGTGCTCCTGATTTCCCACAGACTGGCCAATGTGGTGCACGCAGACAGGATCTATTTCCTGCAGGACGGTGTGATCCGGGAAAAGGGAACCCACGAGGAGCTGATCCGGGCAAAGGGAGACTACTGTCACCTTTACGAGAGTCAGATGGCACTGGAAAATTACAGCAAAGAGAGGATGGCTTAAATGAGTGGTTCTGCAAATCTGAAAAAACGAAGAAGCGCCATCCGTATCATGGGAAGCCTGATCGGGCTGGTGAAGCCGCTGCTGCCGGTGATGCTGTGCGCCATTATTCTCGGTACGCTGGGCTATCTGTGTGCGATTTTTCTCACCATACTGGCAGGACAGGTGGTGATCCGGGGACTGCAGATGGGAACAGCAGGGGCAGCGGGGATGAATATCCTGTGGAAGAATGCCTGGCTGTCTGATGTACCGGTAAAAACTATCCTGACCGTGATGATCGTCATGGCTTTTCTGCGGGGCATCCTGCATTACGGAGAGCAGTACTGCAATCATTTTATTGCCTTTAAGCTGCTGGCCATCATTCGCCACAAGGTGTTTGCGGCACTGCGAAGGCTCTGCCCGGCCAAGCTGGAAGGACGGGATAAGGGGAACCTGATCTCCATTATTACCACGGATATTGAGCTGCTGGAAGTCTTTTATGCTCACACCATTTCGCCGATCGTCATTGCCTTTCTGACTTCTCTGCTCATGGTGCTCTTTATGGGACAGTATCACTGGACGGCGGGACTGCTGGCGCTGGCAGCCTATCTTGTGGTGGGTGTGGCCATTCCCCTTTGGAATGGAAAGCGCGGCAGCCGGATGGGCATGGAATTTCGCACTGAATTCGGTGAGCTCAACAGCTTTGTGCTGGATTCCCTGCGGGGACTGGACGAGACGATCCAGTACGGACAGGGAGAAAAGAGAAAAGCGCAGATGACAGAGCGCTCGCGCCGGCTGGCAGGACTGCAGGAAGGCCTGAGCAAAAGGGAGGGAGCGCAGCGCTCTCTTACGAATATGTTGATCTTGCTTTTCTCTTTTTCCATGCTGGTATTGACCATCCTTTTGTATGAAAGAGGACAGATAGGATTCGAGGGTGTACTGACCTGCACGATAGCCATGATGGGATCTTTCGGGCCGGTGGTAGCACTGGCGAGCCTTTCCAACAATCTGAACCAGACGCTGGCCAGCGGAGAGCGCGTGCTCTCGCTTCTGGAAGAAAAAGCTCTGGTGGAAGAGATCCCTCCGGCAGGAGATGATTCTTCTGCAAGGGAGAAGGAAGCTGCAAAAGAAAACGCCTCGCTGCGAAAAGCTTCTGTTTTTTCCGGCGCGGAGGCGCAGCACGTGACCTTTGCCTATGAGCAGGAGACGATTCTGCAGGATTGCTCTGTCCGGCTTGTACCGGGAAAGATCACGGGTATTCACGGGGCCAGCGGCTCCGGCAAATCCACCCTTTTAAAGCTCCTGATGCGGTTCTGGGATGTTCAGGAGGGGCGGATCCTGGTGAACGGCAGGGACGTGAGAGAGATTCCCACTTCGACGCTGCGGGATATGGAAAGCTATGTGACCCAGGAGACCCATCTGTTCCACGATTCCATCGGCAATAATATCGCACTGGCCAAACCCGGCGCCAGCCGGGAGGAGATCATAGAGGCGGCAAAGAAGGCCTCCGTGCATGACTTTATCATGTCGCTTCCGAAGGGATATGATACGGAAGTGGGAGAACTGGGCGAGACCCTCTCCGGCGGTGAGCGGCAGCGGATCGGTATTGCCAGAGCCTTTTTGCATGATGCGGATCTGCTCCTTCTGGATGAACCTACATCTAATCTCGATTCCCTGAATGAGGGGATTATCCTGAAGGCACTGCGCGAGGCATGCCGGGAGAAGACCGTGGTCCTGGTTTCCCACAGGGCGTCCACCATGCAGGCCGCGGATGTGGTCTTTGAAATGGAAAGCAGCAGGATTTCCTGATCGTTATCACACATTTGGTTGGTCTTCCCTGACACCTATCCTGACACATAGGGCGATTTCCGGATTTGTAGATTTCCAGATTTCCCGAAAAAAGTCTGGTCAAAAACGAAAATATATGTTAAAGTAGTCCTGTTCCGTAACGGAACAATGGAATCGTAGCTCAGCTGGGATGAGCGTCCGCTTGACGTGCGGGAGGTCATGGGTTCGAGCCCCGTCGGTTCCAGGAACAGGAGCGGGGGATCTGCGTGAGCATATCCCCCGTTTTTATGTGCATTAAATTCGTATCTGTTTAGTTCATATCCGGAATATGCCGCGTTCTGAATAAGCTGCGGCAAATTCTCGATATGAATGGTCGATGGACGTAGACTCTTCGGGTCCTGGCCGCCTGCTGATTTCCATCATAAATCTGTCTGCATGCAGAGAGGGCACGATGAAATGTGACGGGTACCAAACAGATATTTAAAGGTAAGAAAGGCTGCAATGAAAAAAGTAGATTTATTTCAGAATAAGGGAAAATGGTATCGGGGAAATCTCCATATGCATACGACCAGATCAGACGGAGACCTGGAACCGGAGCAGGCCATTCGGCTTTACCGAGAGGCTGGCTATGATTTCCTCGCTCTGACTGATCACAGAAAGCCCAGTCAGGAACGGGAGGAGAAGGATTTCCTGCTGCTGCCCGGTGTGGAATGGGATACAGGTGATAATCAGACAGCGCCGGTCTTTCATATCATAGGCATCGGTATGACAAAGCCCTGCACCGTGGATTATAAGGACGGCGTTGCCACAGATCCCCAGCGGCTCATCGATGCTGTGAGAGAGGCAGGCGGCCTGGCTATTCTGGCCCATCCGGCCTGGTCTGTCATGGATCCCGCTGATATAGAAAAGCTCTCCGGTCTGGCCGGCGCAGAGATCTATAATTCGGTTTCTACCCTGCCTATGAACGGAAGAAGAGCGGACTCCTCTCTGTATTTTGATCTTTGGGCCGGCGCCGGAAGAGCAATTCCCTGCATGGCAGCGGATGACAGCCATCGCTATCAGGGAGAAGAGACAAAGTCCTGGATCATGGTCAATGCCGCAGAACTCTCCACGGAGGCAATCTGTCAGGCTATCTTGGAGAAAAATTTCTATGCCACCCAGGGACCGCACTTTGAGCAGATCACCTTTGACCAGGAGACGGGAGAGGTGACAGTACGGTGCTCTCAGGAGGTGCGCAATGTGGTATTTTACAGCAATGCAGCCTGGGCAGACGGCCGCGTGGAACAGCCGGTGGATGGAACAGTCACCTATGTGATTTCTCCCCTGGATCGGTATCTGCGGGTGGAGCTGATCGACGAGGCAGGAAAAATGGCCTGGAGTTCGCCTGTCATGTTGGATAAGGTCAGGGAACTTTGATCTGAGTTTTAGACTTTTGATGTGCTGCGCCATTTACGGTCCGGCGTCCGGGCAGCGACGAATGATGCATACACAATATTTATGTCGAATTTGCGCTGCCTCAATGCTATTTTTTTTAAATTACCTATAGAAAAATCAAAAATTCGTGTTATAATAATCAAGTACGTTCGATTTAACCGATCGGACAATGGAATCGTAGCTCAGCTGGGATGAGCGTTCGCCTCACACGCGAGAGGTCACGGGTTCGAGCCCCGTCGATTCCACGATGATACCGGAGAAACTGCAGATTGCATTTTCTTCGGTTTTTTTTCGTAAATAATCATGGCATAGAGAGGTAAGTTTGAAAGAAATGCCTGATGGTATTCCTTTCAAACTCGAATTGATGCCGTAGACGTCATCAATTCGTGATCCTATCGGAGAATTCGCCTTCGCGAAATTCTCCTCAGGATGCCGCTGCAATGCAGCGGCATAAGGAGGTAAACATGGAGCAGGTCATCGTCATAGGGGCCGGCGCAGCCGGCCTGATGTGTGCGGCCGCAGCGGCAGGGAGAGACCTGCGGGTACTTCTCCTGGAAAAGAATGAGAAAGCCGGAAAAAAAATCTATATCACGGGAAAAGGCAGATGCAATGTGACCAATGACTGTGATACGGCAGAATTTTTTGAGCATGTGGTGCGCAATCCCAAGTTCCTTTACAGCGCAGTCTATGGTTTTGACCAGACGCAGACGAAGCAGTTCTTTGAGGAACAGGGCTGCCCGTTAAAGACGGAGAGAGGACAGCGGGTTTTCCCGGTGAGCGATCATGCCTCCGATATCACGAAGGCTCTGACAGGATATTTAAGGAAGCATGGCGTACAGATCCGTTATCACGCGCAGGTTGCAAATCTCTTGCTGAAAGAGGATACCGTACAGGGCGTGGTCCTCACCAACGGAGAGGAGATAAGGGCTGACCGGGTGGTGATCTGTACCGGAGGCCTTTCCTATCCTTCTACAGGCTCTACGGGAGACGGCTATCAATTTGCCATGCAGGCCGGACATCATATAGAAAAGACAGCACCCTCTTTGGTGCCCTTTACGGTAGAGGACAGCCGGTGGTGCAGCCTGCAGGGACTGGCTCTTAAAAATGTGGCCGTCCGGATCCTGCCCATAAGAGAGGAAGCAGAGAAGGGACAGCAGACCGGAAGATTTTCCCAAAAGAAGAACAAGCCGGTGTATGAAGGTTTTGGAGAAATGCTCTTTACGCACTTTGGCATCAGCGGCCCTCTGCTGCTGACCGCCTCCGCCTACTGCGACTTTGATAAATTCCCCCGGGGATTTATGATGGAGATGGATTTAAAACCGGCCATCACCGAGGAGGAGCTGATAGAGAGGCTGAAGCGGGAATTTACCGCCGCTCCTCAGAAACAGTTTGGCAATGCCATCTGTTCCCTTTTCCCTTCCAGACTGGCCGGCGTGATGGCATCCCTTTCTGCGATCGAGGAGCAGCGCATGGCAGGCAGGATTTCCGAAAAGGAGATCACAGAGTTTGCCAGACTGGTTAAGAAGGTACCCATCGTGCTGACAGGCACCAGAGATTATCCCGAGGCCATCGTCACAAGAGGCGGTGTCAGCGTAAAAGAGGTGAATCCTTCTACAATGGAGTCAAAGCTGGTAAAGGGATTATACTTTGCCGGTGAGGTTCTGGATACGGATGGGGTGACCGGAGGATTTAATCTGCAGATTGCCTGGTCTACGGGTCATCTGGCAGGGATGAATGTATGATCGAGGTGCCGCAACAGGTTGCGGCACAGAAAGGATAACATGACAGTAAAAATAGCAATCGATGGACCTGCGGGTGCAGGAAAGAGTACCATTGCGAAAAAGGTAGCAAAGGAGCTTGGTTTTATATATGTAGATACCGGCGCCATGTACAGGGCCATGGCATTGTTTTTTATTCACAACAATGTAAAGCCGGAGGAGAAGGACAGAGTGGAGAGTCTCTGCCAGCAGGCAAAGATTTCCATCTGCTACCAGGACGGACAGCAGCGGGTGCTGTTAAACGGAGAGGATGTCACCGGCAGCCTTCGTCAGGAAGAGGTGGGCAATATGGCTTCCGCCACCAGTGCCAATCCGCAGGTGCGGGCACAGCTTCTTTCCCTGCAGCAGGATCTGGCTGCCAGTGAAAATGTGGTGATGGACGGCAGAGATATCGGCACTGTGGTGCTCCCGGATGCACAGGTCAAGATTTATCTGACCGCAAGTGCAAAGGTCCGGGCTGCCAGACGCTGCCTGGAGCTGCAGCAGAAAGGTGAGGCAGCAGATGAGGCGGTGATCGAGGCACAGATCATCGAGCGGGATCAGAGAGATATGAACAGAGAGATCTCTCCCCTCAGACAGGCCGAGGATGCGGTACTGTTGGACTCCTCGGATATGAACATCGAGGAAGTGGTGCGCAAAATCCTGGAGATCTACAGACAGAAGATGGCATGAAGCAGCGGCACAAGGAGATTAGTTTGAATCAGATGCCTGATGGCATCGGATTCAAACTCGTGGATCGCATCGAAGAATTCGCCTGCGCGAAATTCTTCTCGCGGCGCCGCTGCACTGCAGCGGCACAAGGAGGAAACTATGGAAGTGATCACAGCAAAGAGTGCGGGCTTTTGCTTCGGCGTGCAGCGGGCCGTGGATACGGTCTATGAGCAGATAGAAAAGGGCGGGGATATTTATACCTACGGCCCTATTATTCATAATGAAGAAGTAGTGGCGGATCTGGAAAAAAAGGGTGTAAAGGTCATTGAAAGCCAGGAGCAGATCGAAGCGCTGCAGGAAGGAACGGTGATCATTCGCTCCCACGGCGTCCCCAAAGCCCTGATGGCAAAGATCGAAAACAGCGGCGTGGGCTATGTGGACGCTACCTGTCCCTTCGTAAAACGGATTCACAATACCGTGGCGGCGGAGAGTGCAAAGGGCAAAAAGATCGTGATCATCGGCAACGCGGGACATCCGGAAGTGGAAGGTATCCAAGGGTGGTCCTGCACCCCGGCCACAGTCATTGAGGACCGCCGGCAGGCAGAAGCTTTTGATGAAAATAAGGATATCCCCCTGTGCATTGTGGCCCAGACTACGTTTAATACAAACAAATTTCAAGAATTAGTTGATATTTTGCTGCAAAGAGGTTACAATAGCACTGTTGTGAATACTATCTGCAGCGCCACGAGAGAGAGGCAGGAAGAAGCAAGACGGATCGCCTCCCAGGCTGATGTTATGATAGTAATAGGTGGTAAGCACAGTTCCAATTCTGCAAAACTATATGAGATCTGCAGCAGGGAATGCAAGCGCACCTTTTTCATACAAACGCGGGAAGATCTTCACCTGACACTCACAGGAGAGGAAAAGGTGATCGGGATCACCGCCGGGGCGTCCACCCCAAAGAATATCATTGAGGAGGTTCAGGCATATGTCAGAACAGACATTTGAACAGATGTTGGACGAGTCATTCAAGACAATTCATACAGGAGAGGCAGTCGAGGGTACCGTCATTGATGTAAAGCCCGAAGAAGCAGTATTAAACATCGGCTATAAGGCAGATGGTATTCTGACCAAGAGTGAGTACAGCAACGACAACAGCGTTGATCTCACCCAGGCTCTGCACATCGGCGACAAGCTGGATGTTAAGGTATTAAAGGTAAATGACGGCGAAGGTCAGGTTATTCTTTCCTATAAGAGACTGGCTGCAGACCGCGGCAATAAGAGAATCGAGGAAGCTTACAATAACCACGAAGTACTCAAGGCAAAGGTTTGCCAGGTACAGAAGGGTGGTTTAAGCGTAGTGGTTGAGGAAGTTCGTATCTTCATCCCTGCAAGCCTTGTTTCCGATACCTATGAGAAGGATCTTTCCAAGTACGAGGGTCAGGAGATCGAGTTCGTGATCACCGAGTACACCCCTCAGAGACGCAGATACATCGGCGACCGCAAGCAGCTTCTGGTTGCTAAGCGCAAAGAGATGCAGGAGAAGCTTTTCGCTACCATCCAGCCCGGCGATGTAGTGGAGGGTACTGTAAAGAACATCACCGATTTCGGTGCATTCATTGACCTTGGCGGTGCAGACGGACTGCTGCACATCTCCGAGATGAGCTGGGGCAGAGTAGAGAGCCCGAAGAAGGTCTTCACTGTAGGCCAGAAGCTTCGCGTCCTGATCAAGGACATCCAGGGCACCAAGATCGCCCTTTCCCTGAAGTTCCCTGATGAGAACCCTTGGGTAGGCGCTTCCGAGAAGTATGCCATCGGCAATGTAGTAACCGGTAAGGTTGCCAGAATGACCGACTTCGGCGCATTCGTAGAGTTAGAGCCCGGCATCGATGCACTGCTTCATGTTTCCCAGATCTCCAAGGAGCACATCGACAAGCCTTCCGACGTACTGAAGGCAGGCCAGGAAGTGACCGCAAAGATCGTTGACTTCAACGAAGCAGACAACAAGATCAGCCTGAGCATCAAGGCACTGTCCGCTCCGGAGCCTCGTCACGAGGACAATGCTGACGTTGTATCTGTAGATGTAGATGCAATGGTAGCAGCTGCCAAGGCTGCTGAGAATGAGAACGCTTAATAGCATCTCTTCCGGCAATGCATTGGAATAAGAGCAGAATAGAAAAGAGAGTATCTTCGGATACTCTCTTTTTTTATGCATAACAGATCTTGCAGTCTTCGCTTACAGTGTTAACGGATTGGCCGGTAGCAGGCCTTGGTCGGCGCACATAGGATATAAAATTATTGCCTGCAGATAATCGGCGTAATAATAAAAGCCCTGCATTCCTGTCTCCTGTAACGCAGTTTACTGCGGCATGGAGGTAAGAATGCAGGGCGATTATGATCTGTTTAGCACCAGCCTCATCTCGGCTTGAATTGACTGCCTGCGGGCATATTCGCATTGAAATTGGCAGACGGCCAAACAGATAAAAATTATTTAGCTCGTAAAAATATTTAACGCATTAACTTTGCTGATTTTTCTGGGCAGTGGAGAGCATGAGCTTGATGCGGTTAAGCTGGTTTACCTCGCTGGCACCGGGGTCGTAGTCGATGGCCACGATGTTGGCGGTGGGATTCTGTCTGCGGATGGACTTGATGACACCCTTGCCCACGACATGGTTGGGCAGGCAGCCGAAGGGCTGTATGCAGACGATGTTGTTGACACCGCTGTGGAGCAGTTCCATCATCTCACCGGTCAGGAACCATCCTTCACCGGTTTCATTGCCGATGGAAACGATGGGCTTAGCATATTCCACGATCTGGTAGATGCTGGCCGAGGGCATAAAGTGTTTGCTCCCCGCATAGGCTTTATTGATAGGCCGTGTAAAGGCTTCGATAGCGTGAATGCCTGCGGAGCAAAGGAAGGATGCCTTTTTGCTGGTGCCCAGTTCCTCTGCCTTGTATACCTGATTGTAGAAGCAGTAGAGCATAAAGCCCATAAGATCCGGCACGGAGGCCTCTGCGCCTTCTGCCTCCAGAAGGTCTACCAGATGATTGTTGGCAGCAGGAGCGTATTTTACCAGGATCTCGCCTACCACACCTACCTGAGGCTTGCGCTCCTCATGGATAGGAATGTTGTCAAAGTCGCGGATGATTTCTTTGCACATCCGTTGTACTTTCAGGAAATCGGGGGCCTTCAGGGAGGTCAGGTAATCCGTGCAGCGCTTCAGCCATTTCTGATGCATGGCCTCTACGGAACCTTTTTCGATCTCGTAGGGACGCATGCGGTAAATGCACTTCATAAATACATCGCCGAATACGGCAGCGAAGGCACAGCGGATCAGTACGGTCAGGTTGATCTTAAAGCCCGGATTGTCCTCTAAGCCGGAGAGGTTAGCGGAAATAACCGGCACCTGCTCCATGCCTGCCTTTTTCAGGGCGCGGCGGATAAAGCCCACGTAATTGGAAGCGCGGCAGCCGCCGCCTGTCTGGGACATGATGACAGCGGTGCGGTCAAGGTCATACTTGCCGCTGGTCAGAGCCTCCATGATCTGTCCTACCACGAACAGAGAAGGATAGCAGGCGTCGTTGTTTACATATTTTAGGCCGTAGTCCACTGCCTTGCGGTTGTCATTGCCCAGCACCACCATATTGTAGCCGCAGGAATTGAATGCAGGCTCCAGAAGTTCAAAGTGGATGGGAGACATCTGGGGGCAGAGGATGGTGTAATTCTTGCGCATTTCCTCGGTAAAGGAGACCTTGGTGATGGCACTGGAACGAATGGTGCGCTTGGTCTTCTTATTTTCCCGGATCTTTAAAGCGGCCAGCAGGGAGCGGACACGGATGCGGGCCGCACCGAGGTTATTGACCTCGTCGATCTTCAGGCAGGTATAGATCTTGTCGGAGCCGGCCAGAATGTCGCATACCTGATCCGTGGTCACGGCATCCAGACCGCAGCCAAAGGAATTGAGCTGGATCATATCCAGATCATCTCTGGTCTTTACGAAGCTGGCAGCCGCATACAGACGGGAATGGTACATCCACTGGTCTAATACGATCAGGGGGCGCTCCGGCTCCGCCAGGTGGGAGATGGAGTCCTCGGTCAGCACTGCGATGCCGTAGGAATTGATCATCTCCGGGATGCCGTGGTTGATCTCCGGGTCGCAGTGGTAGGGACGTCCTGCCAGCACGATGCCGTGCATGTGGTGCTCTTCCATATAATGAAGGACTTCTTCACCCTTTTTCTCTACATCCTGTCTGGTCTTTGTGAGTTCTTCCCAGGCAGCTGCGGCAGCGTCTATGACTTCCTGCGCCGGCAGCTCCTTGAATTCCTTGGTGAGAGCTTCTGTGGCCGTCTGCAGGCTGCTGAAGGCCATGAAGGGATTGCGGAAGCGGCACTGGCCGTCGGTAATCTCCTCCACATTGTTTTTGATATTCTCCGAATAGGAGGTGACAATAGGGCAGTTGTAGTGATTGCCTGCCTTGGGGAATTCGTTTCTCTCATAGAAGAGGGCCGGATAGAAGATAAAGTCCGGCTTTTTCTCCATGAGCCACTTGATGTGGCCGTGAGCCAGCTTGGCAGGGTAGCACTCGGATTCACTCGGGATGGACTCGATGCCCAGCTCATAGAGCTTATGCGTGGAGGGCGGTGAGAGGATGACCCGATATCCCAGTCTGGTAAAGAAAGTAAACCAGAAGGGGTAATTTTCGTACATATTCAGCACGCGGGGAATACCCACAGTGCCCCGAGGTGCCTTGTCAGCGGTCAGGGGCGTATAGCCAAAGAGCCGCTGCTGCTTCCAGGCAAAGAGATTCGGAACATCATTTTTGGCTTTGGTCTTGCCCAGGCCTCTCTCGCAGCGGTTGCCGGAGATGAACTGGCGGCCGCCGGTGAAGCGGTTGATGGTCAGACGGCAGTTGTTGGTGCAGCCCTGGCATTTTGCCATGCTGGTCTCAAAGCGAAGGTTCTCGATCTCGTCAAAGGAGAGCATGGTGGTCATCTGACCGTCGTAGCGTTCTCTGGCGATGAGGGCAGCGCCGAAGGCACCCATGATGCCGGCGATATCCGGGCGGATGACCTCACAGTCTGCGATCTTTTCAAAGCTGCGAAGAACGGCGTCATTATAGAAAGTACCGCCCTGCACGACGATATTCTTGCCGAGGGCAGAGGCGTCGGATACCTTGATGACCTTAAAGAGGGCATTCTTGATGACAGAGTAGGCCAGACCGGCGGAGATATCCGCTACCTGCGCGCCTTCCTTCTGCGCCTGCTTGACCTTGGAATTCATAAAGACAGTGCAGCGGGTACCCAGGTCAATGGGATGCTCTGCAAACAGTGCCGCATGGGCAAAGTCCTGCACCGAGTAGTCCAGAGACTTGGCAAAGGTCTCGATAAAGGAACCGCAGCCGGAGGAACAGGCCTCGTTTAACAGCACGCTGTCCACGGCCTGATTCTTGATGCGGATGCATTTCATATCCTGTCCGCCGATGTCCAGGATGCAGTCCACCTGAGGATCAAAAAAGGCGGCAGCATAGTAGTGGGCGATGGTCTCCACCTCGCCGTCATCCAACAGGAAGGCGGCCTTTAAGAGGGCCTCGCCGTAGCCGGTGGAGCAGGCCCGGACGATCTTTACGTCCGCGGGCATCTGTTCCCGGATCTCCTTGATGGAGCGGATGGCGGTCTTTAAGGGACTGCCGTTATTATTGCTGTAGAAGGAGTATAAAAGGGTGCCGTCCTCGCCTACCAGTGCGATCTTGGTGGTGGTGGAACCGGCATCGATGCCCATGTAGCAGTTACCGTGATAGGAAGAAAGCGGGGCCTTGGCCACCTGATCTTTGTCATGCCTTTCCGTGAATTTCCGATAATCCTCTTCGGTGGCAAAGAGAGGCTCCATGCGCTCCACCTCAAAAGCCATTTTGATCTCGCCGGAGAGCTTGTCTCTCATGACGGAGAGGGGCAGGCAGGTCTCTTCCTTTGCATTCATGGCAGAACCCATGGCGGCAAAAAGATGAGAATTTTCCGCTTCGATGGTATGCTCCTCATCCAGCTTTAAGGTGCGGATAAAGGCCTTCTTTAATTCGGAAAGGAAGTGGAGAGGACCGCCTAAAAAGGCTACGTGTCCCCGAATGGGCTTGCCGCAGGCCAGGCCGGAAATGGTCTGGTTGACCACCGCCTGGAAGATGGAAGCTGCCAGATCCTCCTTGGTAGCACCTTCGTTGATCAGCGGCTGGATATCGGACTTGGCGAATACGCCGCAGCGGGCGGCGATGGTATAAAGAGACTGGTAATTCTTGGCATATTCATTCAGACCGGAGGCATCTGTCTGGAGCAGGGAGGCCATCTGGTCGATGAAGGAGCCGGTGCCGCCGGCGCAGATGCCGTTCATGCGCTGCTCCACGTTGCCGTTTTCAAAGTAGATGATCTTGGCATCCTCACCGCCAAGCTCGATGGCTACATCGGTCTTGGGTGCGATCTCCTGCAGGGCCGTGGAGACGGCAATTACTTCCTGTACAAAGGGAACTTCCAGGTAATTGGCCAGGGTCAGTCCGCCGGAGCCGGTGATCACCGGATGGATTGTGAGCTCGCCGGTCTTTTCGTAGCACTCGGACAGCAGATCGAAAAGGGTCTTTCTGATGTCGGCAAAGTGGCGGCGATAGTCGGAAAAGAGAATATGGTGTGCCGGGTCTAAAAGTGCGATCTTGACAGTGGTGGAACCAATATCAATGCCCAGCGTATAATCCTTAGAAATCATAAATCCTCCAGTTTCTGCTTGCGTAAAAAGACGGCAAACCCCATTGGATTCGCCGCATAATCAATGGAGATTATACGGCTTGAAGGTTTAAAAATCAATGTTCCAAATATAAACAAAATCGAAAAAATGTGGTATACAGGGGCTTTGACGGCGCTCTGCCTCCGGGGCCGGGGCTGGCGGAGACAGGTGAAATGCCGGCAGATAAATGGGAGAAAAAAGCATTTTTTGAACGGAATACAAAGGAATTTACAATATTTTCAGATTTGCCGCCTTTTATACAGAGATAAAATCGAGTAATATAAGGAAAGACTTTCCGGTCTTTACGCACGGACAGACAAATGGAAAATCTTTACGGAATCTTAACAGCCTGACGCTGCAGCTAAAACCGGCTGCCGGCGCGCAGGAAGGAAGGAATAGGGCTTTTTAAATGTCTTCTTGGGAACACAAACTGTCAAAATATGCGATACCGAATCTATCACTGGTCCTGATCGTATGCTACGCGGTCGGCTATCTGATGGAGCGGATCAACAGCGCTTTCTTAAATTATCTGACCCTGAATCCCTACGCGATTCTGCACGGGCAGGTCTGGAGAATCATCACCTGGATCCTGGTGCCGCCGGATTCGAGCAATCTGTTTTTTATCGTCATCATGCTTCTCTTTTATTACTCCATCGGCAGCGCCCTGGAGCGGGTATGGGGAGATTACCGGTATAATGTCTATCTTTTCTCCGGATTCCTCTTTACCGTGGCGGCAGCCTTTGCGGCCATGGGACTTAGCTATCTGCTGCCTTCCTGGCGGGAGCTGGTGACGGCTTTTGGTGCGGAGCAGTATTTCATGCGGCTGGCGCTGTGCTTTTCTACCTATTATGTGAATATGTCTATCTTTCTGGCCTATGCGGTCACCTTCCCGGAGGCCAGAGTCCTGCTGATGTATATTATTCCCGTAAAGGTGAAGTGGTTAGGCGTGGCCTATGCGGTGATGCTGGTGGTGGAGTTCTTTGCCGACTCCATGCCCAATAAATGCGCCATCGCAGGATCCCTTCTTAATTTCCTGCTCTTCTGGCTGCGCTCCCGGGATATGCGCAGGCTTTCTCCGAAGGAGATAAAAAGGAGAGCCGCTTTCCGCAGTGCGGTAAACAGCGGCAGACAGGGAAGCACTGGCGGGGTACAGGCCACAGCACGTAAGATGAACGGTCACTATCGTCCGGTGAAGGGGGCAGGCCCCATGCATCGGTGCGCTGTCTGCGGCCGCACAGAGGTGGACAATCCAGGCCTGGAATTCCGGTACTGCTCCAAGTGCGAGGGCAATTACGAGTATTGCCAGGATCATATCTTTACGCATGTGCATGTAAAGAGTAAAAAGGACCTGAACAGCGATGGCAGCGTGCGGACATTTTAACAGCAGGGAATTCGCCTTCGCGAAATTCCCTTCGCGGTGCCGCAGTAGACTGCGGCACAGGAGGTAATGATATAATGGATAATACAGAAAGAGAACGGATTTTTCTGGAGAGGCTGCAGAGCCTGGTGGCGGATGCCAAGAAGAATCACAATACCACTACAGAGGAAAAGATCAAAGGGGCTTTTGATGAACTTCATCTGACGAAGGAACAGGACGAACAGCTGCGCAATTTTTTGTCTGCTTCCAAGATCGGTATTGATGAAGCACTTTCTTATGAAGAGTATCTGACAGAGGAAGAACACAATTATCTGGAGGACTATCTGGAGGCGATCTCTGCCATTGAGAGACCGGATGAATCGGTCCTGGATGCTGTCAAGCTCTCTGCCATGGCGGGAGAGCGGCAGGCCCAGATGCGTCTGGCAGAGGTGATGCTGACCAATGTAGTGGACATCGCCAAGCTCTATGTGGGGCAGGATGTGTCGGTGGAGGATCTGATCGGTGCCGGCAACGAGGCACTGACCAGAGGCGTGGCCATGCTGGCGCCCCTGGAGGGACCGGCCGAAGTAGAGGGTACCCTGGGACGTATGATCATGAATGCCATGGAAGATCTGATCGCGGAAAACCTGGATGAGAAGGCCAAGGACAAAGAGGCAGAGGATCTGGTCAACCTGGTGGCAGATCAGGCTAAGGAGCTGTCCGCCGCGCTGGGACGGAAGGTGACCATGCAGGAGCTGGCCGGGGAAGGTGAGGTGAACCTGGACCAGATCAGAGAGGCCGTCAGACTCTCCGGCGATAAGATCGCAGATCTGGACAGCAGCGAGGCTGCAGAGTAAGGGTTCGAGCACCCGCGGAATGGAGATTGATATGCTGGAATATGCAGGATCCAATGAAAATTCGGATTTTAAATATGTGATGTTTGATCTGTCCACCATCTATGTGGGCGCCCTGTATACCTATCGGGACATGATGGATAATGAGATGGTGAATTTTAAACTGAAGACGATCCTGGAGCGGTATCTTCTGGAGGATATCTCTCCGGATACCTCCTTTGAAAGTCATTTTTATTACATGCAGCCGGGAGATTTTGCCTATAAGGTCTATGAGCAGCTGCGCACGAAGGTCAGGGTGAATGTACCGGTGCAGTCCAGAGGATTGGCAGGCAAAGGCAGCGTTCATTATAAGGAAAAAGTGATGAAGCTGGCGGAACTGGCGGCCCTGACACCGGCCGAGAAGCAGGCCCAGGGGATCCTGATCCGGGAGATCCAGATCTCCAAGCTGGGACTTATGACCTTTACTGTTTAGAATATTTGACAGCAGATGCCGCCCTCCGCTATACTGAAGGCGGCTTTTCTGCTCCCTTTTGGGGAGGGTCTTTTGAAATGCTCCCTACGAGAGCATTTATCGCGGATTCTTATCATTGCTTTTTCTTTCATTATTATTTTCAGCTGTTTTTACAATGCCGGGGCACGGTTTACAGGTCGACCGAAACGACCGGACAAGGGGATTCCTGCCGATGACAGTCGCATGTGTATGGAAGATACCGGTGCCGGCAGATCAAAATTTGTGATTTGGGATTGCGAATCAGAGAAAGTATGTTATACTGAATGACATACGAACACTTGTTCTTGAACGGAGGTATATCCATGGGTATGGATCATGAGGAAAAATTAAAGGCACTGGATGCCGCATTGGCACAGATTGAGAAGCAGTACGGAAAAGGCGCAGTCATGAAGCTGGGCGACCCTTCCGCGCAGATGAATGTGGAGACGATCCCCACCGGCTCTTTGAGCCTTGATATAGCACTGGGCCTTGGGGGCATTCCCAAGGGTAGGATCGTAGAGATCTACGGACCGGAGTCTTCCGGTAAGACTACCGTGACACTGCATATGATCGCCCAGGTACAGAAGAGAGGCGGCATCGCCGGTTTCATCGATGCAGAGCATGCACTGGATCCAGTCTACGCCAGAAATATCGGCGTGGATATTGACAATCTTTATATTTCCCAGCCGGACAGCGGTGAGCAGGCTCTGGAGATCACGGAGACCATGGTGCGCTCCGGTGCGGTGGATATCGTGGTGGTGGACTCTGTAGCAGCCCTGGTACCCAAGGCAGAGATCGACGGCGAGATGGGCGACAGCCATGTGGGACTGCAGGCTCGTCTGATGTCCCAGGCACTTCGCAAGCTCACCTCAGTCATCAGCAAGTCCAACTGCACGGTAGTCTTTATCAACCAGCTCCGTGAAAAGGTAGGCGTCATGTTCGGCAATCCGGAGACCACGACCGGCGGCCGGGCACTGAAATTCTACTCCTCCGTGCGTCTTGATGTGCGCCGGATCGAGCAGATCAAGCAAAGCGGAGAGGTCATCGGCAACCGCACCCGCGTCAAAGTAGTCAAAAATAAGATCGCACCGCCCTTCAAAGAAGCGGAATTTGATATCATGTTCGGCAAAGGCATCTCCTATGTAGGCGATGTTCTGGACCTGGCTTCTGCAGTTAATATTGTAAATAAGAGCGGCGCGTGGTTTAATTACGAAGGAGAGAAGATCGGACAGGGACGGGAAAATGCCAAGCAGTACCTGACCGATCACCCGGATAAGCTGGCAGAGATCGACCGCAAGGTGCGCGAACACTACGAGCTGGATCCGGAGGGTGCCTTTATCGCACCGCAGACAGAGGAGGCCAAAGCCCCCGATAAGGAAAATAAGGAAAAGTAAAACGGCAATGCCAGACAGGGCAGAAGGGAGCAGCACAAGATGACAGATCTGGAGCAGACACTGAGAACGACCAGTTATCCCGGCAGAGGGATCGTGATCGGAAGAAGTACCGACGCCAGCAAGGCTGTAACAGCCTATTTTATCATGGGCAGAAGTGAGAACAGCCGCAATCGTGTTTTTGTGGAGGATGGGGACGGCATCCGCACCCAGGCTTTTGATCCTGCCAAGCTGGAGGATCCCAGTCTGATCATCTATGCTCCTGTCCGTGTCTATGGCAATAAGACCATTGTGACCAACGGCGACCAGACAGATACCATCTATGAGGGTCTGGACCGGCAGCTCACCTTTGAGCAGTCTTTGCGCAGCAGAGAGTTTGAGCCGGATGCGCCCAATTACACTCCTCGTATTTCCGGCGTCATGCACGTGGAGGATGGATCCTATAATTATGCGCTCTCCATCTTAAAGAGTGATGAGGGGGATCCTTCCTGCTGTCAGCGCTTTACCTTCGCCTATGAGAATCCCAAGGCCGGCGAGGGCCGATTCATTCATACCTATATGGGAGACGGCAATCCGCTTCCCAGCTTTTCCGGTGAGCCGGAAAAGGTTCATTTTGATGAGGACTTTACCGGCAGCATTGATGCTTTTGCAGAGCGCATCTGGGTATCCCTCAATGAGGACAATAAGGTATCTTTATTCGTACGATTCATCGATCTTGCCACCGGCACCTGGGAGAGCAGGATCATCAATAAGAATATTTCTGTTTAATATCTGCTGCGTTTGGGGCCAAAATGACTGCCTGCAGACCATGCAGACAGCGGCACGATGCAAGCCGGCAGACATAAAACAGAAAAAGTGAAAAATACGGATGCAATTTACCACGCAGGAGGATAGAAATACGATGAAGGAACTGGAATTAAAATACGGCTGCAATCCCAATCAGAAACCTTCCAGAGTTTATATGGATAATGAGGCGGAGTTGCCTTTCACAGTATTAAACGGACGTCCCGGCTATATCAATCTGCTGGATGCCTTTAACGGCTGGCAGCTGGTACGGGAATTAAAGAAAGCTACCGGTTATCCGGCAGCTACCTCCTTTAAGCATGTATCTCCGGCAGGCGCAGCCATCGGTCTGCCCCTGACTGAGACAGAGGCAAAGATTTACTGGGTGGATGATTTAGGAGAGCTCACACCCTTAGCCAGCGCCTATGCCAGAGCCAGAGGTGCTGACCGCATGAGCTCCTTCGGCGATTTTATCGCGCTCTCTGACTGCTGCGATGCCTGCACGGCCAGACTCATCAGCAGAGAAGTCTCCGACGGCGTGATCGCACCGGATTACACACCAGAAGCCCTGGAGATTCTCAAAAAGAAGAAAAAGGGCGGCTATTGCGTGCTGCAGATGGATGCTTCCTATGAGCCGGCGCCCATAGAGCATAAGCAGGTCTTCGGCGTTACCTTTGAGCAGGGACGCAATGAGCTGGTGATCGGAGAGGATTTCTTCTCCAATATCGTCACAGAGAATAAGGATCTGCCTGAATCTGCAAAGAGAGATCTTGCGATCGCCATGATCACACTGAAATACACCCAGTCCAATTCCGTCTGCTATGTAAAGGGCGGACAGGCCATCGGTATCGGTGCCGGACAGCAGTCCCGCATTCACTGCACCCGTCTGGCAGGCAGCAAGGCTGACAACTGGTACCTGCGTCAGTCTCCCCAGGTCCTGAACCTTCCCTTCAAGGAAGGCATCCGGAGAGCAGATCGTGACAATGCCATCGATCTGTATATGGGCGAGGAGTACATGGACGTGCTGGCAGACGGCAAGTGGGAGAATATCTTCACCGAAAAGCCGCCGGTATTCACGACAGAAGAAAAGAAGGCATGGCTGGCAGGCAATACAGACGTGGCACTCGGCTCCGATGCATTCTTCCCCTTCGGAGACAATATCGAGCGGGCATTCCGCAGCGGTGTCAAGTATGTAGCACAGCCGGGCGGATCCGTGCGGGATGACAATGTCATCGAAGCATGCAATAACCACGGCATGGTCATGAGCTTTACCGGCATTCGCTTATTCCATCACTAAACAGGACTGCCAGACAGAAATACCAAAGTCATTGATGGGAGATCACAGCATATAATTCTCCTGTATGAAGTTTTCTCATGCAGCAGATGTGCTGCAGCCATATAGAAAATCAAGTATGAAGAAATTGATTTTAGCCTCGGCGTCGCCCAGACGCCGGGATTTACTAAAGCAGGCCGGATATGAATTTCAGATCCTTCCTGCAAAGAAAGATGAGATCATTCACAGTGAGGATCCGGCACAGATCGTAAAAGAACTCTCCGCCGGCAAGGCCGGAGAGATCAGTGACAGACTGCTGGCAGGAGAAATGCCTTCTGAAGCATTATCGGGAGAAAATCTGTCGGCCGGAGAGCTGTCCGGCACAGGATTGCCCGGGGATGACTATGTCATTCTGGGCGCTGACACCATCGTAGTGTTAGACGGCAAAGTCCTGGGAAAACCGACTGATGAGCAGGATGCATTTGCCATGCTCACGGCTCTGCAGGGACGCAGTCACCAGGTCTATACCGGGGTGACAATCTGGGAGGTACAGACTGCAGTGGATCCGGATGATCAGGATACAGAACAAAAGAAGGAAGGAGAGATGGAAAAGTCTCCCCTTTCTTTTGCTGTCTGCACGGAGGTGGAATTTTCGCCTCTGACCCCGGAGGAAATCTATGGGTATATCGCTACCGGCGAACCTATGGATAAGGCGGGAGCCTACGGGATCCAGGGAATTGCAGGTGCATTTATCCGCGGGATACGCGGAGATTACAGCAGCGTGGTGGGCCTGCCCCTTTGTCCGGTTTATCAGGCTCTTTCCCGCTTCGGCATCCGGCCGGCCTTCACGAAGTGACAATCCAAGATACGTGAGGTATAATGAGCTCCATGAGTATTTTTGAAATAATAGGAAATCTGCTGCAGTCCAAGGTGGTCCAGGGACTGATCTATGCCGGCGTGACGGCTTTGATCCTGTCCATAGCCCAGAAAATATTCTCCAATGTGAAGAAGCACAAAAATAATGTGCATATGGGCTTTATCCAGGGCGTTGTAGAGGCCATCATCGTCGTGGTGGGTTTGCTGCGGATCATAGGTCTTTCGGCAGAAGCAGAGAAATTTTATAATACCATTGTCCTCTCCAGTTCGGTCATCGTAGTGGTGATGGGCTTTATCTTTCAGGAGGGCATGAAGAACATCGTCCATGGATTCTTCATATCCCTGTACCGCCCCTTTGATGTGGGAGACTGGATCGAGGCCACTGTAGACGGCAGGCAGATCACCGGCTATGTGGAGTCCATGACACTTCGCCATACCGTGGTACGCAGCTTTTATAACGGATCTCTGGATATCATTCCCAATTCGGTTTTGGATACCACATTGATCGAGAATGCCAATTCCGGCGCAGAGAATGTGAATTCCAAGCTGGTGGAGGTGGAGATCACCTACGAGTCTGACCTGCAGAAGGCAAAGAGCATTCTGTCGGATATCGTGCTTTCTCATCCTGACTATCTGGATGTGCGTCCGGCCGAGCAGAAAGGAACGCCTCTTTCCATTTATATCGGCTCTCTGGCGGCAGACGGGATTCTGCTGCAGGTTCGTTTCTGCGCAGCGACCATAGAGGCATGCAACAATGCCTGCTCCGATGTGAGAGAGCAGATCTGTATGCGCTTTCCGAAGGAAGGCGTGGACATTGCCTACACCCATCTGCAGCTTTTGGGGAATGTGATGGTACAGAGTAAAGAAAAGTAGAGAAGACGGGCTGAGGAATCTACGGCAGACCTATCGGAGAATTTACTTGCGGGTAATTCTCCTCATGCGCCGCAGACAAACAGCAGCTTAAAGAGGAAGTTATGAGAATAGGAACAGGCTATGACGTACATCGTCTGACGGAAAATCGAAAACTGATCCTGGGCGGTGTGGAGATTCCCTGGGAGAAGGGACTGCTGGGCCATTCGGATGCGGATGTTCTGCTGCATGCCATTATGGATGCTCTCCTGGGAGCTGCGGCTTTGGGAGATATCGGAAAGCTTTTTCCGGATTCGGATGATCGGTATAAGGGCATTTCCTCCGTTAAATTAATGGAGGCGGTGCGGGATGTCCTGGAGGAGCACCATTTTCTGATTGAGAATGTGGATGCCACGGTCATCGCACAGGCGCCGAAGCTCCGTCCTTATATTGACGAAATGAGAGAGAATATTGCACAGGCACTGGGCGTGGATATTTCTCAGGTCAGTGTGAAGGCTACCACGGAGGAAGGTCTCGGCTTTACAGGAAGCGGGGAGGGAATCGCTGCCCAGGCAGTGGCGCTTCTTTCCAGCCCTATGGATCTGGGCAGCAGCCCGGTCTATCCGGAGCAGAGCGTGCCGCCTTGTCAGAGCTGTCCGGGCTGTCAGAGAAATTAGAAACATCAGACAGAAGCATTACAGCGACAGAAACAGGACAGAGGCAGTAAAATGAAGTGGTTGGAGAATATCAAGGAAGAAATAAAGGTTGTACAGGAGCGTGATCCGGCTATGCATTCCCCACTGGAGGTTTTTTTATACCCCAGCTTTCGGGTGATGCTCAGCTACCGGAGAGCACATAAGCATTATCTGAAGGGACATTATCTGCGAGCGCGCTGGATCTCCCAGCGGGCCGTGCGCAGGACCGGCATCGAGATCCATCCCGGGGCACAGATCGGCAAAGGCTTCTTTATCGATCACGGCACCGGCGTGATCATCGGCGAGACCGCCATCGTGGGGGATAACGTCACTTTGTACCAGGGTGTTACCCTGGGCGGAACCGGCAAGGAACAGGGAAAGCGGCATCCTACCATCGGCAATAATGTGCTGATCGGTGCCGGCGCAAAGGTCCTCGGTTCCTTTAAGGTAGGAGATAACTGCAAGATCGCAGCCGGCAGTGTAGTGCTGCAGGAAGTGCCCCCGGGATGCACCGTGGTGGGCGTGCCCGGCAGAGTCGTCAAGCAGCTGCGGTACGATAATCCCAATGATACGCTGGATCAGGTACATTTCCCGGATCCTATCAGACAGGATCTGTCCTGCCTGACCAAGGCACAGAATGTGATCACCAACAGACTGATCGAGGTAGAGAATCAGCTGCGGGAAGAGCGCACCCACAGACAGCAGTTGGAAAAAGAGTGCACAAGGCTGCAGGATGCCCTGGCAGCGTATGAGAAATCTAAATAAACAGCTGGCAGTATACTGACAGCAGGATGGAGAGATCATGAAGTTATACAATACAATGTCCAAAAAGAAGGAAGAATTCGTGCCCTTAACGCCCGGTGAGGTAAAGATGTATGTATGCGGACCGACCGTATACAACCTGATCCACATCGGCAACGCCAGACCGATGATCGTATTCGATACCGTCAGACGTTACTTTGAGTACAAGGGATATAAGGTCAACTACGTCTCCAATTTCACCGACGTGGACGACAAGATCATCAAAAAGGCAAACGAAGAAGGTGTGGAGGCATCAGAGATCTCCCAGCGCTATATCGAAGAGTGCAAAAAGGATATGAGCGCCATGAACATCAAGCCCGCCACCACCCATCCCCAGGCGACCCAGGAGATCCAGGGCATGATCAATATGATCCAGACCCTGATCGACAAGGGCTTTGCCTATGTGGCCAAGGACGGCACGGTTTATTACCGCACCCGCAAATTCGAGGGCTACGGAAAGCTTTCCCATAAGAACATTGATGATCTGCGCAGCGGCGGCCGGGAGCTTCTGGTCACAGGAGATGATCAGAAGGAGGATCCGCTGGATTTCGTGCTCTGGAAGCCCAAGAAAGAAGGAGAGCCCTATTGGGAGTCTCCCTGGTGCCAGGGACGTCCCGGCTGGCATATCGAGTGCTCCGTGATGAGCAAGCGCTATCTGGGCGATGAGATCGATATCCACGCGGGCGGTGAGGATTTGATCTTCCCCCACCACGAGAATGAAATTGCCCAGTCTGAGGCGGCAAACGGTGTGCCTTTTGCGAAGTACTGGATGCACAATGCCTTCCTGAATATCAATAATCACAAGATGAGCAAATCCGCAGGCAATTTCTTTACGGTACGGGACATCATTGCGAAGTATGATCCCCAGGTGCTGCGGTATTTCATGCTTTCCGTACAGTACAGAAGCCCGCTGAATTTCAGCGAAGAGCTGATGGAAGCTGCCAAGAACAGCTACGAGAGAATCGTAAACTGCGCTTCCAATCTCAAATTCCTGAAGGAGAAGGCACAGGGCGAGGAAATGACCGCCGGGGAGCAGGAACTGCTGTCCCAGGCAGCCGGCTTCCGCACACAGTTTGAGACAGCCATGGAGGATGACTTTAATACCGCCGATGCCATTACTGCTGTATTCGAGCTGGTGAAGTGGATCAACAGTACCGTCAATGATGGACAGGCCCAGTACACAAAGGCCTTTCTGGCAGCTCTGGAGCAGGAGCTCCTTTCTCTGACAGAGGTCTGCGGTCTGATCGTAGAAAGAGACGACAGCCTGCAGGATGACGAGGCTGCGTATGTAGAGAGTAAGATCGCAGAGAGAGCGGCTGCCAAGAAGGCAAAGGACTTTGCAAAGGCCGATGCCATCCGGGCAGAGCTGCTGGAAAAGGGCATCATTCTGGAAGATACCCGAGAGGGCGTAAAGTGGAAGAAAGCATGACGGAGAGCGGACTGCGAAAGCAGATCCTGGAGATACTGGGCCCTCACAAAAAAACAGACATCCGCACCTATTCCCCTCTGGCCCTGGCCTTTTTAGGGGATGCGGTTTTCTCTCTGGTGATCCGGACCATGATCGTCTCGGAGGGAAACCGGCAGGCTCATAAGCTTCATCAGGCTACCTCCTGTTATGTCTGCGCCGGGGCGCAGGCGAGAATAGGAGATGCCATCACAGAGCTTCTGACCGACGAGGAGAGGACGATCTATCGCCGGGGCAGAAATGCCAATCCCGCCCATCAGGCTAAGAACGCCACTACAGAGGATTACCTGAAGGCCACTGCCCTTGAGACACTGTGCGGCTATCTCTATCTGCAGGATGAGACAGAGAGAATGCTGGAGCTGATCCGGGAAGGCATAGAACGCAGCGGCTTATAAAAAAAGTGATGCCGCAGAGGGCTGCGGCATGGGAGGCCCATCCACACAAATTGCCTGATGGCGAATTTGTGTGGATGACTGCTATGCTGTATCCAGCATAGCAGTACGAGCACATCGGAGAATTCGCCTATGCGAAATTCTCCTCGTGATGCCGCAGAGGGCTGCGGCATGGGAGGAATACATGGACAAGAAACCTTATCAGCGCAGAAAGCCTCAGGGCAGTCAGGAAAACGGCAGCCAGGAAGGCAGCCATATCGAGGGACGAAATGCTGTCATAGAGGCCTTTCGCGCCGGTACTACCATAGATAAGCTCTTCATGCTGGAGAGCAGTCAGGACGGTCCTATGATGACCATTCGCCGGGAGGCAGCCAAGCACGGTACTCCGGTAAAGTTAGTCAGCAGGGAGCGGCTGGATCAGATCTCCGAGACAGGACGCCACCAGGGTGTCATCGCCTTTCCGGCAGCCTATCACTACAGCGAGATGGAGGATCTGTTCGCAAAGGCAGAGGAAAAGGGTGAACCGCCCTTCTTTGTATTGCTTGACAATATCGAGGATCCTCACAACTTAGGCGCTATTATCAGAACCGCCAACCTGGCAGGCGCCCATGGGGTGATCATTCCCAAGGACAGAGCAGTGGGCCTGACGGCGACGGCAGCCAAGGCCAGTGCAGGAGCTGTCTATCACACACCGGTGGTCAAGGTGACCAATATGGCACAGACTATTGAACAGCTGAAGAAGCAGGGAATGTGGTTCGTATGCGCCGACATGGGCGGTGAACCCATGACAAAATTAAACCTGACAGGTCCCATCGGCCTGGTCATCGGCGCTGAGGGAAGCGGCGTAGCCAGACTGGTGCGGGAGAAATGCGACATGGTTGCCTCCATTCCCATGAAGGGAGAAATCGACTCCCTGAATGCATCGGTGGCAGCAGGCGTGTTGATGTATGAGATTCTGCGGCAAAGGGATTTACAGGGATGAAAACAGGAGATTATCCGCAGTACAGCGAAATTTCCGACGGAGAATTGATCCGGCGCATCCGGGAGGGAGAAACGGAGGCGGCGGATTTTCTCATGGAAAAATATAAGCCGCTGGTGCGCAGCAAGGCCCGGTCCCTTTATATGCTGGGCGCAGAGCCGGAGGACCTGATCCAGGAAGGTATGATCGGACTCTACAAGGCCCTGCGGGATTTTGACTTTGAGAAGGAGCATAATTTTGCAGCCTTCGCATCCGTATGCGTGGAGAGACAGCTCTATACAGCCATAGAGGCCTCCCTTCGGCAAAAGCATGCGGCGCTCAATCATGCGGTCTCTCTGAATTCCTATATCTCACGGAGTGCAGACCCCGACCGGGAGGATTCCATGGAACTGCATCTGGCCCTTTCTGATGAAGGGGCGGATAATCCTGAGGACCTGGTGATCAGCGCCCAGACGGTGCGCTTTCTGTGTGAGGAGATCGAAAAGCAGCTCAGTCCCTTTGAAAAGAAAGCCTGGAATCTGTACAGGCAGGGGTATGATTATACCGGAATCGCCAGAGAGCTGGATTGCCCTTTAAAGTCGGCGGACAATGCCCTGCAGCGGATCCGCCGTAAATCCAGACGCCTGTTGGAGGAAGAATACGGATTTGTTGCCAGGGAGCGGACAAACTGATATGCTGTCTGTATGCTAGGAGAGAGTGATAAGCAGCCATTCCTTATCGACAGCTCCCCCGGGACAGGCACCGGGAACAATTGCACAGCCTGGGAAATGGAGTATTACACGGATATGAATCATTATGATTACCTGATCGTAGGCGCCGGTCTTTACGGTGCTGTATTTGCCAGAGAGGCAGCCGCGGCAGGCAAGAGCGTGCTGGTCATCGATCGCAGGGACCATATTGCCGGCAACATCTATACTGAGAAGGTGGAAGGCATCGATGTGCACCGCTACGGCGCACATATTTTCCATACCAACAATAAGGAAGTATGGGACTACGTGAACTGCTATGCGCAGATGAACCGGTACACCAACAGCCCCATCGCCAATTACAAGGGCGAGATCTACAATATGCCCTTTAATATGAACACCTTTAATAAGATGTGGGGTGTCATTACGCCGCAGGAGGCCGAGGAGCGGATCAGTCAGCAGAGGAAAGAGGCCGGCATCACCGAGCCCCGCAACCTGGAGGAGCAGGCCATCAGTCTGGTGGGAACCGACATCTACGAAAAGCTGGTGAAAGGCTATACGCAGAAGCAGTGGGGACGCCCCTGCACAGAGCTGCCGGCCTTTATCATCCGCCGTCTGCCGGTGCGCTTTACCTATGACAACAATTATTTCAATGCGCTTTATCAGGGTATTCCGGTAGAAGGCTATACCGCTATGGTGGAAAAGATGCTGGACCATGAGAAGATCACGGTGCAGCTCGGCATTGATTTCCTGCAGGACAGAGAAGCACTGGCTGCCAAGGCAGACCGCATCGTCTATACCGGTCCCATCGACGAATATTTCGGTTATCGTCTGGGTACACTGCAGTACCGCAGTGTCCGCTTTGAGACAGAGACTCTGGATACCGACAATTATCAGGGCAATGCCGTGGTCAATTACACGGATGCCGAGACTCCTTATACCAGGATCATCGAGCACAAGCATTTTACCTTCGGCACACAGCCAAGGACCGTCATCAGCCGGGAGTACAGTGCGGAGTGGCATGCGGGAGATGAGCCCTATTATCCTGTCAATGATGAGAAAAACGGCGCCCTGTATGAGCAGTACAAAGTCTTAGCCGAAGGAGAGGAAAAAGTTCTCTTTGGCGGACGCCTGGGAGAGTATAAGTATTATGATATGGACAAGGTGATCGAGTCTGCACTGGCTGCTGTGAGAAAAGAGCTTTCACAGGATTGATCGCACCATAACGGAAACAGCAGATGCCCGGACAAGGATCCGGAATACATAAAAACAGCGGAATGAAAAGATAACATTTCGAGCAGAGAAAAGGAGATATTTCCATGGGAAAGTATTTTGGTACAGATGGATTCAGAGGAGAGGCCAATGTAAACCTGACCTTTGATCATGCGGTAAAGATCGGCCGTTTCCTGGGCTGGTATTACGGCGCAAATCAGGGAAAGAAGAGCAAGGTGGTAATCGGCAAGGATACGAGACGTTCTTCCTATATGTTTGAGTATGCGCTTTCCGCAGGCCTTACGGCTTCCGGTGCTGACGTATATCTGATGCATGTCACCACCACCCCCAGTGTCTCCTATATTGCGCGGACGGATGAGTTTGACTGCGGCATCATGATCTCCGCCAGCCACAATCCTTTCTATGACAACGGCATCAAGCTGATCAACGGCAAGGGCGAAAAGATGGATGAGGCCACCATCAGCAAGGTAGAGGCTTATCTGGACGGAAAACTGCCGGAGATCCCCATGGCTGTCCGGGAAAAGATGGGTGTCACCGTGGACTATGCGGCAGGCAGAAACCGGTACGTGGGATACCTGATCTCTCTGGCTACCAGATCCTATAAGAATATGAGAGTGGGCCTTGACTGTGCCAACGGAAGCTCCTGGCAGATCGCCAAGAGTGTCTTTGATGCCCTGGGCGCCAAGACCTATGTGATCAACGCAGAGCCCGACGGCTCCAATATCAATATGAACTGCGGTTCCACCCATATCGAGGTGCTGCAGAAGTATGTGCTGGAGAACGGCCTGGATGTGGGCTTTGCCTATGACGGCGATGCAGACCGCTGCCTTGCGGTAGCCGATAACGGCCAGATCATCGACGGCGACCTGATCCTGTATATCTGCGGCAATTATCTGCGTGAAAAGGGCGAGCTGCGAAACGATACCGTGGTGACCACCATCATGTCAAACTTCGGCCTTTACAAGGCTTTTGACGAGGCAGGCATTCACTATGAAAAGACCGCGGTAGGCGACAAGTACGTATACGAGAACATGGTCACCAACGGACATCGTCTGGGCGGTGAGCAGTCCGGTCACATTATTTTCAGCAAGTACGCTACTACAGGCGACGGTATTCTGACCTCCATCAAGCTGATGGAAGTCATCCTGGAGAAGAAGCTGCCTCTGTCCAAGCTGGCAGAGCCGGTGACTATTTACCCGCAGGTGCTGCAGAATATCCGGGTAAAGAGTAAGCCCGATGCCCAGAACGATCCGGATGTGCAGGCTGCTGTACAGGCTGTTGCCAGAGAGCTGGGTGAGAGCGGAAGAATCCTGGTGAGAGAGAGCGGCACAGAGCCGGTGCTCCGCGTCATGGTAGAGGCACCCTCCGATGAGATCTGCGAGAAGTATGTGGCGCAGGTAGTAGACGTGATCCGCAAGAAAGGTCACGAAGAATAAGACAAAAAAAGAACTGCAGGGGATGACCCTTGCAGTTCTTTTACTATGCAGGAAATGGGACTTGAACCCACACGATGTTGCCATCGGCAGATTTTGAGTCTGCTGCGTCTGCCATTCCGCCATTCCTGCCTGGTCGCTTACGCAACAGGTTGATTATAGCATGGCAGAAAGCAAATGAGCAAGGGCTTTTTTGGTCATCTTTCCAATACGGGTAAAGTGTTGTATGATAAGGAAGTTCACAGAAAGAAAGAGGCAGATTGGAGCCTGAGACTGTGCGGACAGGAAGCAGGTCAGGCAGCAGGTCAGGCAGCAGGACAGAAAGCCCCAGGCCATATGTCTGCCCGGAAAAAGAGGATCGCCATGCTGGATTGCCATCAATTTGATAAGATGATCCCGGATTTTCTGGAGGATCGGCTGGATAATCAGAAACTGGATGAATTCCTGACCCACATGGATCACTGTGATGAGTGCAGGGAGGAGCTGAGCATACAGTTCCTGGTCAGCGCGGGAATGCCAAAGCTCGAGACCGGCGAGACATTCCATCTGCAGAAGGAGCTGACGGCGGCGGTGACGCAGGCCAGAACCAGACTGCACAGAAGGGTCATGCTGGAATTCTATGCTTACGGACTGGAGATTTTAAGTCTCGCGGCGGCAGCGGGTGTGGTGGTATTTGCCGCTTTTAATATGTAGATGCCG
>CAVKQI010000001.1:9543-36901 GCA_963658405.1 bacterium | reverse complement strand
TGCACAGAGCCTTTTACGGCATGCCGGATCTGACCAATGCTTCCGGTGTCCATACGGGGGCAGTGTATGGCTTTTTAAATATACTATTCAGGATTTTAGAGGAGGAGTCGCCGGATTATCTGACGGTGGCCTTTGATGTGCATGCGCCTACCTTCCGGCATCAGATCTACGAGGCCTATAAGGGAACGAGAAAGCCCATGCCACCGGAGTTAAGAGAGCAGGTGCCGCTCCTTAAGAAAGTGCTGGAGGCCATGGACATCGCCTGCTGTGAAAAGCCGGGTTTTGAGGCAGATGATATCCTCGGAACGCTGGCTAAGAAGGCGGAAAAAGAGGGTATGCAGGTCACGCTGGTTTCCGGGGACAGAGACCTTCTGCAGATCGCCACGGAGAATATTCTGATCCGTATCCCAAAGACCCTGAAAGGACAGACCACCATAGAAAATTACCACGCAGAGGATGTGGCCAATGTCTGCGGCGTCACCCCCTTGCAGTTCATTGAGCTGAAGGCCCTGATGGGAGATACCTCGGATAACATTCCCGGTGTACCGAAGGTCGGGATAAAGACGGCTACCGATCTCATTCAGACCTACGGCTCCGTGGAGGGTGTCTACAGTCACCTGGAGGATATCCCCCGCAAGCTTTTAAGAGACAGGCTGCGGGAAAATGAGGACAGCGCCCGGATGAGCCTTACGCTGGCGACCATCAAGACCGATGCACCGGTGGAGCTTGACAGGGAAAAGGCAGCGATGGGAAATTTCTATACACCGGCGGCTTACACCCTGTTTCATGAGCTTGGATTTAAGAAATATCTGGATCGCTTCGACCTGACGACCATGACCGGAGAGACAAAGGAAAAGGAAAAAGAACTGCCGGTGACAGTGATCGAGGATCTGTCAGCGGCGGAGAACTGCTTTTCCGAGATCCTTCATACGGTACAGGACGGGCAGGGGGAGAAAGCTTCTCTGGCCCTGTATCTTCTGCCTGATGAGAAGAAGGAAAGAATCCTGGGACTTGCCATCGCCCAGAGAGAGAAGTGCTTTTATTTCTGCCCGGAGGGCTTTCTTACCACCGGATACCTTTCCGGCAAGCTGGGAGAAATTCGAAGAGCCATCCGGAGCAGACATACAGTCACTGACGAGGTGTCGGGACAGGCTCCCTTCCTGATCTGCTTTGACCTGAAAAATCAGTATCCATTCCTGGATGTGGAAGAGACGGAACTGACAGATGGAATTCATATGGAAGGCATACAGGATCTGCTGCTGGGCGCCTACCTGGTCAACCCCTTAAAGAGCGACTACATGCCGGAGGACATTGCCGGCGAGTACCTGCACCGGACGGTGCAGAGCTGGAAAGAGCTTTTTGACAAGATGACGCCGGAGCAGGTCATGGAAGACAGACCGCAGAAAGGACAAAGCTATATCTGCGGCATGGCCGGCCTGCTGCTAAAAGCAGCGGGACCTGTTTTTAGGGAAGTGGAGTGCCTTGGCATGGCGCAGATGTATGCGCAGATCGAGCTGCCCCTGACGTATGTGCTCCATGATATGGAGAGACTGGGCATCCGCACCGAGGCGAAGGCGCTGGCCGACTACAGCCGGGAGCTCGGTGATAAGATCCTGGAGCTGGAAAATAAGATCCATCAGGAGACCGGCAATCCGATCTTTAACATTGCCTCTCCCAAACAGCTGGGCGAGGTGCTTTTTGAGCAGATGAATCTGCCGGGAGGCAAGAAGACAAAGACTGGTTATTCCACCTCGGCAGATATCCTGGAGAAGCTGGCACCGGACTATCCGGTGGTGGCAGATGTCCTGGAGTACAGAGCTTTAAGCAAGTTAAAATCCACCTATGCAGACGGTCTGTATGCTTTTATCAGAGAGGACGGCAGGATCCACTCCACCTTCCATCAGACTATTACCGCTACAGGGCGGCTCAGCAGTGCGGACCCCAATCTGCAGAATATTCCCATGCGCACGGAAAACGGCAGGCTGATCCGGAAGGCTTTCCTTCCAAAGGAGGGGTATCTTTTTGCAGATGCGGATTATTCCCAGATCGAGCTGCGGATCCTGGCGCATATGTCCGGGGATGAGGAACTGATCGAGGCCTACCGGCAGAATCAGGATATTCACAGGATCACCGCCTCCAAAGTCTTCCATACTCCTTTTGAAGAGGTGACCCCCCTGCAGCGCCGAAATGCCAAGGCAGTGAACTTCGGTATCGTCTACGGGATCAGTTCCTTTGGACTCAGCCAGGATCTGAGCATTTCCAGGACAGAGGCTAAAGAGTATATCGATGCCTACTTTAAGACCTATCCGGGCGTCAAGAAATTCCTGGACGGCATGGTGGAAGAGGCAAAGAAAAACGGTTATGTGACGACACTGTTCGGAAGAAGGCGGCCCGTTCCGGAGCTGGCATCCAGTAATTTCATGCAGCGCTCCTTCGGCGAGCGGATCGCCATGAATTCACCGATCCAGGGAACGGCAGCGGATATCATAAAGATTGCCATGATCAAGGTCTTTGAGACCCTGCATCGCCGCGGCATGAAGTCGCAGATGATCCTGCAGATCCACGATGAGCTGCTGATCGAGACAGAGCCTTCGGAAAAGGAGCAGGTGGAAAAACTGCTGCACGACTGTATGAAAGAGGCCGCGGATCTTAAGGTGGCTCTGGAGACAGAGGTGCATACAGGCAGCAGCTGGTATGAGGCAAAGTAAGAGGTGCATATGAAAGTAATCGGCATCACCGGCGGAGTGGGGTGCGGTAAATCCAGTTTGCTGGATCATCTGCAGACCCATTACGCCTGCAGGATCATTAAATCCGATGAGGCAGCCCATGTGGTGGAAGCGCCCGGGGGAGCCTGCCACGAGGCCATGGCCGCGCTGCTGACAGAGTATGATCCGCAGAAAAAATGGCAGAAAGAGGACGGCAGCTTTGACAATAAGGAAGTGGCTGCACTGATTTTTATACATTCGGATCTGCTGCAAAGTGTCAATGAGCTGGTGCATCCTGCGGTAAAAAATTATATACTGGAGGAAGTCGCCGCAGAACGAAGAAAAGGGAAACTGGATTTCTTCTTTATAGAAGCAGCCGTGCTCATTGAAAACGGTTTTTTACAGTTTGTGGATGAAATGTGGTATATTTATTGCCAGAAAGAAATTCGAATCCAAAGATTAGCCGAAAACCGCGGATATACGAGAGAGAAAGCGGAGAGCATCATGGCTGCCCAGCTGCCGGACGAGGAGTTTTACCGGCACTGTCAGGTGGTGATCGATAACAGCGGGGATCCGCAGTCTGCTTTTGATCAGGCAGACAGAGAGCTTTTTCGGCTGGGGAGAGCGGAGGAATGACAGAATGAGACTGGCCAGTATTGCCAGCGGCAGCAGCGGAAACTGTATTTATGCAGGTTCGGAAAATACCCATCTGCTGCTGGATGTGGGCATCACGCGAAAGCGGACAGCGGAAGGACTGAAGCAGCTGGGGCTTTCCTTAGAGGATATTGATGGTATATTTATTACGCATGAGCACTCCGATCATATTCAGGGACTGGCGGTGATCGCCAAGCAGACGAATATGCCGGTCTATGCGACCAGGGGGACCATTCGGGCCATCCTGGAGATGCCCCAGTATCAGCACATAGATCCGGCCCGGTTTATACCGGTGCAGGCGGATAAAAAGGTCACAATAGGAGATCTGACCATCGACCCTATGACCATTTCCCATGATGCGGCAGATCCGGTGGGCTACCGGGTCCTGCAGGGAAAGAAAAAAGCCTGCGTATGTACGGACCTTGGGTGCTATTCCGAATATACCGTGGAGTGCCTGCAGGATGCGGACGTACTTTTACTGGAAGCCAATCACGATGTGAATATGCTGCAGGTGGGCCGCTATCCCTATTATTTAAAGCAGCGCATTCTGGGAAAGAAGGGACATCTTTCCAATGTCTCGTCAGGGCAGCTTTTAGGGCGGGTGCTCAATGACCATATGAAAGGGATTCTTTTAGGACATCTGAGCGCAGAGAACAATCTGCCGGAGCTGGCCTTTGAGACCGTAAGGGTAGAGCTGATGATGGCAGAGCAGGATTACAGGACGGAGGATCTGCCCATCATGGTAGCCAGACGCAAAGAGCTGACACCGGCGGTGGATTTTTAAGGATAACGCTGCAAGGCAGCGGCACAGGAGGTAAAGTTTTAAAGAAATGCCTGATGTCATTTCTTTAAAACTCGAACGGATGACGTAAACGTCATCCATTCGGGATCACATCGGAGAATTCGCCTTCGCGAAATTCTCCTCGTGCTGCCGCTGCAAAGCAGCGACATAGGAGGTAAAAAATGGAAAAAGCAATCATAACAGTAGTTGGCAAGGACACCGTGGGCATTATCGCTTCTGTATGTACTTATCTGGCGGAGAATAAGATCAATATTCTGGACATTTCCCAGACCATCGTGCAGGGCTATTTTAATATGATGATGATCGTGGACATCACAGGTCTTACGAAGCCCTTCGGCGATATGGCCAAGGAGCTGGAGCAGGTCGGTGAGGAAAAGGTAGGCGTGCAGATCAAGTGCCAGAGAGAAGATATTTTCGATAAGATGCACAGAATCTGAGATATCACAAAACATGAGTAAGGAGCCATTTTTCGCAGAAAAATGAGCGGATTACGAATGTTTTGAGAATTGCGGGAGCAATTCGGTATCAGTAAGATCCCTCTCATTCGTACCAACATCATCTGATAAAACCGCAATAATAAGGAGTTCATTATGATAAATTTCGGTGAGGTCAAAGAGACCAATGCCATGATCGAGAAGGAGAATCTCGACGTTCGCACCATCACCATGGGCATCAGCCTTCTGGACTGTGCGGATCCGGATCTTAACGCATTAAAGAAAAAGATCCATGATAAGATCTACAACAGCGCCAAGGATCTGGTGAAGGTAGGAGAGGATATCTCCAGAGAATACGGCATTCCCATCGTCAACAAGCGGATTTCCATTACCCCTATTTCTCTGGTGGCCGGCGGTGCCTGCCACACCATAGAGGATTATGTGGAGGTGGCAAAGACCCTGGATCAGACAGCCAAGGAAGTGGGCATCAATTTCCTGGGCGGGTATTCTGCATTGGTGAGCAAGGGCATGACCCCGGCAGAGGAGCTTTTCATCCGCTCCATTCCGGACGCCCTGGCCCAGACGGATCTGGTATGTGCTTCTGTCAATGTGGGTTCCACCAAGACCGGTCTTAATATGGACGCCGTGCGCCTCATGGGCAGCATCATCCACGAGACCGCCGAAAAGACAAAGGAGAGAGATTCCTTCGGCTGTGCCAAGCTGGTGGTATTCTGCAATGCACCGGACGATAACCCCTTTATGGCCGGCGCTTTCCACGGCGTCACCGAGGCTGACAAGATCATCAATGTAGGCGTCAGCGGCCCCGGCGTTGTAAAGAATGCCCTGGAGAGCATTCACGGCGAGTCCTTTGAGGTACTGTGCGAGACCGTCAAGAAGACCGCCTTTAAGGTGACCCGTGTCGGACAACTGGTAGCAAAGGAAGCTTCCAGACGCCTGGGCGTGCCCTTTGGCATTATCGACCTGTCTCTGGCACCTACCCCGGCTATCGGCGACAGCGTGGCAGATATTCTCTGCGAAATGGGTCTGGAATATGCCGGCGCACCCGGCACCACCGCGGCACTGGCTCTCTTAAATGACCAGGTCAAAAAGGGCGGTGTCATGGCCTCCTCCTATGTGGGCGGTTTAAGCGGCGCCTTCATTCCCGTCAGCGAAGACCAGGGAATGATCAACGCGGTGGCAGCAGGTGCCCTCACGCTGGAGAAGCTGGAAGCCATGACTTGTGTCTGCTCCGTGGGTCTTGATATGATCGCCGTCCCCGGCAAGACAAAGGATACGACCCTGGCCGGCATCATCGCAGACGAGATGGCCATCGGCATGATCAACCAGAAGACCACAGCTGTGCGTCTGATCCCCGTGATCGGCAAGGATGTGGGAGAACAGGCGGAGTTCGGCGGACTGCTGGGCTATGCACCCATCATGCCTGTCAACGGCTTTTCCTGTGATGAATTCGTAAACCGCAAGGGCAGAATCCCGGCACCTATTCACAGCTTTAAAAACTAAAGAGAAAGGATGCAGCCAACATGAAGCACGAAAAGAATTATGACGTCACAGCACTGGGTGAGCTTCTGATCGACTTTACCGAAAACGGAAAGAGCAGCCAGGGCAATCCTCTTTTTGAGGCAAACCCGGGAGGCGCTCCCTGCAATGTGCTGGCCATGCTCACGAAGCTCGGGCACAAGACCGCCTTTGTGGGCAAGGTGGGAGAGGACATGTTTGGCCGCATGCTGAAGGAAAGAGCCGAGGGCGTGGGCATTGATATGACCGGCCTGGAGATGGACCGGAATATCCACACCACGCTGGCCTTCGTGCAGACCTTTGCCGACGGCGACAGGGATTTTTCCTTCTACAGAAAACCCGGTGCCGATATCATGCTCAACCGCGATGAGGTAAATGTACACAAGGAGATCATTGCCGGCGCCCGCATTTTCCATTTCGGCACCCTTTCCATGACCGATGAGATCGTAGAGCAGGCCACCAAAGAGGCCCTGACCATTGCCAGGGAAAACGACGCCCTGATCTCCTTTGACCCCAACTATCGGGCACCCCTGTGGGATTCCGAGGAGGCGGCCAAGCAGAAGATCGCCTTCGGCATGCAGAACTGTGATATCATGAAGATCTCCGATAATGAGATCGAGCTGATGACAGAAAATAAGGACCTCGATGCCGGTGCCAGATGGCTGCAGGAGCGCTTCGAGATCCCGCTTGTATTTGCCACGCTGGGCAAGGAAGGCAGCCGGGCTTACTACCGGGGAGACTGCGTAGAAGTGGCAGGATTCCCGAATCCTCATACTATAGAGACCACGGGAGCGGGAGATACCTTCTGCGCCTGCGCCCTGCACTTTGTCCTTAAATACGGCATCAAGAACCTGGACCGCAGTTCGCTGCGGGAGCTTCTGACATTTGCCAATGCGGCAGCCAGCCTGATCACTACCCGCAAGGGCGCCCTGTGCGTTATGCCGCAGGAACAGGAAGTGCTGGACTTTATCAGGGAAAGCGGCAGAGCAATCTGATCGGATAGACACCATCGTTTTACAGAAAGACATACACAGTTATACTTAGTTACAATTTTCGTAGAAATGTACTTTGGGAGCGGGAGAGTATATGGCAGAGATCAATGAAATTCATGAAGCAGTTCTCAAAGAGGTACCGCAGCCTCAGCTGAGCAGAACCTTTGCAGCAGCAGACAAGTCCACAAAGGAAAGGGAGAAGCTGGACAGCGCCCTTCCTTCCGTGACCGGCCGCACAGGGATCGGCTTTGATGACGGCAAAATAGAGACCATCGCAGAATATGTCAGTCCTGAGGAACTTTACAAGGATCTGATCGAGAGAGTGCGCCGTTACCACCCTTCCGATGATATTTCTCTGATCGAAAAAGCCTATAAAGTAGCCGACAAGGCCCATACCGGGCAGGTACGCAAATCCGGAGAACCCTATATCATTCATCCGCTTTATGTGGCCATCATTCTGGCAGATCTGGAAATGGACAAGGAGACCATCGCGGCCGGCCTTCTCCATGATGTGGTGGAGGATACCATCCTGACCAAGGAGGAGATCGAGGCGCAGTTCGGCGCCGACGTAGCCCTGCTGGTAGACGGCGTGACCAAGCTGCAGAAACTGAAGCTTTCCGGCGACTACAAGGAAAAGACCCCGGAGCAGCTGGAGATGCAGGCAGAGAATCTGCGCAAGATGTTCCTGGCCATGGCCAAGGATATCCGTGTCATCCTGATCAAGCTGGCAGACCGTCTCCACAACATGCGCACCTTAAAGCACATGCCTCCGGAGAAGCAGAAGCGCATCGCACAGGAGACATTGGACATCTATTCCCCCATCGCCCAGCGCCTCGGCATCAGCAAGATCAAGGTAGAGCTGGATGACCTTTCCCTGAAGTACTTAAAGCCGGAGGTCTACTACGACCTGGTGGAAAAGGTGGCAGAGCGCAAAGTAGAGCGCGAAAAATATGTGCAGGACATCGCCCAGGAAGTGCGGGACCACATAGCCGCCGCAGGCATTGAGGGCAAGGTGGACGGCCGGGTCAAGCACTTCTTCAGTATCTATAAAAAGATGGTGAACCAGCAGAAGACCATCGACCAGATCTATGACCTCTTTGCCGTGCGTATCATCGTGGATACGGTGAAGGACTGCTATGCGGCACTGGGTGTGATCCATGAGATGTATAAGCCCATTCCCGGGCGTTTCAAAGACTACATCGCCATGCCAAAGCCCAATATGTATCAGTCTCTGCATACCACGCTGATCGGTTCCACGGGCCAGCCCTTTGAGATCCAGATCCGCACCTATGAGATGCACAAGGCAGCGGAATACGGTATCGCAGCCCACTGGAAGTACAAAGAGGCTTCTGACGGCAAGAAAGTAGAGACCCAGGAAGAGGAAAAGCTGGTCTGGCTTCGTCAGATTCTGGAGTGGCAGCAGGATATGTCCGACAACAGGGAGTTCATGAACCTGTTAAAGAGCGACCTGGATCTGTTCTCTGACAATGTTTACTGCTTTACCCCCACCGGTGAGGTAAAGAACCTGCCGGCAGGCTCTACGCCCATCGACTTCGCCTATGCCATTCATACTGCGGTAGGCAATAAGATGATCGGCGCGAGAGTCAACGGCAAGCTGGTAAACATCGATTACAAGATCAAAAACGGCGACCGCATCGAGGTACTGACATCCCAGAATTCCAGGGGTCCCAGCCGTGACTGGCTGAATGTGGTCAAGAGTGCCTCTACAAAGAACAAGATCAATCAGTGGTTCAAAAATGAGCTGAAGGATGAGAATATCGTCCGGGGCAAGGATCTCTTTTCCAATTACTGCAAGGCAAAGGGCATCGTGCAGTCGGATCTGATGAAGCCGGAGTACGTGGATGCGGTGCTGCGCAAGTACGGCTTTAGAGACTGGGATGCGGTGATGGCCGCCATCGGTCACGGCGGACTCAAAGAAGGCCAGATCGTCAACAAGATGCAGGAACTCTACACCCAGGATCACAGCCAGAACCTCACGGATGAGGAAGTGCTGGCCCAGGTAGAGGAAAATGCAAGGCACGCCAAGTCGCACGGCAAGAATGCCATCGTGGTCAAGGGGATTCACGATGTGGCTGTCCGCTTTTCCAGATGCTGCAATCCGGTGCCGGGAGACGAGATCGTGGGCTTTGTGACCAGAGGCAGAGGGGTGACCATTCACCGGACGGACTGTGTGAACATCATCCATATGCCGGAGGTAGACCGTGTGCGCCTGATCGATGCAGACTGGGAGGACGGTGTCCAGACCACCAGCGAGGATTCTGCTTTTGAGGCGGAGATCCGCATCTATGCTACCGACCGCAGCGGCCTTCTGAATGACGTATCCAGAGCCTTTACGGAAAAGAATGTGAATATCATGGGCATCAACACCAGGACCAGCAAGCAGGGATTGGCTACCATGAATGTGGTCTTCCAGATCAACGGCAAGGAGCAGCTGACCCAGATGATCGAGAGACTGCGGACGATTCCGAGTGTCATGGATATCGAGAGAACCACGGGCTGATCTGCCGGGAGTGTTTTGGCAGTTTAATGGCTGCCGTTTTGCGGATCTCCTGCGGGCGGCAGAAAAGATGCAAGGAAGCGCAGCAGACGTGCTACGCAGCAGCCAGGGTACAGCGCTGTAAGGTGCAGGCGGCGGGAGGCCGGCACCGGCGCAGGACATCATAGGAAAAACAGGGGTATACAGTTTACATGAGTAAAATAAAGGTAGGTTACTATACAATCGGCATGGTGCAGACGAATTTCTATTTTCTGCACCTGGAGGAGAGCGCGGAGGCCATCGTCTTTGATCCTGCGGATCAGGGGGATCAGCTCTATGAGGCTGTGATGGCAGAGGGACTGACCATCAAGGCTATTTTCCTGACCCACGCCCATTTTGATCACATCTGGGGCGCAGAGGATCTGCGGAATCTGGCCAAGGCACCGCTCTATGCCAGTGAAGAGGAAAAGCCGCTGTGCGAAAGCGCAGACACCAACTGTTCCAGGGACTGCGGCAGACCGTGTACCGTGACTCCGGACCGCTATCTGAAGGATGGAGAGAGTGTCACCGTGGCCGGCATGACGGTCCGTATGATCTCTACACCCGGTCATACCGTGGGCAGCTGCTGCTATTATATAGAAGGGGACGATGCCGGGGTAAAACAGCATATCCTGATAAGCGGCGATACCCTTTTCGAGGAATCCGTGGGAAGGACGGATCTGCCCACCGGCTCCACCGGGGATCTGGTCCGCTCCGTGAGAGAAAAGCTTTTCACCCTGCCGGAGGATACGCTGGTTTATCCGGGACACGGAGACATGACCACCATCAGCCACGAAAAGCTGTTTAATTCCTTCGTGTAAGGATCGAAAAAAGCACGCACAGTACGGGAAAAACCTGACAGCAGTTGGGGGCAAAAGTCATTTGCCCCCAACATCTTTATATAAAGGGGAAGCACAGCACAATGATACTGGCAATAGAAAATACAGATTTATACAGTTACGAGATCCATTCCCTGATCAAAGCCTTTTATCCGGGAGAGGATGTCAAAGTGCTGACAGAAGGCTCAGCTTCCATGGCAGATTTTCTGAATAAACAGAAAAAGCAGCAGAGCAGAAATCAGGAGGCAGCCGGCGCCCTGACCGCGCAGTTTCGCGTGGACTTTCAGCCGGCGCAGATCCTGTTTACGGCAGGAGATAAGACCTGGCGCTCCGGAGACATTGACAGATCTCACGGCGCCGCAGGGGAGGATGTGGATTATACCTGCAAGAGCAAGGCGTGCAAGGATGACTTAAAGCATCTTCTCTACGATGCGCTGGCAGCGTATACAGGGCAGCAGCTTCCCTGGGGAGAGCTGATCGGCATCCGGCCTACCAAGATCGCCATGACCAGACTGACAGAGGGAGAGAACCTTAAGGACGCTGCCCTTTTTATGGAGCAGCAGTATCTGGTCAGTAAGGAAAAAGCGGCGCTGGCGGCGCAGATCGCCGACACGGAGAGGGAGATCCTGCGGGATATCCACTATGAGGACGGCTACAGTCTTTATATCGGCATTCCCTTCTGTCCCACCACGTGCCTGTACTGTTCCTTCCCTTCCTTTAATATTGCCCTGTGGAAGGACCGCATCGATGACTACCTGCAGGCACTGCAGAAGGAGATCGAAGAGACCGCCCGCATGATGGAGGGAAAGATCCTGGATACCATCTATATCGGCGGCGGCACCCCTACGTCTCTGGAGGCAGAGCAGCTGGATAAGCTCTGTGGCATCATAGAGGCTAATTTTGACATGAGCAGGGTGCAGGAATTCACCGTGGAGGCAGGCAGACCGGACAGCATTACCCCGGATAAGCTAAAGGCACTCCGGCGGCATCCTGTCACCAGGATCAGCATCAATCCCCAGACCATGAAGGAGGAAACACTTCGGATCATCGGCAGACGCCACAGCGTGCAGCAGGTGATCGATATCTTCCATCAGGCCAGAGAATGCGGGTTTGACAATATCAATATGGATCTGATCCTGGGACTGCCCGGGGAAAATGCCCAGGACGTGCGAAATACCACAGAAGCAGTAAAGGCGCTGGCACCGGACTCTCTGACGGTACATTCCCTGGCCATCAAGCGGGCCTCCAGACTGCGGCAGATCATCGATGAAAAAGGTTATCCGGTGCTGGAAAATACCGACGAGACCATGGAGATAGCCGCCGATGCCGCCAGAAAGATGGGCATGGAGGCCTACTATCTCTACCGGCAGAAGAATATGTCCGGAAACTTTGAAAATGTGGGCTATGCCAGACCCGGCAAATTCGGCATTTACAATATCCTCATTATGGAGGAGAAACAGACCATCATGGCGCTGGGCGCCGGCAGCATCACCAAGAGAGTCTTTCCGGAGGGCAGGATCGAGCGATGCGACAATGCCAAGGATGTGACCACCTATATCGAGGGCATCGATGAAATGATCGCTCGGAAAAAGAGACTGTTTTCTTAAAAAATTCGTGCAGGAATGGAGAAAACCGCAGGAGCAGGTCGCGTATATCCGGCAGCAGTTTTCTTCATTTTCTCCGGTTAAATTCGGTAATATTCATGCTTTGGAAACCTGAAAAATCCGATGCAGCATAACGAAAGACTGCATCGGATTTTCCGTGTTTTTGTCACACCGCACTTGCCAATAAAGAAAAAGTGGAGTATAGTTCAATCGTTTTAAGCTTTTGGCGAAGAGCCGTAAATTGACGTGATTTCCAAATAAAGTCGCAAACAGGAGTTTTATTCCATGGCAAAGTATCTGGTTATTGTAGAGTCACCTGCCAAGGTGAAGACCATCAAGAAATTTCTGGGATCCCAGTATGAAGTGGCCGCCAGCAACGGACACGTGCGGGATCTGCCCAAGAGTCAGATGGGTATAGATATCGAAAATGATTATGAGCCCAAGTACATCACCATCCGGGGAAAGGGAGAGCTGCTGGCCGGCCTTCGAAAGCTGGTCAAGAAGGCAGATAAGATCTATCTGGCAACGGACCCTGACCGCGAGGGTGAGGCAATTTCCTGGCATCTGATCACCGCCTTAAAGCTCCGGGAGCAGAATAAAAAGGTCTATCGGATCACCTTTAACGAAATTACGAAAAAGGCCGTCTCGGAGTCTTTGAAAAACGCCAGAGAGATCGATATGAACCTGGTAAATGCCCAGGAGGCAAGACGCTGCCTTGACCGTATCGTGGGTTATAAGATTTCCCCGCTTCTGTGGGCAAAGGTAAAAAGAGGCCTCTCTGCCGGCCGCGTGCAGTCGGTGGCTCTGCGCATGATCGGAGACCGGGAGGATGAGATCAACTCCTTTATTCCCAAGGAATACTGGACGCTGGATGCACTTTTTAATGTAAAGGGAGAAAAGAAGCCTCTCACGGCGCACTACTACGGACCGGCGGACAACGGCCGAAGGAAAGCAGAGCTGGAAAATGAGGAGCAGACCAAAGCTGTGCAGGATTCCCTGCAGGGAGCTTCCTTTGCAGTGACGGAAGTCAAAAAAGGAGAGCGCACGAAAAAGGCGCCCCTTCCTTTCATCACCTCCACGCTGCAGCAGGAAGCCAGCAAGACCCTGAATTTTTCCACCCAGAAGACCATGCGCATCGCGCAGCAGCTGTATGAAGGCGTGGACGTAAAGGGCAGCGGTACCGTGGGTATCATCACCTACCTTCGTACAGACAGTACCCGTATCTCTGACGAAGCTATGGAGAGCTCCGCTGCTTATATCCGTGAAAACTACGGCGAGGAATATCTCTCCCAGACAGAGACAGCCAAAAAGGCAGGGGCAAAGATCCAGGATGCCCACGAGGCGATCCGTCCCACGGACATCACGAGAACGCCGGCTTCTGTAAAGGACTCTCTCTCCAGAGACCAGTTCCGTCTGTATCAGCTGATCTGGAAGCGTTTTGTGGCCTGCCGCATGAGCGCAGCCCGCTATGAGACCACCCAGGTGCGCATTACCGGCACGCCCGGCAATGTGAAATACCCGGCGCAGATCTTTACAGTGGCCGCATCCCGCATTGTTTTTGACGGCTTTTTGAGTGTCTATACCCAGGAAGAAGACGAGGAGAAGTCCGATGTCCTCACCAAGGGACTGGATGAGTCTTCCCAGCTTAGCCTGCAGGATTTTGATGCAAAGCAGCACTTTACGCAGCCTGTGCCCCATTATACGGAGGCTTCCCTGGTCAGAGCACTGGAGGAGCAGGGCATCGGCCGCCCCAGCACCTATGCGCCCACCATTACCACCATCCTGGCCCGCCGCTACGTGGTAAAGGAAGAAAAGAATCTTTACATGACGGAGCTGGGCGAAGTGGTAAATAAGATGATGAAGGAGGCATTCCCCTCCATCGTGGATCCGAACTTTACGGCAAATCTGGAGATCCTGTTAGACGGTGTGGCAGAGGGCAATGTGCGCTGGAAGACCATCATCGAGAATTTCTATCCCGATTTGGACGAGGCGGTAAAGAAGGCAGAGAAGGAACTCGCAGAGGTAAAGATCGCCGACGAGGAGACAGAGGAAGTCTGCGAAAACTGCGGCCGCCACATGGTGATCAAATACGGTCCCCACGGCCGTTTCCTGGCATGCCCCGGTTTCCCGGACTGCCGCAATACCAGACCCTACTTTGAAAAGATCGGCGTGGCCTGCCCGAAGTGCGGCAAGGACATCGTCCTCAAAAAGACAAAGAAGGGCCGGAAGTACTATGGATGCATGGGTAATCCGGAGTGCGATTTCATGGTATGGCAAAAGCCCAGCAGCAAAAAGTGCCCCAGGTGCGGCGGCCTGATGCTGGAGAAGGGCAATAAGCTGGTATGCGCCGATGAAGAGTGCGGCTATGTAGAGGATAAGCCTGCAAAAGAAGAGTAAAAACAGAGCGGCAGTTCCACTGTCAGCCGGGGGGAGCGGGTCCTGTCGGCGATGTCCTCCCAGGGGACGCCTCGCGGCTCAGTGCCCCGGTTCGGACATCATCTGCCATTCGCGTGCCTGGTCAACGTCCGGGCAGCAGCAAATAGAGGCTAATCGTTGCTAAAATCTGACAATTCTATTGAAACAACCGTTTTGTTATGGTACGATTGTTTTTGTAGGATATAGACAGAAAACACCTCCTGACCGAGGGGATTACGGACAGGAGTCGAGGGGACAACGGGAGGCAATATCGTGGCAATGAATAATGTGAAGCTGCTGGACAAAACCAGGAAAATCGGAAAACTTCTTCATAATAATAATACCGGCAAGGTGGTCTTTAATGACATCTGCCGCATCATGTGCGATATTCTGAATTCCAACATTCTGGTGATCTCCCGAAAGGGAAAGGTCCTTGGCTACGGCGAAGTGGATGCAGTGAAATCTCTGACAGAGATGATCGTGGACAAGGTAGGCACCTTTATCGATCCTGCTCTGAACGAGCGGTTTTTAGGTGTCCTTTCCACCAAAGAGAATGTAAACCTGGACACTCTCGGCTTTGAACAGGATGTGGAGGATGACTACAATGCCATCATCGCGCCTATCGAGATCGCAGGTGAGAGACTGGGCACAGTCTTTATCTATAAACAGAAGGAACAGTACGACATTGATGACATCATTCTCTGCGAGTACGGCACCACCGTGGTGAGCCTGGAAATGCTCCGGGCCGTGACGGAGGAGAATGCCGAGGAGAATCGCAAGATCTCCGTGGTGAAGTCAGCCATCAGTACCCTGAGCTATACCGAGATGGAGGCTATCATCCATATCTTTGAAGAGCTCAACGGCACAGAGGGCATCCTGGTGGCCAGCAAGATCGCCGACAAAGAGGGCATCACCCGCTCGGTGATCGTCAATGCCCTGCGCAAGTTCGAATCAGCCGGCGTCATCGAGTCAAGGTCCTCCGGCATGAAGGGCACCTACATCAAGGTTTTAAATGACGCTGTTTACGGCGAGATCGACCAGATGAAAAAGCAATTACACGGCGAATAAATTTTAAAGGAATGCCTGATGGCATTCCTTTAAAATTCGAACGGAAGACGTAAACGTCTTCCATTCGTGATCACATCGGAGAATTCGCCTACGCGAAATTCTCCTCGTGTTGCCGCTGCATAGCAGCAGAAAGAGGTAAAAATGGCAAAGATAATAGGCAATCCATTACCCAATATACCCTGGCAGGATCGGACAGCGGCAGCGGATCCTTCCATGCAGATCGCCGATACACCGGTATGGCGTTATACGGAAAACCCCATCATCGGCAGAAACGGCAATAAGGTCAGCAACAGCGTTTTCAACAGTGCGGTAGTTCCCTACAAGGATGGCTTCGCAGGCGTATTCCGCTGTGATTCCAGATCCATCAGTATGAATATCTATCCCGGATTTTCAAAGGACGGCATCCACTGGAAGATCGACGATGAGCCGGTACACATGATGGATGCAGAGCCGGAGGTGCTGCGGGAAGAGTATCGCTATGATCCCCGTGTCTGCTATATGGACGGTCGTTATTACGTGAGCTGGTGCAACGGCTATCACGGTCCCACCATCGGTCTTGCCTGGACAGAGGATTTCAAGGAATTCCACCAGCTGGAGAATGCTTTCCTGCCTTATAACAGAAACGGTGTCCTGTTCCCCAGAAAGATCCAGGGCAGATACATGATGATGAGCAGACCCAGCGATACAGGGCATACCCCTTTCGGCGATATCTATGTGAGCCAGAGTGAAGACCTGGTTTACTGGGGACGTCACCGCTACATGATGGGCGCACTGGACGGCAATGAGAGCGCATGGCAGGCCTTAAAGATCGGCCCCGGCCCGATTCCCATCGAGACAGATGAGGGATGGCTGCTGATCTATCACGGTGTGCTTCGTACCTGCAACGGCTATGTTTACCGCATGGGCGCTGCTATCCTGGATCTCGAAGAACCCTGGAAGGTACTGCACCGTTCCGGCCAGTATATCCTGGCACCGCAGGAGATTTACGAGTGCGTAGGCGATGTACCGAACGTGACCTTCCCCTGCGCGGCACTGACAGACAGTGCCACCGGACGGATCGCCATCTATTACGGATGTGCGGATACTGTCACAGGCCTTGCGTTCACTACCGTGGATGCATTGGTGGACTATATCAAGGCACATGATCTGATCAAGAAGTAACAGTTTGCAAATATAAACAGTCTGTGTACAAAGGTCAGCCAGACCTGCTACCTCGGTCGGCGTCCGGGTTAACGATCATACGCAGTTATACGCAATTGGCAGTAGGCGGGGCTTGCATAAAGCCCCGCTTTGTGTTAGAATCAGAGCGTTGTGACAAAATACACGTATTCCCTGCAAACGCACAGGTGACGGGGAGACCCGCAGGTGCGCTGTCCTTCCGGGGCATAAGCCCTGTTTGCATGTCGGGAGTACGGAAGAAAAACCAAATGGAGGAAAGAAACATGAGCGTTATTTCTATGAAGCAGCTGCTGGAAGCAGGCGTACACTTTGGTCACCAGACCAGAAGATGGAACCCTAAGATGGCTCCTTACATCTTCACCGAGAGAAACGGTATCCACATCATCGACCTGCAGAAGTCTGTCATCAAGGTAGATGAGGCTTACAAGGCTGTATTCGAGATCGCAGCACAGGGCGGCACCATCCTTTTCGTCGGCACCAAGAAGCAGGCACAGGATGCTGTAAAGGCTGAGGCAGAGCGCTGCGGCATGTACTATGTAAATGAGAGATGGCTCGGCGGTATGCTGACCAACTTCAAGACCATTCAGTCCAGAATCGAGCGTCTTAAGAAGATCGAGAAGATGTCCGAGGACGGCACTTTCGATGTACTTCCCAAGAAGGAAGTTGCACAGCTCCAGAAGGAGTGGGATAAGCTGGAGAAGAATCTGGGCGGTATCAAGACCATGACCCGTATTCCGGATGCTATCTTCGTAGTAGATCCTAAGAAGGAGAGAATCTGCGTACAGGAAGCACACGCACTGGGCATCACTCTGATCGGTATCGGCGACACCAACTGCGATCCCGAAGAGCTTGACTACATCATCCCCGGCAACGATGACGCTATCCGCGCCGTAAAGCTCCTTTGCAGCAAGATGGCTGACGCTGTCATCGAGGCAAACCAGGGCCAGGAAGCTGACGCAGCAGCAGATGCAGCGCAGCAGGATGCTCTTGCAGCTGAGTCTGCAGCAAGCGAAGAGGCACAGGCAGCAGAGGGTACTCTGTAAGACCTGCTTTTTCAGAAACAGACAGTAAGACGCAGACCACAGGAGGATATATTAAAATGGCTATTACCGCAGCTATGGTAAAAGAATTAAGAGAAGTTTCCGGTGCAGGCATGATGGACTGCAAGAAGGCACTGACCGAGACCAATGGTGATATGGATGCAGCAGTAGAGCTCCTGAGAAAGAACGGCCAGGCTAAGGCAGAGAAGAAGGCTAACCGCATCGCAGCAGAAGGCCTTTGCCGCATCGCACAGGACGGCGATCAGGTGGCCGCTGTCGTAGAAGTAAACTCTGAGACAGACTTCGTTGCTTCCAACGAGAAGTTCCAGAGCTTCGTAGAGGCTGTTGCCAAGCAGGCACTGCACTCTGACGCAGCTGATATGGATGCATTCATGGCTGAGAAGTGGGAGGAGGATCCTTCCAAGACTGTCAACGATGCATTAGTAGAGAAGGTTGCTACCATCGGTGAGAAGCTGACCATCCGCAGATTTGAGAAGGTTACTGCAGCAGAAGGCTGCGTAGCTTCCTATGTACACGGCGGCGGCCGCATCGGCGTTATCATTGAGGCAAAGACCGCAGTGGTAAACGATGCTGTCAAGGAAGCACTGAACAACGTAGCAATGCAGATCGCAGCTATGTATCCTAAGTATGTCTCCGCTGATGAGATCCCGGAGGAGTACAAGGAGCACGAGAAGGAAATCCTTCTGGCACAGGCTATCGCTGAGAACGAGGCACTTCCCGCTGAGAGACAGAAGCCCCAGGCTATCATTGAGAAGATGCTGATCGGCAGACTGAACAAGGAGTTCAAGGAAATCTGCCTGAACGATCAGGTTTATGTAAAGGCAGAGGACGGCAAGCAGTCCGTAGGCCAGTATCTCGCACAGGTCGGCAAGGCAAACGGCACAGAGCTTTCTGTAAAGAGATTTGTACGTTTCGAGACCGGCGAAGGCATCGAGAAGAAGCAGGAGAACTTCGCAGAAGAAGTTGCTGCACAGATGGCACAGGCCTAAGCTATACCAGATTTCATAAGAAGCAATCCGATCCCTCATATCTGCAGCAGATATGAGGGATTTTTGTACAGTTATAAGCCATAATAGTTTATAATGATGATAGCAGGATCATAGGTGTAAGGCGCCGGTGAAGACTTGCCGGCGGGTGAGACTTTGGTCCTGGGATTCAACCGAAAAACGTACGTAAACGGTCAATTTCTTAGGAAAATGAGCGGATTATGAATGTTTTGCAGGTACTGTATAACGAGGTAAGTGTGCATGAAATTTCGCAGAATAGATGAAAATACAATCAATTGCGTGATCAGTCAGGAGGATCTGGAATCCCGCGGTCTGCAGATCGAAGATCTCTTTGAGAAAAAGAAGGAAGCCATGGAATTTCTCCATGTGATCGTAGATGAGGCTTCCAGAGAAGTGAATTTTCATCCGCAGGGGGCCATCACTTCCATGCAGATTGCGGTCCTGCCGGATCATTCCGTGAGCCTGACGCTTTCGGAGGATACCACCAACGCCTTTGAGAGATTGCTGAATAATCTGAAGGACAAGCTGGGTATCACATTTCCCCGAAATTTTATCGAGGAGCTGCGCCAGCTCTCCGATGATGAACGGATCGAGCGGCTGAAGGATTACGCGGCCAGACTGCAGGGGGCAGCAGAACACGTCATGGAAAATCCTCAGCTCCTGCAGAAAGGCACTGCCGATGGGCAAAAGCAGGACAATGCAGCGGCTGAGCAGACATCCGGGGAGGGAAAGCGTCAATCGGCCCGGAAGGGTTATGAAAGACCTGCCACTGGGTGTGCGGTGGCCTTTGGCAGCTTTCGTGCGGTGACGGATTTCTGCCGTCAGTGGGCGCCCAGCCAATACGTGCCTTCCTCCCTTTACTATCTGGAAAAAGACCGCTGCTACTATCTGATCCTGGAAAAGGAATCCGACGATCCAAAGGAAGAAGAGAAGTATGACAGAGCGGCCCTGCGGGCCGGGGAATTCGGCAATATGTTTGCCGTCCGTCCCGAGTTCCAGGCTTATTTAAAAGAACATGGAGAATGTCTGTGGAAAGAAAAAGCAATCGAAAAACTGGCAGAGATATAGCCAGAAATACAGTCAGAAATACAGAGAAACAGGAGAGCTGCAGGGAAGGCGGCAGCACCGGTGAAAGCCGGGGGCAGAGCAGGGAAGGTGTGCGGCTTAACAGCTACATTGCCTCCTGCGGTCTTTGCTCCAGGCGGGATGCCGATAAGCTGATTCAGGATGGCCTGGTGACGGTGAACGGCATGCCGGCCACACCGGGCATGCGGGTCACCGGCAAAGAGGAGATCACGGTACGGGGCAAGCGCCTTGGCGGTAAGGACAAAAAGGTCGTGGTAGCCTGGTACAAACCGGTGGGGGTCACCTGCACAGAGCGGGATCCCCACGCTGAGCGAACCATCAAGGAGGCCTTTTCCTATCCGGTACGTCTGACCTATGCGGGGAGACTGGACCGGGATTCAGAGGGCCTGATGCTTATGACCAATGACGGCAAGCTCATCGAATCCATGATGCGAGGCAGCAACGGCCATGAAAAGGAATACATCGTGCGGGTGCGGGGCAGGATCTCCGATGCCAGCCTGCAGCGGCTCCGCAAGGGCATCTATCTGCGGGAGTTGGAGACCACCACCAGACCCTGCGAGGTGACCAGACTGGGAGACCATACCTTCCGCATCGTGCTGACGCAGGGACTGAACCAGCAGATCAGACGGATGTGCAAGGCCGTGGGAAATGAGGTAAAGACCTTAAAGCGGGTTCGCGTACTGACGGTCCGGTTAAACGATCTGCAGCCCGGACAGAGCCGGGAGATCAAAGGGGAGGAGAGAAATGCACTCTATCACACAGCAGGACTCTGAGCAGAAGCGCATGAAAGAGCTGGTGGGAATCCTGCAGCGCGCTGCCAAGGCCTACTATGCCGAAGACAGAGAGATCATGAGCAATCTGGAATATGACAGACTCTATGATGAACTCTGCGAACTGGAGAAAAAGACCGGCGTGATCCTGGCGGGATCTCCCACGCAGCAGGTGGGATATGCCTCCGTGGATACCCTGCCCAAAGAGCGCCATGAAAAGCCTATGCTCTCTCTGGGAAAGACCAAATCCCGGGAGGAACTGCAGAGCTGGCTGGGAGACCAGGAGGGGCTTTTGTCCTGGAAACTGGACGGTCTGACGGTGGTTCTGACCTACGAGGGCGGGACATTGCAGAAGGCTGTCACCAGAGGCAACGGAGAGATCGGTGAGGTGATCACGCCCAATGCCCGGGTCTTTCAGAATATTCCGCTGCAGATCCCCTTTCAGGGCAGACTGATCCTGCGGGGAGAGGCAGTGATCCGATATTCCGATTTTCGAGAGATCAACAGGGCGGCCGAGGATGCCGGAGAAGAAGCGGTCTATAAGAATCCCCGCAATCTCTGCAGCGGCTCTGTTCGCCAGTTAAACAGCGAGATCACCGCCGGAAGGCGGGTGCATCTGTATGCCTTCACTCTGGTGGAGATCACAGAGAATGACAGCGGCAGTGCTCTGCCGGATTTTCGAAATTCCAGAGAGCAGCAGCTTTTATTTTTGCAGCAGCAGGGCTTTGAGACGGTGCCCTATGTGCGGGTCACAGAAAATACGATTTTAGAGGCTATCGCCCGGTTTGAAAAGGAAATCGTGGATTTTGACATCCCCTCCGACGGACTGGTCCTTCTCTATGACGATATTGCCTATGGGCAGTCCCTGGGCAGAACAGCTAAGTTCCCCAGAGATTCTATTGCCTTCAAGTGGGCGGACGAGCTTCAGGAGACAGAGCTTTTGCAGGTGGAATGGAGTGCGAGCCGCACGGGTCTTATCAATCCTGTAGCTGTCTTTAAGCCGGTAGAGCTGGAGGGTACCACCGTGCAGAGAGCTTCGGTGCATAATGTGAGCATTGTTCGGAGCCTGAAACTGGGCGTGGGGGATCACATCACTGTCTATAAGGCAAACATGATCATTCCCCAGATCGCGGAAAATCTGACAAAGTCAGATACCCTGCCGATTCCGGACGCCTGTCCTGTATGCGGCGCCGCCACGGAGATCCGCCAGGAAAATGACGCACAGGTGCTGCTCTGTACCAATCCGGAATGTCCCGCCAAAAAGCTGAAGAGCTTTGCGCTTTATGTCAGCAGAAATGCCATGAACATCGACGGCCTCTCGGAAATGACGCTGGAAAAGCTGATCGGGAGAGGATTTATCCATACCCTGCAGGATATCTATCATCTGGACCGGTATCAGGAAGAGATAGAAAAGATGGATGGCTTCGGTCCCAAATCCTATGCGAATCTCCAGGAGAGCATCGAAAAATCCAGACATACCTCCCTGTCCAGACTTCTCTACGGACTGGGTATCCCGGGGATCGGTGCAGCCAACGCCAGACTCCTTTGCAGGCATTTTAAGGATAGCCTGGACGCGCTTCTGGGAGCGGATGCAGAATCTTTATCGGAAATTGAGGGAATCGGTCCGATACTGGCAGAAGCTGTGGTACAATACTTTGCAGAGGATAAAGTCAGAGAAGAGCTGGATGCATTGCTGCCGGAGCTTGACATAGAGACTTCCGGGGAAGCGGCCCAGGACCAGGAGGAGGCGGAGCAGCCTCTGAAGGGAAAGACCTTTGTGATCACCGGTAAGGTAGAGCATTTTGCAAACAGAGATGCTCTGAAAGAGTATATTGAAAAGCTGGGTGGCAAGGCCACAGGCAGCGTGACGGCCAGGACCAGCTACCTGATCAACAACGATGTCCATTCTCTGACAGGAAAAAATAAAAAGGCAAAGGAACTGGGCATTCCGGTGATCTCCGAGGAAGATTTCCTTCGGATGGCAGCACCGGAGGGAGAACAGGAATAAGCCCTGTGATAATGTATTTTCAGGGCGCTTTGCCAGTAAGAGTATCACAAACAGCTTGCGGCGAGGCAGGCATCTGAAAGCAGTGCCATAATTATAAGACGCGCAGAACCTGCAGAATGGAGACGAAAATGACGGATAAGGATGAAGAAAAAACAATAGATCCGGCAGAGAATACTGCCCCTGTGGTAAATCCGGATGCGCAGACAGAGGAGAAAGCAAGCATAGTGCAGGAAGAAAAGGGGAGTCCCCCGCAGACGTCAGCGCAGGAGCCTGTGTGTGCTTCGAAGGAAAGTGCTGCGGCGCAGGAGGGAAGGGAAAATATCACCTCCGATACGGAAATTCCCATGGATGGAACCTTTGTGCAGCAGGATGCATATATGCCGTACGAATCCGGAAAGTCACAGCAGCAGGAGCAGGCAGAGCACAGAGCGCAGACAGCAGAGAAACAGGCAGAAAAAGCAGCGGCCTGGACGTCGCCTCATGCAGAACCGGCCTCACCGATGCATGCAGGTGAGCCCACGGGACAGAATATACCCCAGGGACAGCCGCCCATGCCGGCACCGCCGTTCTCCCATGTATCCCAGGAAACCTGGGGGAGTCTTTTATCTCTGGCGGTCTCGTTCCTCGGCATCTTCTGCCTTCTGAATGTAAATATCGCCTTTGTGGCCTCCAATATGGCCAGCAGGAGTCTGCTCACATTTAACTTTGTGACCATCGGTGCGGTATCTTTCCTGACAGCCCTGATCAATACCTTCCTGCCGGGACAGCGGAAGGGATATGTGCTCTGGATCGCCAGTGCGGTGGCCTTTGCGGCAGCTGTGCTGATTCAGTGGTAGCCAAAAAAACAGAAGATCCTGTGTACCCATCTGAAAAATGAGTACACAGGATCTTTTTATTGTAAATGCGTTCTCGCAGCGGCAGACACTGCAAAGACAGGATGCTACTGCAGCTGACTTAGATCGTAAGGGGTTGCCTGGTAGACGTAGTAGTTGATCCAGTTGCAGTACAGGTTGTTGCTGTGGGAGCGCCACTGCAGGAGAGGCTTCTGAGTGGGATCGTCATTCGGGAAATAATTGATGGGAAGCTGGATATCCAGTCCCTTGTCCAGATCTCTTATGTATTCATCCCGCAGGGTATAGCGGTCGTATTCCGGGTGTCCCATGATGAAAATCTGCTTGCCGCCCTGGGCCATGCAAAGCAGTACGCCGGCTTCCTCGGACTCTGCCAGGACAGTCAGATCCGGGCAGCTGTGGATGGCTTCAGCAGGCACCTCCGTATGCCGGCTGTGGGGGATCAGGAAATAATCGTCAAATCCCCGGACCAACGGCTCCTTGCGGTGCGCAACCTTGTGGGAGAAGACTCCGAAAAGCTTGTGGGGGAGCATCACCTTATTTAAGCCGTAGTGATAGTACAGGCCGGCCTGGGCACCCCAGCAGATGTGGTAGGTGCTGGTGACATTGTGCTTGCTCCACTCCATGATCCGGCAAAGCTCCGGCCAGTAATCTACCTCTTCATATTCCATCTTTTCCACCGGCGCACCGGTGATGATCAGACCGTCGAAGGCTCTTTCCTTGAGCTCGTCAAAAGTATAGTAGAAATTATGCAGATGAGCCGAGGAAGTATGGCTGGCCTGGTGGGAGCTGACGCGCATGAAGGTCACATCCACCTGCAGAGGGGTGTTGGAGAGCATGCGGAGGAGCTGGAGTTCTGTGTCCTCCTTTTTGGGCATCAGATTAAGGATACACAGCTGCAGAGGACGGATGTCCTGATGCATAGCTGTATTTTCATCCATGATAAAGAGATTTTCCTTTTCCAGGATTTCCTTGACGGGCAGATCATTCTGAATCTTAATGGGCATAGTAATGATTTCCTTCCTGCCGGAAGGCAGGGGATTCATCATAAGGTGAATGCTTCGCCGCCTTCGGCGCTACATTCTTTAGTATGTACCAAAACAGCCTGTAAAAGCAATGGACAATATTCATAATACGCCCAAATATTTCCCTTATAGTAACAGGCAGATGCCGGAGCATACCCTGATGTTGGCCTGTCCGGACTGTGAAGCATACCGACAAAGTTTATTTCCCTGCAGGTCGGAAGATAGATTGGAAGGAAAAAGCAAAGAGAAAAGAAAAGGTAAAAGCAAAGGGAAAAGCAAAGGCAAAAGGTAACGACGCTACAAAAGATAAGAAAAAATCTGTTCGGTTGCTTGAAAACGATTTCAAGACGGCGAAAAGACATCTATCGTCACGAAAAACAAACAGAGGAACCATCGTTGAAATGCGTACTGAAACGTAAAATAGAACAAAATAAAATACAAAACAACATGATATAACAAACGAATCACAATTATTTTGAAAAGAAAAGACAGGAGCAAATCGGATCCGACCACAATCATGCAAAGGATTTCATAACGAAAGAACGGACGCCTGTAGCTTCAAAACCGCAAATTTGCGTCTAAAATGCACAAAACAGTACGTTTATCATTGTTAAAAACAACGAATAAAGAAAAAACAGGGCAAAAACGGTTGACGAAAAGCACAACCCTGTCTATAATCACAGGTGTCAGATGAAAACGATTTCAAGAAAAGACAAAAACGGCAAAGACGAATTAAGAGTCAAATTCATAGTCAGTCATAGTCAGAGTCAAAGACAGAAAGCGTAAGATCTGAACGGTAAGAGTGCAAGGAGGCGGATATGGGGTCTGTCATCACGATCAGAGAGGTTGCAAAGGACGCAGGGGTTTCGGTTTCGACGGTTTCCAGAGTTATGAATGGGACGGCTATCGTCAGCGATGATCTGCGGGAGCGGGTAATGGAGAGCGTCAAGCGGCTGAATTACCGGCCCAACGCAGCGGCCAGGAGCCTCATCACCCAGCGCACGGACCTGATCGCCGTCATCGAGGCGGACATGACCAATACCGTGACCACCACGATCCTAAAGGAGATCGACGACTATTGTACAAAGAATAATAAGGTCATGATGACCTGCGACTACGGCGGCAATAATGACAAGGCTATCCTGCTTCTGAATAAGCTGCTGGAGAGAAACGTGGACGCAGTGGTCTTCATGGGAATCGTCCTGGATGACCGGATCATGGAAAAGCTCGGAGAGTTCACCTGCCCGGTGGTTCTGGCCCAGCAGGGACAGGAGATGGGCACATGCCGTTATACCACCACCACGGATGACAGCTATCACGCGGAAAAGGATGTGACCAATTTCCTGATCAGCGAAAATCACAGAAGGATAGCCTTCATCGGCGGAGATGCCAGAGATTATACCAATGAAAAGCTTCGGCTGAAGGGATTTCTGGATGCCATGGATGATAATGGTCTGGACATTCCTACCACCTACGTGGTGCAGACGGATTTCTCTATGGAAGGCGGCAGGAAAGGCATGCAGATGATCTACGAAAATAATCTGCAGCTTCCCACGGCGGTGGTCACCGCCAGCGATACCATTGCAGCCGGCGCCATCCGTTATTTAAAGAGCGTAGGCATCCGGGTGCCGGAAGATATTTCCGTTTTCGGTTTCGATGATTCCGTATCGGAACTGTTCGAGATTCCCCTTTCCACGGTGCGCAGCTACGACAGAGGCAAGATCATCTGTGAGCAGCTTTTCGCGGAGGAAAAGGATCCCGGCAAGGAAAAGGAATGGATCTACTATCCCTACCGGGTACTTCGCAGGAGCTCATCCAGAGCCAGAAGCAGCGCAGAAGAGTAGAGAGCATGCAAAGGTCCGCAGCCGCAGACAGCGGTCGGGCGAGAGGAAGCACACGGAAAAACAGTTGATAAATATGAAGTAAAACCTGCAGCAAAATTAAATACAGCAGACTGCAGCTATTAATCAACAGATATCTGCTGGTTTTCATGTTCCTTTTTATGTTCCACTTCCGCTTTTGGACAAATTGAACAGGATCCGGTTCATTATTTCAGAAGACAGGGGTGGAAGCAAGGACTACAGGAAATCAGATGATATATAAACAAAGTTAAATTGTTCTATCAGGAGGGATTTATCATGAGAAAAAACTGGGCAACGAAAGTGATCGCCTGCGCATCCGCAGCAGCGATGGCGCTGTCTATGACCGCTTGTGTGGGTGTAGCCAGCACAAATTCTGACAGCACGGCAGCAGACAGCTCTGCAGCTGCCTCTGCAGCAGAGGGCGAGGATTCCACCGGCAGCGGTGCAACCACCATTTCCCTTTATACCACGATCCCCGGCAAGGATTCTCAGTTCGAGGAGATCGTAGCCGATTTCATGGAGGCTAATCCGGACATCACTGTCAACTACATCGCTTATGACAGCAGCGAGAAGCAGAAGTGGATGACCCTGTATGCTGGCGGTCAGGCACCTACCGTTTCCATCATGGATGCCATCGACATCAAGGAGAATTCCGAGAACATGCTGGCTTTCTCCGCAGATGACGAAGTGCTCACCGGCATGGACAGCAAGTATACCGATGTCTTCAAGGGTGAAGACGGCGAAGTATACGGCGTGCCGGATTCTGTACAGGCTATGGGCATCATCTACAATAAGACCACCATTGAGAATGCGACCGGCGAGGAGTTCGATCCTTCTACCATCAAGAGCACCAGCGACCTCAAGGAACTGTGCGAAAAGATCCAGGCAGGCGGCGTAGCACCTCTGATGCTGACCGGCGTGGAC
>CAVKQI010000001.1:529-9533 GCA_963658405.1 bacterium | reverse complement strand
GGCGTGGACTGGTCCCTCGGTTCTCACTTCTTAAGCCAGGTGTTCACCGGTATTCAGGGTGATGCCGATGCACAGCAGGCTTTCATCGATGATGTAAAGGCCGGCAATGTGGACTTAAAGACCAATGATAAGTGGAACAGCGTCATGGATACCTTTGATCTGTTCGCAGAGTACAACTACAATGCAAAGGATCCGCTGGTAGGCAATACCGATATCGACGGCCAGGCTATGGCAGAAGGCAAGGTCGCTATGTGGTTCATGGGTGACTGGGGCTGGTCCTACATCTCCAGCATTGCCAAGGACGGCGATGAGTACGGCCTGATGGCTTGCCCGCTGACCGACAATGAGAGCGATGCCATCAACAGCCAGCTGGGCGTATTCCCGGCAAAGGGCTTCTGCATCGACAAGAGCCAGAGCTCCGAGGCACAGCAGGAAGCAGGCAAGAAGCTGATCTCCTTCATCATGAAGGACGATGCACAGAAGTTCGCAGACCTTCTGGAGACAGCACTTCCTTACTCTGACGTAGAAGTAAATTACTCCAACCCGATGATCGCTTCTGTACAGGATTATGTGGCAGCCGGCAATACCTACAGCACCTATGCCTTCAGCGCCCTTCTTCCTTCTGATTTCTGGTCAGAGAACGGTGCTACCATGCAGCAGTATCTGGCAGGCCAGATGGACAGAGATGCCGCAGCAGATGCTGTACAGGCATACTGGCAGGCACAGAAGTAAACTGTAAGCAAAGTGCGGAATGCTCCTAGCTGAGCACCGGAATATACAGGTTGTTTTACAGCAGGCGCTGTCGTGCAAAAAGCGCGGCAGCGCTCTATTTATGCAGTTTGTTATGAAAAATCGGCAGCTGTTCAGGTTACCTGAGGATTTTGAAGGCTGCATTGTCTGAAACGATGCAGTTTACCTTGCGATCACCGGGTGCTGACCCGTTTTTACAAAAAGAAATGAGGTCCTTATGGATAAGAAGAAAAAGGGAATCAAGCTCTTTTGCGAATTTGTCATTCCGCCGATGCTGATCTGGGCACTGGTAGTGATCATGCCCCTGGTCTACGGTGTTTATCTGACATTTACAAACTGGAACGGCCTTTCTCCCAATTATGATATGGTGGGCATCCAGAACTATATCGAGATCTTCCAGGATAAGACATTTATGTCCTCCCTCGGAAAGACCTTCATCTATGTATTCTTTGTCGTAGTGCTCAGCAACGTGCTGGGTCTGGTGCTGGCTATGCTGCTGACCGCAGGCATCAAGCTCCAGAGCGTTTTCAGAACCTGCTTCTTTGCAGCCAACATGATCGGCGGCATCATCATGGGTTATATCTGGAATTACATCTTCTCCTTTGCCGTGACCAAGATCGGCCAGACGGCAGGGTGGGAGGCACTGGAAACTTCCATGCTGACAAAGCCCGTCACGGCGCTGATCGCCCTGATCATCGTGACAGTATGGCAGATGGGCGGCTACCTGATGGTCATTTACGTGGCAGGCCTTAACAATATCTCCAGCGAGATGCTGGAGGCAGCAGAGATCGACGGTGCCACCGGTTTCCAGCTGTTCCGTTTTGTAAAGCTCCCCATGATCCGTTCCTCTATCACCATCTGTACGTTCATGGCTATTTCCAAGGCATTTATGTCCTTTGACGTCAACCTGTCCCTGACCTCCGGCGGCCCCTACAAGTCCACCGAGCTGCTGGCCTTAAAGATCTACCAGACAGCCTTTTCCAACTTTGAGTACGGCAAAGGTCAGGCAGAGGCAGTGGTACTGTTCATCATCGTAGCGATCATTTCCCTGATCCAGGTGACCAGCTCCAAGAAGAAGGAGGTAAATGGATAATGAAAAAGAGAAGCATGAAAAAAAAGAAAAACCTGCAGTGGCTCATTTTCATCATCGTTCTTCTGCTGGCCATCCTTTTCGTGATGCCCTTCTTCCTGGTGATCTTAAACAGCTTTAAGGAATCCTCGGAGTTTGTATCCAATCCGTTCAGTCTTCCCACGATCCTGCATGTGGAGAATTATGCCACTGCGTTGGAGAAGATGAACTTTGCACAGGCATTCTTAAATTCCATCCTGATCTGCGTCATCGCCACGGTGATAAGCTCCGTGCTCAGCGCCATGAATGCCTATGTGCTCACCCGCTACAGCAGCTGGAAGATCAATAAGATCGTCTACATGATCCTGGTGGCCGCTATGGTCATCCCCTTCCAGGTAGTCATGATCCCTCTGGTAAAAATCTATGGCTCCACGCTGGGAATGGCCAACAATATCTGGATCGTCACTTTCTTCCATATCGGTCTTAATATTCCGTTCCCCACATTCCTTTACTGCGGCTTTATCGGCGGCATTCCGGAGGAACTGGATGAGGCAGCTCTGATCGACGGCGCTTCTTCCGAGAAGACCTTTTTCAGCATTATCTATCCGCTGCTGAAACCCATCACCATCACCTGCGTGGTCTTTACCGCTTTGTCCATCTGGAATGACTACATTCTGGCCAGCACTTTCCTCTCTGTAAAGGAAGTTAAGACCCTGCCGCTGATGACCTATTCCTTCCTGACCACCCATTCCGCCGATTATGCACCCATGATGGCAGGCCTGGTGCTGATGATGCTGCCGGTGCTGATCCTGTATCTGATCGGACAGAAGTACATTATCGAAGGTATCGTAGCAGGAAGCGTAAAGGGCTAAGCAATTCATTGGAGAAAAATCTGCCGGCGAAGCCAAAGAGCGGCTTGGCCGGCGAATTATGAGGAAAAAATAATATGGGATTTCGAAAGGATTTTGTCTGGGGCACGGCGACTGCTTCTTATCAGGTGGAAGGCGCAGCCTATGAGGACGGCAAGGGATTAAATATCTGGGACGTCTTTTGCAAAGAGCCGGGACATATTTATGAAGGACAAAACGGCGATGTGGCCTGTGATCAGTATCATCGCTTTAAGGAAGATGTAAAGCTCATGAAGGAGCTGGGCATCGGGGCCTATCGCTTTTCCTTAAGCTGGTCCAGGATCCTGCCGGAGGGCACAGGAGAGGTCAATGAAAAGGGACTGGCTTACTACGATGCCCTGATCGATGCGCTTTTAGAAGAAGGCATTGAGCCTTTTATTACCCTTTATCACTGGGATCTTCCCTATGCGCTCCAGCTCCGTGGCGGATGGATGAATCCGGATATCGTGGAATGGTTTGCCGCTTATGCAAAGATTGTAGCAGAGCGTTTCTCCGATCGGGTGACAAAGTTTTTTACCATCAATGAGCCGCAGTGCGTGGCAGGACTGGGATATCTTACCGGAGAGCATGCGCCGGGCCTTAAAGTGGGCGGCTATGAATTCTTCCATGTATGGCAGAATCTCTTAAAGGCCCACGGCAGAGCAGTGCAGGAGCTGCGCCGGCATGCAAAGCGCCCCATTGAGGTGGGATGCGCGCCCTGCAGCGGACTCTATTATCCCGAGACCGAGAGTGCAGAGGATATAGAGGCGGCCAGAAGAGCCAACTTCGTGCTGCCGGATGACAACCTGCAGGCGGCCGTCTGGAATATCGCTCTGTGGTCGGATCCGGTATTCTTCGGACATTACCCGGAGGAGGCAGTGCGCTATTTCGGAAAGTACATGCCGCCGCTGACCGAAGAGGACTGGAAGATCATCTCCGAGCCCCTGGATTTTTACGGACAGAATATGTACAATGCCGTGCCGGTCCGTGCCGATGAAAATGGTGATCCGGTCCGGGTAAAGCGTCCGGACGGCGCCGCAAAGACGGCGATCCAGTGGCCTGTGACACCGGCCTGCATGTACTGGGCACCGAAATTCCTCTATGAGCGCTATCAGAAGCCTTTCTATAATACAGAAAACGGCATGTCCTCCCACGACTGGGTATCCCTGGACGGCAAAGTACATGACGCTGCACGCGTGGACTTCATGCACCGCTATCTGCAGGAATACCGCCGGGCGGCGGAGGACGGCGTGGATCTGCGGGGGTATTTTGCATGGAGCAGCCATGACAATTTCGAGTGGTCCTACGGTTATTCCGAGCGCTTCGGCCTGATCTACGTGGACTATCAGACCCAGAAGAGGACGATAAAGGATTCCGGTTATTTCTATCAGGATGTGATCGCAGCCAACGGAGAAAACCTGTAGGAAAGCCTGACAGCTTTTCCGGCAGGCTGCAGCAACACGTGATAAATCAGTAAAAAAAGGAAAAGAAATCTATGAAGCATTTGGAAAATAAAATCATGCTCATCACCTATTCGGACTCCATGGGGCATGATCTGAAGGATTTAAACGAGGTACTGAATACGTATTTTTCCGGGGCTATCGGAGGCGTGCATATCCTGCCTTTCTTTCCTTCCTCCGGAGACCGTGGCTTTGCGCCGATGGAGTATAAGGAAGTGGATCCGGCCTTCGGAAACTGGGATGACGTAAAGGCTATTGCAGAGAATTATTATCTGATGTTTGACTATATGATCAACCACATCTCTGCGCACAGCCCTTACTATCAGGATTTCCTGGAAAAAAAGGATGCCTCGAAGTGGCATGATCTCTTTATCCGCTACAAGGATTTCTGGGAAAACGGCGAGCCGACCCAGGAGCAGGTGGACAAGATCTACAAGAGAAAGCCCAGAGCGCCCTATACCATCGCTCACTTTGCGGACGGCACCGAGGAAAAGGTGTGGTGTACCTTTGATGAGGAACAGATCGATATCAATTGCAAGAGCGAGACGGCAAAGCAGTTCCTTCGCAGCAACTTAGAGTGGATGGCAGACCACGGCGCCGCCCTGATCCGTCTGGATGCCTTTGCCTATGCCACCAAGCGGGCGGATACTTCCTGCTTCTTTGTGGAGCCGGATGTATGGGAATTATTAAAAGAGGCAGAGGATATCCTAAAGCCCAAGAATGTGGAGATCCTGCCGGAGATCCATGAGCACTATACCATGCAGCAGAAGATCGCGGCCAAGGATTTCCCGGTCTATGACTTTGCATTGCCTATGCTGCTCTTAAACGGCATTTACTACGGACAGACAGAATACTTAAAGCATTGGCTGGAGATCTGCCCCCGCAACTGCTTCACTACGCTGGATACCCACGACGGCATCGGTGTGGTGGATGTCAAGGATCTGCTGCCGGATGAGGAGATCCTGCGGACCAAAGAGGATATCTTTAAATACGGCGCCAATGTCAAGAAGATCTACAGCTCGGAGGCCTACAACAACCTGGACATCTACCAGGTCAACTGCTCCTATTATTCAGCGCTGGGCGATGACGATGATGCCTATCTGCTGGCCAGAGCCGTGCAGTTCTTTGCGCCCGGCATCCCGCAGGTCTACTATGTGGGCCTCTTAGCCGGCAGAAATGACTTAAAGCTCCTGGAAGAGACCAAGGTGGGCCGCAATATCAACCGTCATTATTACACAAAGGAAGAGATCGCCCAGGAAGTGCAAAGACCCGTGGTGGCCAGCCTGTTAAAGCTCATGGAGTTCCGCAATACGGCGGATGCCTTTAACGGCAGCTTCGCACTGGAAAATACCGACGATCACTCTCTGCGGATCGTCCGCCGAAACGGCGAAGATGAGGCGGTGCTGGATGCAGACTTTGCAGCCAGAAAGTTCACCGTGACCCATAATGGAAAGATTGTAGAGTTTTAACATATCTGTTCGTACCGGCATGCTCGATTGCAAAGAGCATGCCGGTTTTGTCTGGACAGGGAAGAAATGCTGATGCAAAATAGGTAATGTACGCAGAAAAAAATGACAAAGGCATTGTGAAGACAGAAGACAGATCCATTACAAGGATGGATGTGCTTCCGGGATCAAGGTACTTCCAAGATCAAGATACTTCCGGGACGGAAGTTATAGAAAGAAGAACTGTAAAGACAAAAAAGAGAACGGAGGGGGATACATAATTTGAAGATCACATTGACACAGCAGCAAAAGGAATATGAGGATCTGGTGCGGGAGACGGCGCCGATCCTGGCAGAGGGAGCGGAGCAGGGGACTTTTTCCCTGGAGGCCGTAAAGGATGCGCAGAGAGCACCGGGATATCACTTTGATAAAGAGAGTGATACATTGCGGATCACCTATTCAGAGCGGACAGACCTTTGCCGGGCGCTGCTGGCAGCGGCCCAGAGTGCGGAAAAGAGCGGAGAGGAGAGCAGAGGGTTTGCAGAACTGGGCTACATGGCGGACTGCTCCCGCAACGCCGTGCTGCGGGTAGAGACGATCAAGGAGCTGATCCGCACCCTTTCCCTGATGGGCTATCACTTCCTGGGCCTCTATATCGAGGATACGATCCGTGTGGAGGGAGAACCGTATACAGGCTATATGCGCGGCGCCTATTCCAGAGAGGAAATTCAGGAGGCAGCGGCCTATGCGGAGATCTTTGGCATGGAGCTGCGGCCTTATGTGCAGACCCTGGCCCACTTTAACCAGCTGATGCGTTATCCGCATTATCAGGAATTCACCGACGTCAACGATATTCTGCTGGCAGAGGATGAGAGAACGTATGCATTCCTCGATCGTTACCTGGGCTCTGTGGCAGCGGCCTTTCCCTCTAAGCGCATCAACATCGGCATGGACGAGGCACACATGGTGGGGCTCGGCAAGTATCTGGATGCGCATGGCTATCAGGACCGGATCGGCATCATGCAGCGGCATCTTGCACGGGTGCTGGAGATCTGCCGCAAATACGATCTGGAGCCCCAGATGTGGAGCGATATGTTCTTCCGGCTCTCCTGCGGCGGGGATTATTATGCCCAGGACGGCGCAAAGACGGCAGAAAATACCGGCATAGAGATTCCGGAAAATATAGAGCTTGTCTATTGGGATTATTATTCAACCGATGAGACACACTATGAAAAGATGATCGACAGTCATCTGTCTCTGACAAAGCGGATTGCCTTTGCGGGAGGTGCCTGGAAGTGGAGCGGCTTTACACCCAACAATCACTACAGTATCGCCATCGGAAAGGCCGCCATGACGGCCTGCAAAAAGAAGGGGATTTCTTCGGTAGTCATCACCGGTTGGGGAGATAACGGCGCAGAGGCCAGCCAGTTTTCCACCCTGCCGGCACTCTTTGCCGATGCCAATGAAGCCTATGAGGGGGCCTTGACCGAGGACGGCTTTAAGACATTGACCGGTATCACCTGGGCGGATTATCTCCTCGCCGATCAGGCCAATCCCGGCGCAGAGCAGCCCGGTGCTCTTAATAATGCCAGCAAGTTCCTGCTCTACAATGATCCCTTCACAGGGACTTTCGATTCTGTGGCAGCTTCCCTGGAGGAAGGTTATTACGCAAAGACGGTAGAGGCGCTGGACAGCGCATTGGTTCGCGGTGAGAAGAGCCGGTTTTCCCAGGTGCTGCGCACTCAGGCAGGTCTTTGTCAGGCCCTGACCATGAAGGCAGATCTGGGGATTCGCCTGCGCAGGGCCTATCTGGAAGGAGACAAAGAGAGCCTGCGGGTGATCAGCGAGATGGAGATCCCGGAGCTGGCAGTGCAGCTGGATGCGTTCTACCACGTCTTCAAGGAGCAGTGGTATAAGGAAAATAAGACCTTCGGTTTTGACGTGCAGTCCATCCGCATCGGCGGTCTGCGCCAGCGCCTCATCGAGGTAGGAGAGAGCCTGCGCAATTATGTAAACGGCGTGACAGACCGGATCGAGGAGCTGGAGGAGCCGCTGCTGCCCTTTGCCTATGGCTGGAACGCAGAAGAGCCGGAGACAGAGCTTCAGAAACTTGCTTACTTTGAGTGGGAGAATATCGCAACGCCCTCGGCACTGTAGGCAATTAATACTTTCCTGATCACCCGGATTCAGGTCGATCCTATAGTCCGGTAGATTGGGAAAGTATTATTTTATTAAAAATTACCGGCATACTGCCCGTGGTATCCCGGGAGGAAACATAAACAGAGCTGTCTGGGTTATTCAGGACAGCTCTCCCTTGCAACGTAGTGAATTGGAAATCCCGAAGTGCCTGCTTTGTAATCACCGCCGGACAAAAAGGTATAAACAGTGCGCAGACATGCGGCAGCCATAGCTTCCATAGGCAGACTGATAACAGATAGAGAAGGAATTGCATATTCTTCCTGGTCGGGGTTGCCGTTTCCAACACTGATGATCTCGATATCCTTTGGGATCCGGATCCCTTTTTCATGGAATGCCTTTAAAGCACCAAGAGCGATGCTGTCAGAGGTACAAAACAGACAGTCAGGCAGAAAATCACCGGAACAGAGCTGTAATGCGCCTTTATAGCCTCCCTCCATGCTGTCAGGAATCTGTATGGACACAGGTAAATCCATTCCAGTCTCTGCAGCAGTAGACGCAAAAATATCAGTACGGATATTCATGCCGTTAAAGGTGGCCGGTGATTTCAAAATAGCGGGTTTTGTTTTCCGGTGCCTTGCAAAAATATGAGCCGGGAGTTCTCCGATGGTGTGGTCGTCCATGTTAATGGTCGCATATTTATCGGAATAGCGATTGTATAGGACGATAGGAACTCCGGCATCAAGACTTTCCAGAAATTCCATGTCTGTCTCCGAGGGATTACAGATGATCATGCCGTTGGATGCCAGGATGGCCTGGTTGTTCAGGGCTTCATTGAGACGATTGTTCTCATAAGGTTTAATCTGTAGATCGCAGGGATAATTGTTCTGCACCAGACATTCCTGCAAACCATTGATAAAGCGGGAAAGCATGTGAATACGGATATCAGATGCCCAGAAAAGGGTGATGACCATTCGGTTGGAACTGCCTCCGCGTAAAACCCGTGCCTGAACATTTGGCTTGTAGCCCAGCTTTTTGGCAGCATCAAGAACTGTGCGCTGTGTTTCTTTTTTTATTTTGCGGGCATCACCGTTTCCCTTTAATACGATCGAAACTGTACTGGGGGATAATTGCGTATATTGTGCAATATCTTTAAGTGTAACCATGCAGATCTCCTTCATGTATTCTGATAATTCTATTTTAATGTCAATTACAACGATGTACAAGTATAATAAATCCGTTTGACAGTTCCTTTCC
>CAVKQI010000001.1:0-519 GCA_963658405.1 bacterium | reverse complement strand
CAGTTCCTTCCCATTTCGTGGCTATTCAGAACCCCATTCGCCATTTCCTGCAGATCCAGGACATTTTCCCTGTTAAATTGGCTTTGAAACTATATACAATGTATAAAAACGAGACAAAAAATGCAGAAGTAAAAATAAAATAAATACAACGTTGTACTATTGACAACAAAGTACAAATGAATGATAATAGGAATCAACAAGTATATCGTTGTACCAACCATCTCGTTGCTTGACCTACGCGATTGTTTTGGATTTAAAAAATAAACGTATCTGTTTAGCCACATCTCGAATTTGCTTCGCAAATCCTCGATGTGGCTGGCCAGAATAGACAAATAAATAAAAAAGGACCGGCAGAGAAGAAAATGACCCAGGAAGAAAGTTTGAAAGAAATGTCTGATGGCATTTTTTTCAAAATCGATTGATGCCGTAAACGTCATCAATTCGTGACCAAAAGAAATGCCTTTGGGCATTTCTTTCGGAGAATTCGCCTTCGCGAAATTCTCCTCAGGCTGCCGCTGC